>NZ_CP124543.1:5929748-6241840 GCF_029953635.1 Halotia branconii CENA392 | reverse complement strand
TAAGAAAAGAAGTCGAAAGAAACTGCTGCCTTTTTGGGCTTTACCCAGTTTTTAAGATGTTTAATAGCATAATCAATTTCTTTAACAGTACTGATTTCTGTAGCATAGGCTTCAAATTCTGGTTTATGCAAATCAGCATGTAATGCTTGAATTATTGCTAGTTTATTATCAACTATTAATTGCTTGAGGGTTTTAAGCTGTTCAATCCGGAAAGCAATATCTTTAGTTTTATCTGTTTGAAAAAAATCACGTTGTTTATGAATGGTTTCTGCAATATTGGAATTAGATAAGTCAGTATTAATCATTTGTTTTACTCATAAATTGATTGAAAGTTAAGTTGAAACTCGCTTTTTTTTAAAACCTAGTTTTACCTGTTCCCTGTTCCTTGTTCCCTTCCATTGGTTGTTTCATTGGCAAACTAACAATAAATGTAGTGCCTTTACCTAACTCAGAATTGACTAAAATAGTTCCTTGATGCGCCTCAACAATTCGCCGAGAAAGGTACAATCCTAAGCCACTACCAGAACTTTTGTGACTTCCTTGCCGAAAACGTTCAAACAAGACGGCTTGTTCTTCAGAAGGAATACCAGAGCCTGTATCAGCTACTTCAATGGTAATGTAATCAGTGATTGTGGAAGGTAAAGAAAATTCCTTATTGTTAATTTTACTACTTAAAATTACAGGAGTAATGCGGATAGTTATTGAGCCAGATTCAGTAAATTTAATCGCATTACCAATTAGGTTAGTAAACAGACGATGCAACTCTAAGCGATCGCCCATAATTGTACTTGCGTTTACAGCCTCAGCAATATCCAGATTGATGGCTAAGGTTTTGTCTTTGATTAAAGGTGTCAGTTCCCCGACTATCTCTTCTAACAATTTATTCAAATCCACCGCTTGAAAAGCTAGTGTTTTACGACCTGCTTCAAAGCGATAAACTTCCAACAAGGTATTAACCATAGTCAGCAGATTAACATTACTGCGAGCCATGATCGTAATCACTTCTTGTATTTGTGGTGATAAGTTGCCTAAAGCACCTTGCTGGAACAGCATCAACATCCGATCAGCTGCTACTAAGGGAGTACGTAAATCGTGGGTGAGGCGGGAGACAAAATCTTCTCGCTGACGGGCAATTTCATCACGTTCATCGATACTACGCTTCAACCGCAAAAGCGATCGCACCCGTGCTAGCAATTCGTCTACTGTCACAGGTTTGCGAATAAAATCATCAGCACCTAAATCTAATCCATGTGCCACATTAGGAGCATCATGGGCAGTAATGAGCAAAATTGGGATATACTGCTGCATCTTTAGATCGCCGCGAATCCGTTTAGTAACTTCGTAACCATCCATTCCTGGCATCATCAAATCTAGTAATACTAAATCGCAAGGTGAGGCTTGAAGTTGTGCCAATGCTGAAATGCCATTTTCTGCCGTGCTAACTGTGTAGCCTTCTTCCTCCAAAATGGTTTTGATTAAAAACACATTATCAGGAGAGTCATCGACAACCAGAATCTTATCAGAGCGAGGAGATTGTGAACTCATGTAGCTGCCAAGTATAGGGGAAATTTTTGCTAGATAAATAATTCACCACAGGAACTTTGCCTAAGGTGCAATTTGAGACTTGAATATAGCAGATGATTGTATCGGATCGAGTGGGTCAAAAGAGGCAGGGGAGAAGGGGGCAGGGCGCAAGGGGGAAATGAAGAAGAGGAATTGGGGCAGGGTGCGGGGTGCAAGGGAGAAATGAAGAAGAGGAATTACCTCTTTCCCTCTGCTCCCTGCCCCTCCGCTTCTTCTGGTAACTGGAGATACAATTACGTAGGCGATCGCTTGTTATCAAAAATAGTTTTCAACTTTATGAATAACTTTTTACCCATGCCCCATAGCCATAAAAATACCCCCATTTTTACATTGGGGGTAAGCAAATCGTTAATGGGTTTAACGGGTAGAATCCGATAGTTCTAGGTTTCGATATAAATATTTCGGTATATGTGCCAATACTAGCACTGATAAATTTGAATGCTAAGAGCGATCGCTAACTCTTAAAAATAGCTTTACGATAACTGAATAAGCTGGTATTTCTCTCATTCAACTGACAACACTTCGACAAGCTACTTCTACTACGCTCAGTACAAGTCAGTGCATCGCTGACAACTGACAACTGACAACTAACCCGCGTAGCGTAAACAAATACTCATGCTAGGATACAGATTTTCTGTCACCATAAATCATATAGGATTGTTCAGAAAAACTTCATGACAGGGAAATCTTTAGGTCAACCTATGATCCAGATTAGTGTAGAAGAATTAGCACAACGGCTGTCTTCTGGCGATGCAAATATTCAGCTAGTAGATGTACGAGAACCACAAGAACTAGCGATCGCTAGCATTGATGGCTTTGTCAACTTACCCTTGAGTGAATTTGTGGAATGGGGCGATCAAGTCCCTACTATGTTCAATCCCCATGCTGAGACCCTTGTATTATGTCACCACGGCATCCGTTCTGCCCAGATGTGCCAGTGGTTATTGGCTCAAGGATTTACAAATGTTAAAAATATTGTAGGCGGTATTGATGCCTATTCTTTATTAGTTGACTCTTCAATTCCCCAATATTAGTCCATCGTTTATGAAATATAGCATTGCTTATTTAGGACTTACTCTTCCATAAAAGCAATGCTATTCTTAATGCAATATTGTGTAAATTGATAGTCTATTGGCGAACGCCCGCAATTCTCGAAATTCAGAGAATTTGCTGCTGTCAACAGATCTAAAACAGTTACAAAAATCAGTAATTTCATATACAATTTTTATATAAAGTTTATGCAAATATACTTAAATGATCTCATGATTATACTTGATAAACGCTGATTTGCTAGCAAAAGTCAAGCTCTATAAGATAGCAATTTCAAAACATTACTCTTAGCTATTACAATAAAAATAAATATTTTGCCACCTTAATTAACTATTATTAATAGTCAAATTTAAAAATTCTTCCCAATCTTTTGATTAAAATTTGCCTCCAGCAAAACATACCCTATGGAAGTTCAGTTAACAAATCGACAACAGCATATACTTTGGGCAACGGTACGTCACTATATTGCTACAGCGGAGCCTGTTGGTTCAAAAGCTTTAGTCGAGGAGTACGATTTGGGTGTTAGTTCAGCCACTATTCGTAATGTGATGGGCGTTTTAGAAAAGTCTGGGTTACTTTACCAACCACACACCTCTGCTGGTAGAGTACCTTCAGACTCAGGCTATCGCATTTATGTTGACCAGTTGATTACACCTTCTCTGCGAGACATTACGCGAATGGAAGTTTTAGCCAAAGAGACAGAACTAACACTGCAACAACGCCTTCATTGGGAAGATTGGAGTCTAGAAGCTTTGTTGCAAGGAGCAGCTCAAATTTTAGCAACTTTGAGTGGGTGCGTTAGCTTGATTACCATGCCACAAACCACCACAGCAATTTTGCGACATCTGCAATTAATGCAAATTGAAGCCGGGCGGATTATGTTGATTGTGGTGACAGATGCTTATGAAACCCATTCTAAGTTGATGGATTTGCCTCCAGTCCGGGAAGAAACACAACGCGATCCAGAAGTAATTGATCGGGAATTGCAGATAGTTTCTAACTTTTTGAATACCCATTTGCGGGGGCGGAGTTTGTTGGAATTGGGTAATCTTGATTGGAGCCAATTAGATCTTGAGTTCCAACGCTATGGCGAGTTTTTGAAGAGTTCGGTAGCAGAATTAACTCGTCGAACTTTAGCACCAGCTGCAACACAAATTATGGTTAGAGGTGTGGCAGAAGTATTGCGTCAGCCAGAATTTTCTCAATTAGAGCAAGTAAAAACGATTATCCACCTCTTGGAAGAAGAACAAGACCAACTGTGGCGATTAATATTCGAGGAGCCTGAGGTAGAAGAAACGGGCAAACAACGGGTAACAGTTCGCATTGGTGCAGAAAATCCTCTAGAACCGATACGCACCTGCACTTTGATTTCTTCGACCTATCGTCGAGGTTCTGTGCCAGTAGGAAGTGTAGGAGTTTTGGGGCCAACACGCTTAGATTATGAAAGTGCGATCGCAGTTGTGGCTAGTGCCGCTGATTACCTCTCAGAAGCATTTGGTTATTTCAATTCCTGATTTTTAAAAGTGTTAATCAAAAACGTGAGAAAAATCATCTTGGGGATGCTGTGGTTAGGGTTGATTACCTATGCTTTTCTCCTTGCCCCTCCCGATCAACCTGACACATTCATGTTGATCAAAAATTTATCTATTGGTCAATGGCAAGGCATTAATCCCTTAGTCATAGCCCTATTTAATCTGATGGGTATTTGGCCTTTAATCTACAGCGCAGTCATTTTTATTGATGGCAGAAATCAAAAAATACCCGCTTGGCCGTTTGCTACGTTCTCTTTTGCAGTGGGTGCATTTGCTTTATTGCCTTATTTAGCTTTAAGAGAACCAAATAAACAATTTATCGGTAGCAAGAATGCTTTACTTAAGCTGCTAGATTCTCGCATAACTGGCATTGTGCTGATTATAGCAACACTTATTCTAGTCACCTTTGGGTTACAAAAAGGAGATTGGGGAAATTTTATACAACAGTGGCAAACCAGCCGTTTTATTCATGTAATGAGTTTGGATTTTTGCTTACTTTGCTTATTATTCCCAACATTACTAAAAGATGATATAGCACGTCGTAACTCGAAAAATCCCCAGTTGTTGTGGTTAATCGGTTTGATTCCACTGTTTGGTTCTTTGATTTATTTATGTGTGCGTCCACCCTTACCAGAAGTAAATGCAGATATAATATCTAAACAGCAAGCAGCCAATTAAAGTCTTTTTAGTGTTGCATAATGGCGGTATGAATTTATCGGGCTACGCTCTGCGTTAAGCGAAGCTATACCGTAGGCTTTACGCTAACACGCAAAAGCAAGGCAGCGCGTTGAGCAGTTTCCCCGACTTGTAGCGACTACCACGCATTCGCTGTTAGGCGTTCCCGCAGGTAAACGCAAAGGTTAAGAGTTTTTTATGAGGAATTATTGTTTATGCATTTTATAAACTTTTGGTAGTTGCCACCAAGGAATATGAGGGTATTCGTGATGTTCTTTGTGGTAGCCAAAGTGATAGCATGTGATAAATGACCACCAAATAGGACGGTTGATAGTTTGGGCATTATGAGGCTGAATATAACCTCCTATTGGTTCACTATGTGGTAGAAAAGTTCCAAAATAAAATAATTGTAGCGAACTTAAAAGCGAAGGAACTGCCCAAAAATAAATTAAATTATAGGCAGGAATATGGAAATAGTGATTAGCTAAATTATAAATAATAGTTATGATGATAATTTGTCGCCAACTCCAATAACTCTTCATAAAATGAAAATACCAACCCCAGAAGTTTTTATGTATACCATCGTGGAAATCTGGGTCTATATTACTAGCAGGGTTATGGTGATGTAACCAATGTTTTTTTAGTAATTTTTTATATGGTAAAAGACCATAAAGAGATATACACAATAAACCAATAAAATGATTGACTTTAGGATTTTGAGGAAAAACTACCCCATGCATGGCATCATGAGATGTAATAAATAATCCTGTATATAAAAATGTTTGCCAAATTACAATAGGTAACAAAATCAAAAAATTAACTTGGGATATGTCTATAGAAAGTAAGAAACCTAAGCTAATTACCCAAATGCTAATAATAGCAGAAGCAATAAAAAGTCCTTTAAATAAAAATTTACTTTTCACTTCTGGATTCAATTCTATCTGATAACTAGGTAGTGGTTCTAAATGGATCACGCACTTACTCCGCGTAGTATTCACGTTAAAAATACCAAAATATACTCAACACAAAAAGCACTAACAACTTGCTAAAAACCTCTCTTAGCGGTTAGCGTTCTGCACTAAACAGTGTTTAAAAACTCAAACTATGTAGAAATATTAAGTTACTTTAACTAGTATTACACACATACTGGAGTTTGGATTAGGCAACGAGAAACAACTCAGCAACACTGAGTTGGAAAGAAACAGATTTCAAGGACGAAAATTTACAGTATTAAGCAGATTCTGGTTGCTCTTTATGGGGTATAGCTAATGTCTGCTTTAATGTTACTCGTCTTCAAAACCAAAGGAGCGTAGCGGGGCGTAGCCCATTATCAATTACGAATTATGTTGACAGAAGTTCGCGCGAAAGTCGGTACTAGCACTACTCAAGGACACTCAAGGACACTCTAGTCAAGACCAACTTGCTACTTTAGATACTCAGTTGCAAATGCTGACAACAGCCGGATTTAAGACAATAGCAGTACCTTGGAAATATTATGGTTTAGCTGTGTTTGGTGGCTGGCTAGAAAATTGCTGCTCCCATCAATCTATTTATATCAGGACTTATACCGTTTTACTTTAAAGTTGATACATTTGGGCAAGCAGGGGAAGCAGCACTTCGGCTACGCGGCAGTTGAGCGTAGTCGAAACTCAGTGACCGGAGGCAGGGGGAGTAAGAAAAGTAATTTGTATCAATAATTTCGTGAAATGGTATTACGCAAAAATAATGTAACTCCGTCATTACGAGCGATAGCGAAGTAATCTACCCAAACGCTGGGATTGCTTCCCTACACTCCGTTCCGGTCGCAATGACAATATCGGCGTTGCGTAAGTCCTATATATAACAAAACAGTAATAAATAGCACAATCATCCAAGACAGGAACTATTATATAAACCCATTGGGTTTGTAAAACAGACTTGGCAACTAATGCAAAAATTGAGGTACTGTCCACTATCAACAGACATATCCGACAATCAAGAGTAAAACATATTTTCAGAAGACAATCTAATGGTCTGTCTCATTAATTTTGATTGGTTCGTAGTAAGCACTTTAGGGCTTAAAAATCAGGACTAAAGTCCTGACTACGAACTTAATTATTTCCTGATAACTAGTGAGACAGACCACTAGGAAAATGCCTTTTGCATTAGTTTTTCTGCTTCTTTCCACAGTGGAGTTAATGCCGCTGTCTGCCATGACTTAGTTTTCAAAGGAGAATATCTTGGATGGCTCGAAATAAAAGAAAATCGTCTGAGTTTAAGTGTGAGCATCCATTAAATAATAGATGCCCTATTTGTTGCATAGTCCCGCCACATATCCTAGAAAATGTTGTGGTGAATGGCAACCCCCAGCAACGTGCTTGGGCTTTTCGGACATTAAATGTTTCAGCGCAGTTTCGTGGACGGCGAGATATTATAGGTGGTGTTTCCTTTGCACCCTCTCCTGGCGAGAAGCGCCGTACTATCTATGATGCTAAAAATAGTCAACAACTCCCTGGTACTATAGTGCGGGGTGAAGGTGATCCTCCTAGCAGTGATGAATGTGTGAATGAAGCCTACGATTCTGCTGGTGCGACTTATGAGTTATTTTATGAAATATTTGATCGCAATTCTATCGATGATAAAGGATTGCGTTTAGACTCTACTGTGCATTACGGTGTCAAGTATGATAACGCCTTCTGGAATGGCGACCAAATGGTTTATGGTGATGGCGACGGAGAACTATTTCAACGCTTCACCACGTCAATTGATGTAATCGCACATGAACTAACTCATGGTATAACTCAGTATGAAGCTGGTTTACAGTATTACGGCGAACCTGGGGCGTTAAATGAATCTATGTCTGATGTTTTTGGTTCCTTGGTAAAACAAAAGGTAAAAAACCACAAAGCAGAAGATGCAGATTGGATCATTGGGGAAGGTTTGTTAACATCGAATGTCAAGGGTGTAGGCATTCGTTCTATGAAAGCACCAGGAACAGCATACGATGATGCCGTATTGGGTAAAGATCCACAGCCAGGTCACATGCAAGATAAATATACTGGTGATGAGGATAATGCTGGGGTGCATATCAATTCAGGTATCCCTAATTATGCTTTTTATCTAGCAGCAGTTGAGATTGGTGGCTACGCGTGGGAAAAGGCTGGTAAGATCTGGTATATTGCTTTACGCGATCGCTTGCGTCCTAAATCAGATTTTAAAAAAGCTGCTAATATAACTATTCAAATTGCTGGTGAACTTTACGGTATCAGCAGTCATGAGCAAAAAGCAGTGCAGAACGCTTGGCACAAAGTAGGAGTTCTTTAACAGTTATCAGTTACCAGTTATCAGTCATCAGTTACTAATGTTGCTAAACTGGGAGATGAAAACTTTCACCTCCCAGTCTTTTTATTTCTCCCCTTTTGACAATAACGGAGAGCAAAAATGCGGATCTCGTTTGAACGCACGGGCGGTTTTGCTGGGATTAGTAAGAAAACAACACTTGACACGGCTACTTTACCGCCCAAAGAAGCTAAGGAACTGCCTGTGCTGGTCGAAGCTGCCGATTTATTTCAGTTACCGGAAAAAATTACTTCCTCTCATCCCCAGAGCGATCGCTTTCAGTATAAATTGACAATAGAAGACAACGGTAAGCAGCATACGGTAACTGTAAGTGAGACAGCATTACCAGGGACTTTGAGACCTTTAATTGAATGGCTCAATCATACAGCCCAGAAAAAATCATAGAATTTCTGAATCTCAACTCAACTTTACTGTACTAATGCGATGTCAATGCGATTTCGACGACGGGTTAAAACCTACCAAATAGTTTTTATAATTTCACAAAAATCTTATCGCCCTTAATTTGTAGCTGATATGGCTGAAGCGAAACATCAAGGGCAGTTAAGCATTCACCTGTTTCTAAATTGTACTGAAATCCGTGGGCAGGACAAGTGATAATACCATTTTCAACTTTCCCTGCTTCTAAAGGAGATCCTAAGTGAGCGCAAGCATTACGGTAACAGGTAATATTTACACCTTGACGATATAAAAGCAGTGATTTACCAGCAATTTTTACTGCTAATACACTAGATTCAGGAACTTGATTAAAAGTTGCGACTTTAAACCAAGTCGAAGTTACTGTTGGAGAAAAGGGGCTGACTAAACCAGAATTAGCATTATCAATAGAAAGATTTTTGTTAACAGCAATTACTTGAGTAATCTCAGGACAATATTTTTTAATTGCTTGTTCTACTCCTTGAGATAAAGTTAAAGTAGAAGCTGGACAACTGCTACAAGTTCCAATCAATTTTACTTCTACTGTATCTGGTAGTTTAATTCCTATTAATTCTACATCTCCCTTATGACTTTGTAAGCCTGGACGAACTTCTTCAAGGGCAGTTTGAATACGTTCTGTTAGAGGTGGCTTTGGTGGTTTAACTAATTCATGATAAAGCAGTACTGCATATATTACTTCATCTTCAACAGCATGACGCAAAGCTGGCATTGATTCTTGTTTGAGATTTTTAATCAAACGAGCCAATGCTTCTTTATGCAAAGCTTCAATTACTCTTTTGAGTCCTACCACTACACACCGCTGGCTTTCATCCCAATCAGATATAATTGCCTCAAAGCGGTTGATTTCTTCAATTAATTCTTCCAGATTAGTCATTAGTCAACAGTGAATAATAAACAACTAACGACTTACTTCATTTTGAAGTCTTTAAGGAGAAATGGCATCATCATACCCGTTACCAAACTGGATAATATAATTGGTAAATAAAAAGGTATTTCTACTTGTGCTAATAATACAAATAAAATCAAACCTCCAGTAATACCAATAGCAGTTTGCTGGACAAAATACATCGGGTCACGTAGTAGCTTTCCTTTAAAAAATAACTTAGCGGAAAACCATCCTATTTCCAACATAATTACTCCTAATAGTTTTGTAATAAGGTTAGTACAGCTAATCCTAAAAGTATGGCGGGAATTGCACCAGCCGGAGCGAATAATGCTCCCAACATTGCTGAAAAAGCATAACCGATGTCTTTACCAGCCAATATCATGCCGCCAATTGCACCGCCAATCATAGACATAGCTGTTGCTAGAACTAACCACAATAATCCTGTAACTAGGTTCAAGTCACCAGTCGCCATGTTTGTGAGAAAATCACTGATAGCAGGACTGGTCAAAACATCCTTCATGTTGTTTTTATCTCCTTGTTAATCATTGAGAATTAGGAATTATAGCGCTTCTCGGTTGCATGGAATACACTCCAGAAATAAAAGAGGCTAGGAACTAGAGGCTAGGGGCTAGAGTGGTGTATTTCATTCATCAGAAAACCGCTATAATCCTTAACCAAAAAGTATTGAATCTCATCCGACAATGCTTGGGGTTGGTTTGCTCACTGTGGTCTATTCATCTGAAAAACGCTGTAAAAAATATTGATTTACGTTACGGGGGTTAGTTGTCAGTTGTTATACCATTTCACGAAATTACTGATACAAATTACTTTTCTTACTCCCCCTGCCTCCGGTCACTGAGTTTCGACTACGCGGCAATCGAGCGAAGTCGAGATTCAACTGCCGCGTAGCCGAAGTGCTGCTTCCCCTGCTTCCCCTGCTTGCCCAAATGTATAAACTTTAAACTAAAATGGTATTAGTTATTATTATTCTGGCTTCCCCTAGTTACCTATTTATTTTTGTTGTTGGAGTTTTTATTGTTAACTAATCCCCATTTCTGCTTCTAGATCTTGTATTGCTTGTGATATTACTTCTGCTTGTTCCATTTGTTGGTGTTGAGTAAAAATTTCCCAAGCTTGTTGATAATAATTATACGCTTTGAGGAGATTTTTAGGATTACCAATTTCTGGTTTTTCTAGCTCATCAGGTAAGTTGAATAAAGCATTAGCTTTGTTAGAAATTGTGTTAGCATATTCTATGGGTGTATCTTTAGAGTTACGCACTTTTAGCGCTTCATCATAAGCTGCGATCGCCCGCAAGTTATTCTCTACAGGATGAGAACTCACTAGATATTGCAAAGCATTACCCAAATTGTTTTGCAACATCGCATATTCTCTAGGATGATCAATCAAGTTAATATGCTTCAGCGCCACTTCAAAAGACTGTACAGCTAACCCCTGACGCAAGTATTCCCGTTCTGATGCCATTGGCATAGAAAGATAAGCGATCGCAATATTGTTATATAAAATCGCGTATTCTTGGGGATAATCCTCCCAGGTAAACACCCGCAAAGCCTCGTGATAAGCTTGGATGCTGTCGGTTATGCGTGCCAAATTAAACGGTACAAGGGACTGCAACGCTAGCCCGAAATTCATCTGCGCTTCTGCCACTTCTTCTGGTGAAGCCAACTCTTGTAAAATCGGCAACGCTTCTTCATAACCTGCTTTCGCTTGCATTAACAGTTGAGTTCCCGCATCCGGTATTGTCTGTAACGTTCCTGCCATACCTATCTGGGCGCGGGCTTTCAGTAGGGGATACTCCTCACCACACAATTCGTCAGCCCGGTAATAAAGAGAAACTGCATTTCGCAAGTCTTGGGCAGTTTTGGGCTTTTTTTGAAAGCCTTGTGCCATCTCGATCAGCATTTGGATTTTTTCTGCAACCGTAGCTGACTCCGAGGCAATGGCGGCGATCGCTGCCTTTACTGCTGAATCTGTAATGCTGGGGGTCATAACTACCGTACTCTAGCCAATGGGGGAATTGAGTTTGTCAATGCCTACAAAAGATTAAGACACGCGATCGCATCTAAATTAGGGGCATCATGATTTACGCAGGCTTGAGTCGAGTTTGGGGATTGGGTAATTTCCCAGTTCCTAATTCTTGGTTCCCTGGAATTGAGTGAATCAATTTTTTTACTATAAAACAATCTATTGATAAATTTCTAGGGGGAAATTGCCAATATTAATGTCAGCTTTAAATACCTAAAACTTTTATTAGCTATTTTTGTATCAGTATTGAACAAATTAAAAATCGAGACATTCCAAATCCCTGACTTCTTAAAGAAGTCGGAGATCTTGTTATTCACGAATGATTTAAAACTATATATGACTTACGCAACGCCGATATTGTCATTGCGACCGGAACGGAGTGTAGGGAAGCAATCCCAGCGTTAGGGTAGATTACTTCGCTATCGCTCATAATGACGGAGTTATATTATTTTTGCGTAAGTCCTGCTATATATTAAATTATTGAAATATATTCCCAGCAAATTCTGTCTAATTGTCATCAAACACTAACTCAAAATCACTCTATTTTTTAAGATATTTTACTTCTTTACTAAACTGACCTTCAGAAGATTTTAGCTTCATTACCACAACGTTTATTTGCAGGAACAGCTTCCATAATTTTTTTAGGATCTGGTAAATTCAGGTTTTCCATCAATTCAATAAATTCTTCTCGGCTATGTCCAGCAAAACGTGGATTCCACTGTTTCTCTTCACCAATTGTTGATACAGTGTGACCCCGATAATCGTGAGCCGGATATACAAAAGTTTCATCTGGTAAGGTAAACAACCGTTGTGTTACTGAATCGTACAAAGTTCCTGCATCGCCACCTTGAAAATCTGTACGCCCGCAACCACGAATAAATAATGCATCTCCAGTAAATATTTTGTCATTAACTTTGTAAGTTAAATGGCTATTTGTATGTCCAGGAGTAGCTATAGCTTCAACCTTAATACTTCCTAATTGCAAAATTTCGCCATCTTTAATTAAGCGGTCTGCACAACTTACCTGTGCCTTTTCTGGAACAACACCCAAGCAACCTGTTAACTCTCGCAGTTTGGCTGTACCTGTAATGTGGTCAGCATGAACGTGAGTCTCTAAGCAATAACATAAAGATAACCCTAATTCTTGTAATAATTTTATGTCGCGTTCTACTTGCTCAACCACAGAATCAATTAGAATAGCTTGTTTGGTATTTTTATCAACAAGCAAATATGTATAGGTACTTGATTCTTGATCAAATAGTTGCCGAAGTTGCATAATTTAACTTTAATTTGTTGTTGATTTGACTAGGATATTAAGATCATGCAGTTCCACAGTTTCGGCTTGTTTTTGCTGCGGTATTCATCAAGCCCTGTTTCTAGTTTAACAGTAGCTTGTTAATATGGGGAGTATCTCAGTTTTTGAAGTGGCTCAAACCGACAATAATCCATTGAGGTAGGCACAGCGATGGGCGAGGACTTGAGGCACATTTTCTCGTTTCCATTGTGCCCGGTAAATTTTCGTTCGGCGGTCAACCTGTTTAACGGCAGATTCAACTGAACCAGAACCAATCGAACAAATTTCTTCAGCTTGATAATATTCGTAGTTAATAATGCGATTGCGATGTTTATCCAGATAATGGCAAAAGTTTTGAGCTTGTTTACCTTTACAATTGGTAAATAGGGCAATAGTAGCGTTAACTTGGCCTTTCCATAGTAGAGCTTGTGCTTGTTTCAAGCGTTTTAGCGAACCCCCAACTTGATGTAAGTTTTCTATCAAATGGAACCAATCAAGTACTTCTCGACACTGTACATCAGGGGCTAGTTGGTCAACAATATTCCAAATTCCATCATGTCCATCACCAACACAAGTAACTGTGTTAGCCAGCGGTTGGTTATTAACCCAATCAATTACAACCTGATTGTCTTGAAAGGACGTTCCAACCATTCCATTGTGATGTAAGCTAATTGCTTTATAGCCAAGCCAAGCGGATATTTCACCTTCAGTAGTGCGAACACGAATGTTTCCACCCCTTCGGGGTTCGCCAGTCCACTTGGCGGCATAGCCGCACGTGTGGCTGGACTCACCATCGACGCTTAATTCTTCAACCAAGTCTTCTTGTATTGGCAATTCAAAGTTTTGACGATGCACCAATCTTTGTTGACTGCTGCGGGAAACTTGTACGCCTGTAAAATATTCGATATCTGCTATTCAATATAAAGATGCATATAATAGTCAGAAACTAATACCAATTCTGTATCAAGATGCGCTTTAAAAACGAACCGCATACCGCTAAGGCGGAACTCGCAGAGATAGGACGCAAATAACTCTCTGAAACTCCTATTTCTCTGTGTACTCAGCGTCGCGCCAGTTGCTACAAGTCGGGGAACCCGCCCAACGCACTGGCTTCTCTGCGGTTAGATTTTCCGTTAGGAAACTGCGAGTTGATAGTGTCGAAACTCGGTTTACTATTATTTTATTTTCACGCAAGTCCGTTACCTGTGCGTAAGTCCTGTTAATTTTTCATTTTGCGGAAAGTGGGCGGTGTCGGTTTCCGTCCCGCCCAACTTTCCAAGACTAATTTTACATTTTTAATTCCCTAGGGGGTTGACTGTTCACAAGCATTAATACTTACCCAAGTGCTAGACAACTGACCATTTAGCCCGTCATACCATTCCTTTTTCCAAATAGGAGCATTGTGTTTGAGGGTATCAATAGCGTATTGACAAGCTGCAAATGCTTCACCGCGATGAGGACAACCAACAGCTACTAAAACACTAATTTCGCCAACTTGCAAACGCCCAGTACGGTGATAAATTACTACCCGTTTGACATCAGACCAAGAAGAGCGAATATCAGCAGCTATTTGATAAAATACTCGCAATGCCATTGGTTCGTATGCTTGATATTCTAAAGCAACTACAGGTTGTCCATCGGTTTGATTGCGAACCATCCCGCTCATAACTACTACTGCACCATTGGCTGGGTCGTCAGCTTTGGCATAAATCTCTTCAAGAGATAATGGCGCAAAAGTAATGGCAAAACTATCTTCAGTTCTTGGTTTAATTACAGAATTTAGTGTAGTTGTCATACAAAAATTATTATACTACTCGTCTATCTGACCTAGGCGGCGGATATTGAGAATGTCACTCATTTTTTTAATTTGGATAAACACTTGTTCCAATTGAGAGCGATCGCGTATATCTATTCCTAAGTCGATTAATGCTGGTTGACCAATAGCAGTTTTCACTTGAGCATGACGCACATTGATCCCTTGGTCACTTAACCGTGATAAAATATCTTTTAATACTCCCACACGATCAAGGGCTTCGATTTGAACATCCACTGGGTAAGTGTGAGGACGACCGCTATTTTCGATGGTTGAGTTCCAACTCACTGGTACTAAGCGCTCATATTCCACATTCTCTAAATTATGACAGCCTTGGCGATGAATTGAAATTCCTCTGCCTCTGGTAACTACGCCAATAATTGGTTCGCCGGGAATCGGGCTACAACAGCCAACGATATGATAAACTAATCCTTCCACTCCCACAATTGGCGAATCAGTCGCGCGGGAGGTCACCGGAGGAGCTTCTCGTAAGGCTTTAGCTGTAATTGAATCTTTGGGCAGAAATGGGATAGCAGTGGTAGCAGGTTGTTGTCCTTTTGCTACTTCTCGCCAACGATTTAATACTAAGTTCAGTGTTACTTCTCCGTAACCCAAACCAGCGAGTAAATCTTCCACGCTGTGATAATTACACTTTTCAGTGACGGTTTGCATGGCTTCTGACTTCAATAAGCTTTCAAAACCTGTTTTACCCAGTTCTTTTTCTAACAATTCTCGACCACGGGCAACATTTTCTTCGCGGCGCGATCGCTTGTACCATTGTTTAATCCGATATTTTGCTGCCGATGTTCTGACAAAGTTCAACCAATCCAAACTCGGATGGCCGGTCTTTTGGGTCATAATCTCCACAATGTCGCCATTTTGCAGCCGCGTAGATAGAGATACCATCCGCCCATTGACTCGCGCCCCAGTACAATGATTTCCAACTTCTGTATGAATCCGATAAGCAAAATCTACGGTAGTAGCACCAGGACTTAACGGTACAACATCCCCCTTAGGGGTGAAGACATAAACATCATCTTCAAATAGATTGTCTTTGACGCTATCAAGGTATTCTTGTGCGTCTTTGAGATCACTTTGCCATTCTAGGAGCTGACGCAACCAAGTAAACTTCTCATCTGTCGTTGTTAATTGGCTATTAGAACCACCTGTTTCTTTGTACTTCCAATGAGCTGCAATTCCATACTCGGCAATATGATGCATCTCTATCGTCCGAATTTGTATCTCCAATGGACGACCTGTCAACCCAATCACACCAGTATGCAACGATTGGTAACGGTTAGGTTTGGGCAATCCAATGTAGTCTTTAAATCTACCAGGAATTGGACGAAAAGCATCGTGAACTATTGCCAAAGCCCGATAGCATTCCTCATTGGTCTGGACAATAATCCGCAAAGCTGCCAAATCATAAATTTCATTAAATTCTTTTTGCTGCCGCTGCATTTTTTGGTAAATGCTATAAAGATGCTTGGGACGGCCGCTAATATCTTGGCAATGAATCCCAGCTTGCCGCAAACGCTCCTGCAAAATCTTTGTAGCTTTGGTCAATTTTTCTTCCCGCGCTGTCCGTTTTTCGGAAACATGGTGCTGAATTTCGCGGAAAGCTTCTGGTTCGAGATATTTAAACGCCAAATCTTCCAGTTCCCATTTAATCCGCCAGATCCCCAAGCGATTAGCTAGGGGAGCAAAGATATCTCGCGTTTCTTGAGCGCTACGGCGGCGACTACTTTCTGACATGTACTGTAAAGTTCGCATATTATGCAAACGGTCTGCCAGTTTCACCACAATTACTCGGATATCTTGCGCCATTGCCAAAAACATCCGCCGGAAATTTTCGGCTTGGCTTTCGGTTTTGCTATTGAAGTTAATTTTAGAAAGTTTGGTGACACCTTCTACCAACAGCCGCACTTCTGGGCCAAAACGCTCTTCTATTTCTTCGCTTGTAACTTCTGTATCTTCAACTACATCATGAAGAAATCCAGCTGCTATCATGGCAGGACTACCTCCCAAGTCACGCAGCAATCCAGCCACAGCAACGGGATGACTAATGTACAGTTCTCCTGATTTGCGGTATTGACCTTGATGTAGTTGGTAAGCAAATTCAAATGCTCGACCAATCAAGGCCAGATCATTATGCCTTCGGTCTTCTTCTGTGACGCTGCTATTTGCCGATGACTCCTTCAAACACTTTTTTAACCATTCCGGAATGGCAAGATCAGTCGAGGAACTTATAGCTATGCTGCTCATACAATTAAGACTACAGGGGGATCGGTGGATAGGTTTGAAAAGTGATTAGTTATCAGTTATCAGTTACTGATTAATCATCCATTCCGGGATTAAGGAATCATAATACTGAAAATCCATTTATGGCAAACAAAGCCTCAAAGCATGACTTGAGGCTTGTAATTTGAATGAGAAACTGAGTAAAGTCTATTGTAGAAGAAAATTTTCTTGACATTAATACTATCTTAACTAGCACTGGATGTCTCTAAAACATGAAAAATATCAGGGACTAGCAACATTGCTAGAAAAATTACGCTCTGATGCTATTACTACCGAGCTAGATGCAGTCCAACTGAAGCAGCATTTAGCTTCTTTACAGCAATTTTTTAGACAACAAATTGTACCTTTGGCTGATGCAGACTCAAAAGAGCAGTCTTACCGCACGGAGATGAGTAAGCAACTGCGCCTATTGGAAATAGACGTGATGTTTTTCCAAGGAGCGCGGCAGCCAGCTACTGCCCAAGCCAGACTTCAAACCATAGGCGATCGCTTGACAACTCTACTCAAATATTGTGATGCTATCCTCCAACAAGAAGACAATGGGGAAAAATAATAATTGTTCTCCTTTTTTTAAGTTATCTTATCATCCCATCTAACCCTTGTATTGGACAGTTATTTTCGCCACAACTGTAAAATCAGTAAATCTGATCCAAAATATAGGGACTAGGGACTAGGGGGGAAAGGAGAAAGATCAGGTACACATCTTTAAATTCAAGGCATTTTATTAACTCACCTCTGCACCCCGCACCCTGCCCCGGTTGTTGAGCGTAGTCGAAACACTGCCTCTTTTCCATGCCCCAAAAACTGTATAATGTCGCGTGATTAATTCACGACACCCACCGATGAAAAGCCCTAAAAAACGTTGGTTGCGAAAGGGACTGAAAGTTACTTTAGTTGTGCTGCTAATAGTGGGGCTATCGCTGGTAGGATTTATTATTTATAGTGTACGGCGTTCCTTTCCTGTAGAAAGTGGGGCGATCGCATTACCCAAAATTCAGGCTGAAGTCACAGTCCAGCGCGATAAATGGGGTATTCCTCACATTTGGGCTGACAATTCCCATGATTTGTTCATGGCGCAAGGTTATATTCACGCCCAAGATCGTTTCTGGCAAATGGATTTCTGGCGACACATTGGTTCTGGGCGACTAGCAGAAATGTTTGGTTCTTCTCAAGTGGAAACTGATCGATATCTGCGAACAATGAATTGGGCGGGGATCGCTAAACAAGAAATCCAACAAATGGATGCACAGATAAAGTCCAACTTACAAGCTTATGCTGATGGTGTTAATGCTTATCTGGCAAAGCATCAAGGCAGTGCATTAAGTCTAGAATATGCTGTACTAAAGTTGCTTAATCCTGGATACAAACCAGAACCTTGGCAACCCCTACACTCCCTCACTTGGGGTAAGGTGATGGCTTACGACTTGGGCAGAAATTTCCAAAGAGAAATTGAACGTACTATCTTGCTCAAAACCCTCACACCATTTCAAGTAGAAGAACTTTTTCCACCCTATCCTCAAGATTTACCTGTAATTTTGCCTCAGTCTTCAGTAGATACAAAAAACAACTTAAATTTATCAACCCAGATCCCCACCTTTCCAACTGAAGCTATAGCTTCTCTCAAATCAATTACCAAACCAATCACCGCTTTAGAAAAACTCATTGGTAAAACCGGAGTTAATGTCGGCTCAAATAGTTGGGTGATCTCAGGTCAACGCACAGCTACAGGTAAACCAATTCTGGCGAATGATCCTCACTTAGCTGTGCAGCTGCCTTCCATTTGGTATGAGATTGGTCTGCATTGCACCCCAAAAAATACCGAATGTCCCTATAACGTCACTGGCTTTTCTTTTGCGGGGATGATAGGGGTGATTGTTGGTCATAGCGATCGCATTGCTTGGGGTGTCACTAATGCACAAGCGGATGTCATGGATTTATACATCGAAAAAATTAATCCTAATAACCCCAATCAGTACGAAGTAAATGGACAATGGGTAGATATGCAACTTGTTAACGAGACACTAAAAGTTGCCGACAGCCAGCCGATTACCCAAACAATTCGCTACACTCGACACGGACCAATTCTCTCGGATGTTTCACCCAATCTCAAGCAGTTTAACCAAAATCAACAAGTAGAAGTACCACAAAACTATGCTGTTGCTTTACGCTGGACAGCCTTAGAACCTTCAAAACTGGTATATGCAATTCTCCAAATGAATCGCGCCCAAAATTGGCAAGAGTTCCGGGCGGCTGCCAGCAACTTTGATATTGCTTCGCAAAACTTAGTTTATGCTGACATTTTAGGTAATATTGGCTACCTTATGCCTGGAAAATTTCCGATCCGGGCTAAGGGGCAAGGACGCTATCCCGTTCCTGGTTGGACAGATGCTTACGAGTGGCAAGGTTATATAGACTTTGAGCAGTTACCTACAAGTTTTAATCCATCTCAAGGTTATATTGCTACCGCTAATAATTTAGTTGCTCGTGAATATCCTTACTTAATTACTACTGATTGGGTTTATGGCTACCGTGCCAAGCGTATTGTTGAAATGCTAGAACAGCAAACTCAACCTATTTCTGTTGCTTATATACAACAGATGCAAGGCGACAATCAAACCCTGAATGCACAAACATTAATCCCACTATTGCCAGCAATCTCTTTAAATACACCCCGTCAGGAAGCAGCACGAAAATTACTGCTGGATTGGGATTTACAACTAGAAATGACATCACCTGCTGCTGCTTTGTTTGAAACATTTTGGCAGCACTTGCTAGCAGATACCTTCCACGATCAGTTGCCGCAAGAATACTTTCCTGACGGAGGCGATCGCTGGTATGCTGTAATCCAAAATATTGTTAAACAACCCAATAGCATTTGGTGGGATCATCGCAACACTCCAAAAGTTGAAAACCGGGATCAAATTCTACAACAAGCTTTCATCGAAGCAGTAGATGAATTAGAACACCTACAAAGTAAAGACCCAAAAAATTGGCATTGGGGTAAGCTGCACACTATTACTTTTCGCAATGCAACTTTAGGCAAATCTGGAGTTGCACCGATTGAAGCTTTATTTAATCGTGGTGCTTTTATAACTGCGGGGAATGGGGAAACCCTAAATGCTAACCGCTGGAAGGCAGACCAATCTTCTTTTGCAGTAACTGATATTCCTTCTATGCGGATGATAGTAGATTTGGGGAATCTGGAAAACTCCCTCGCTGTTCATACTCCTGGACAATCAGGTCATGCTTTCCATAGACATTACACGGATCTGGTTGATCCCTGGCGTAAGATTGAATATCACCCAATGCTATGGAAACAGCAAATTAATAATGTTGCAAAATTGAGGTTGATTCCTCAATAATCGGCGTTGCTGAATCCGGGGATCAATTTAAGAATGCGGAGTGTCAAAGAAAAAATGCTAAGTATACTTAAAAGAACTGCTATACTTTTATTTGCTGCTGCGATCGCATTGTTATTTACTGGTTGTGGTGAAAGTAAAGTTGTCCAATGTAATAAACTCATCAAAGTTGCAAATCAGGCAACTGTCTTAGGTCAAGAACTTAGCAAAAATTCTCAGTCTGCAAAAAGCACTAAAGGCTTAACTGAAACTGCTACTAAAATAGACCAAATAGCTACACAAATGAAAGCACTCGAAATCAAAGATGAAAAACTGCAAAGCTTTCAGGGGCGATTTCTTAAACTTTATCAAGACAGTAGCAGGAATTTGAACCAGACAGCCATAGCTATAGATAAAAAAAATATCCCCGCTGCAAATAAATTTTTAGCATCCTTGAAAAAGAGTACTAACGAGGAAACTGCAATAATTAAGGAGATTAAAGGTTACTGTGCTGCTAAATAAGCAGTTTTGATGTAATCATATCAGGGATCAATCCATTACTTGAAAGTATGAAAATTGAGAGGTTCAGATCCCCGACTTCTTTGAGAAGTCGGGGATCTTGTTGTTCACAAATAGCTATAGGTTAAGTAAGAGATTCTCACATTTATTTGTGGCTCATTTCTTTTCAAGCTGACTAATGGTGATTTATGTTGAACGACCTACTAAATAAAATTTAAAATACCCTAATCAATAAAATTGATTAACTGCTATTAATAGCCCTTGATGAAAGTGCGATCGCCACAAAGTAAATAAACGAACCGCCAAGAACGCCAAGAACGCCAAGATAAAAGTTTATAAGAGTATTTAACAAGATTGCACCGATAAAAATTGCATAGCTTGCCTAATTTTGTATCTGTTGTTTCAAAATCAACAAATTCCTCATGGGATGACTGGAAATGTTAATTATATAAATTCAGTAAATCTGCTGACGACAATTTGCTCTATAAAGTTTCCAAAACTATATAACTTTTTTGCGTCTCAACTATGACTTAGGGATGACAATTTTTCAGGTTTTTGCATACCTTTAGGCTGATTGTCAGGAAACTTCTAAATTTATCCAGCCGCTATTTATAAAAACTTATTTCTCAAACCGTTGCTTATATATATACTGTTTGTTAACAAGTATTAAGAAATACTTATTAAAAAATATTGCAATCTCTTGATTTAATTGTTAGCGTGTGTTTGGCAGCGATACTGGTGAGCGCTCTAAATCTAAAGAGAGGTAAAACCTATGAGCTATATCCATCCAAACTAACGGCGTGAAGTGTTAATTTTCAATCTGGGAAATGCGGCTAATTTGATTTGGATGAGCAATGCAGATTAGCCCAAGAGTATTTTGTTGCCAAAGGCTTATTTTCATGTTGATTGATTTGTCTTACCTGACCCAGGATGCAAGACGAAAAATGCGGTAAGGCTGAGATTATGGAGGTGAAAACCGATGAATATTCAAGGTAAAGTTGCCCTAATTACTGGGGCTTCTCGTGGAATTGGCAGAGCGATCGCGCTGGAATTGGCGCAACAAAGAATGCAGCGGTTGATATTAGTAGCACGCGATCGCCAAAAGTTGGTTGAAGTAGCCAATGAAATCGAAGCGATGGGTGTCCAAGCGACGATATTAGCAATCGATTTGACTCGTACAGCTGAAGTCAATATAGCCATTGCCCAACTATGGCGCAATTATGGGCCGATTCATCTTTTGGTGAATTGTGCAGGAGTCGCATATCAAACTTCATTTTTGCGTTCAAAACTCCCCCAAGTTCAAGAAGAACTCTCTGTGAATTTATTGGGAATGTACACCCTCACTAGTCTGATCGCTCGACGCATGGCTAGTCAAAAACAAGGGACAATTGTGAACGTATCAAGCTTGATGGGGAAAGTAGCCGCACCGACAATGGCGACTTATTCTGCTACGAAGTTTGCCATTTTAGGATTTACCCAAGCCTTGCGGCGCGAATTAGCAGAACACAACATTGAGGTCAAAGCATTACTGCCTTCTTTGACAGATACAGACATGGTGCGCGACTTGAAATTATTTCGCTGGGTGATCCCCATGACTCCCCAAAAAGTAGCGCAAGCATTGATCATTGGATTACAAAATGATGCACCAGAAATTTTAGTAGGATGGCAAAGTCATTTAGCTGTGTGGTGTCAACGTTTAGCTCCTTGGTTGCTAGAGTTGATTTTACATATAGCAACTCCGCCAGCGCCAAGACGACCACAACCTCAGCAAAAACTGAGTTTCTGGAGTAAAATCCAACGTTTTAGCGATTTTGGTTTTTCTAGAAACATGGCTCATTTTGTCTCTGCACGGAAGTTCTAAGCGTGAAATTCATAGATGAGGAGTGTTAAAACTGGCAATCCTACGGTTAAAAGTCGTGGGATTGTTGAGTAATGCATATTAAAAATCAAGATTGCTACTGCGATCGCATAATTAGATATACCTTGTTTCGGAGCAATCAGAAATGCTTTCATCACCTGCTACTCTTTCTTCTTTGCCCGAAATCATTGATGGCTTGCCAAATATTTCTGGTCAAGAAACAGAAGTACTCGCCGTTGTTAACCAGGATGCGCCCGTATTCTTACCCTCAACGAATATCCGCTTAGAAGATATTAAAGCAGTATTTGCGATCGCTTTGCACATGCATCAACCAACTATCCCTGCGGGAGGTGACGGTGGATTGATTAGCAATCTGCAATACATGTTTGAACATCCCAACGAAGGAGATAACCACAACGCCGGGCCTTTTGCCTATTGTTATAGTCGCATGGGAGACTTTATTCCCGAACTCGTCAGTCAAGGTTGCAATCCCCGTGTGATGTTGGATTACTCTGGCAATCTTTTATGGGGACTCAGACAAATGGGACGGGTTGATATTTTAGACAACCTCAAGCGCATCACTTGCGATCCCACCTATCAACCTTATGTAGAGTGGTTGGGTACAATGTGGAGTCATGCCGTGATTCCTTCCACGCCTATACCAGATATTAAATTGCACATCTTAGCATGGCAACAATATTTTGCAGCAATTTTTGGTTGGTCTGCACTGGCACGAGTTAAAGGTTTTTCTCCTCCAGAAATGCACCTGCCAAATCACCCTGATACTTTATTTGAATTTGTCAAAGCCTTAAAAGAATGTGGATATCGTTGGCTACTTGTACAAGAACATTCTATAGAAACTCTTACAGGTCAACCAATTAGTCACAAACATTTACCACACCGTTTAATTGCCCGTAATTCCCAAGGTGAAACAATTAGCATCACAGCTTTGATTAAAACCCAAGGTTCAGATACTAAATTAGTTGCTCAGATGCAACCATACTATGAAGCCAAAACTTTATCTCCACAACAAGTAGGTAATGTATTGATCCCACCAATCGTCAGTCAAATTGGTGATGGCGAAAATGGTGGGGTGATGATGAATGAATTTCCCGGTGCTTTCAAACAAGCTTGGCATGAGATGGCTAATCAAGGCGGAGGAAAATCCGGTGTTGTTGGGGTATGTGGTACAGAATATTTAGAATTGATTGAAGCAGCTGGTTGTAAACCAGAAGATTACCCAACTTGTCAGCCAGCAGGACAACACCAAATTTGGCAGCAAGTTTCATTAGAAAATTTGCAACCTGAAGCAGTAGAAAATGCCATTGCAGAATTAAAACAAAGCAATTCTAATTTCCATGTTGATGGTGCTTCGTGGACGAATCATATCAGTTGGGTACAAGGATATGAAAATGTTTTGTCTCCAATGAATCAATTCAGCAGTTTATTTCATCAAAAACTCGATCAATTGCTGCCAACGGATTCATCTAAATATCGTCATGCTCTGCTGTATAATCTTTTGCTGCAAACTAGCTGTTTCCGGTATTGGGGACAAGGCGCTTGGACTGATTACGCCCGTGAAATTTATCGACGTGGTGAAAATTTACTGTGATAATATTTCCAAAATAGTCGTCTTGACATGGAGAAAGCTGGGGTAAACTTGCACTTAGAAAAGGTGACGGAATATCACGCCGATTTGCTGTACTTTCATCTGAGCAATCCGATATTATACGAGTACCTAGAAGAAGAGATACCGACGTTCTCGCAACTAAAGCAAAAGTATCAGTTCGCCGCCCTAGAAAAATCGCCCGACAATAACACAATGACCTGGTTAAAGTGGGTTGCAATACTCCCACAACACCAGTTTGTTGGAGTTGTTGAAATCGGTATTTTCGATGATGGATATGCAGAAATCGGCTTTATGACTTTTGCCGACTTCCAAAAACAAGGGTATGCTTTTGGTTATTGTTCAAGAGCGATCGCCTTAGCCAAAGAGCGTTTTAATTTTCCCATATTACACGCTTCTGTGAACGAGCAAAACCTAGCTTCTCGTAAGGTGCTGGAGAAGCTAGGTTTTGAGCTGCATAAAGCCAATAAAGATGCAGAATTTGTCAAAGGAAAACTTTCGGATGAACTTATTTATCGTCTGAATCTTTGCTAATCTCGACTTTAAGGAAACAGGTAATGCCAAAATTTGACGACCAACTGGAAACTATTTATGCTAGCGATCGCCAAGAATGGCGAGAATGGTTAAAAAAGAATCATCTCACCTCTATTGGTATATGGTTGATTTACTACAAAGTCAAAAGCGGTAAACCAAGCGTTAAATACAGCGAAGCAGTCAAAGAAGCTCTATGCTTTGGTTGGATTGATAGTAAAATCAAATCATTAGATAAAGACCGTTATCAGCAAATTTTCACACCTCGTAAACCGAAAAGTGTATGGTCAAAATTAAACAAACAATATATTGAAGAGTTAATTGCACAAGGCTTGATGACTGAAATAGGTTTGGAAAAAATTACAGTAGCCAAAGAAAATGGTTCATGGAAGTCTTTGGATGCAATTGAAGCATTAACAATTCCCATAGATTTGCAGCAAGCCTTAGAAGCAAACGCAACAGCCAACCATAATTTCGACGCATTTAGTAATTCATTAAAGAAGAATATTTTATTTTGGATTGACAGTGCAAAACGTCCAGAGACTAGGTTAAAGAGAATTGAACAAACTATCATTTCAGCAGCACAGAAAAAAAATCCATTGATACGGTAACTACTTGTAGCAGTTTAGTTTTTATTTGTATGAAGTATAAAGTTACAGGTTTTGAGGCAGTAGGTAGAAAGTATAAACTCTGTTTAGTTTATAAAAAAAAACGAGTCATCTTTAAATAACTCGTTTTTCATAAATTTGTGCTAATAACTTAATTCAATATCAAAGTAACATTTTATTCTAAATGTTTGATCTTCCTATCTACTAGCTTTTGTAGTTGTTGTGCAATATCTACCCTATGACAACGACATGAGTTCTTTTCAGCGCATAAGAGCAAAATAGTTCCGACTTGGGCTATTTCTGAAATCTCTTGTAGTGCAATAGCCGCTTCTTGATAATCAGGAGGAGCCCAATTATTATTACCTGATGTATTACCTAGAGAAACTTTAGAAATGTAGTTGATATTTTGTTTACAACAAACTGTCTCTATTATCTCTCCGTACCATTTACGGCTCCAAGCACGAGGATTTAATCTAACGTCAACAACGCAAATGACATGAAAATCTTTTAAATAAGCAAAAAATTCATCATAAGTATTTCTATTACCATAACCAAAGGTTAAGATGAATTTATCTGAATCATCATGTTTATTGCTGTATTCTGTATTGACCATTTTTTATATTTGAAAAAGACTTATCTGTTCATATTTTACTATAGGTGGATATACAAGACCAATAATCATGAAGCTATTTGCATGATTTTTTAAATTACCAATAATAAAATGTAAATCTTTCTCGTACATGAAGCTGTCTTCTAATTTCTGCCTGACTTTTTCCAAAGCATCTTTTTCTCGTGATTCTAAATCAGTAAAATTTGATTTATTTCTACAGTTTCTATACAATTGCATAATTTCCCAATCGCTTATACTATATTCATGTTTAATTCCATCATCATCGGTGAATTTATAACCAAATTTGTAAGGAATTTTTTCAAGATTTGACATAGGATTAGATGGTTCTAGTAAATCAAGCAACTCCAGTTGATCTTGTATTGCTTGCTGTTTAGGACTCCATTCTCTTTCTGTAGGTTTACAGAAATATTTCTCTATACTCAAAGGTTTTATAAGACCTAAAGATTTTTTTTGCTCTTGGATTTCTTTAGGAGATCTAAATTTAAAAGGCAAGATAATTTTTTTTATTTCTGCCCAGTTATTTTCAGTACTAACTTTTCTAATAACTTCAATTGAAGTATCTATTAGCCGAAAGCTTTCTGTCCTATAATCTTTATCATTTTTTTCAATTTCAGCACTAATAATACTCCATCTGGGGTAGCGTTTATCAATTTCTAATTCTCGAAATCTAATTGGATAAATACGAACCCATTGCAAGGGATTTTCATCATTGTCTAATAAAATTCCTGCTGTACATACAGTCTCTTTATATTTAATGCTTATTGAAGGATAAGTTTTTGTCGCTATTAAGATTTTTCTCCGTTCCATACACGTTATTTTTGTTAGATTAGGTTTTGAGCAAATGAGTATTTAAAATTGCTATAAGCTTGAGTAACTTAGTGTTATTCTAGAACCCAAACTCTTTTTTTGAGCAGGACTTACGCAAATAGTTTTGCGTAAGTCCTATTGAGAATACTAAGCTGTTGCATCTTTAATTTTCCATAGTATTCTCGTTGCAATAAGGGTTCCAGACCATAAAAAGTGCAATTTATCAGCACGGCAGCTTATATTCATAGTCTTACTCAACCGGAAGCAGACTACACTACTGGCACAGCAAACTCAAAATATCGAGTAACTCATATTTGAAAATGTAATATTTACTACGGGCAGTTGTCGTAATGCCATTAACAGTGTCATAAAGAAGAGGTAAAGGATTCACCCTGCGTATCCCTTACTTATAGAGATGCTTGCGCCCCCAATTTTCAGAATAGACATACCACACTCATGACTGAACTCACATTGCGGCTAAAACAGGGAGATACGGAAACAACGGTGACAGTGAATCAAAATGAGTTCACAATTGGCCGTTTACCGGAATGTGACTTGTACTTACCTTTTGGAGGAGTTTCTCGTAAGCACGCTAGGCTAGTCAAAACGGCTGATGGAGTTTGGAATATTGAGGATTTGGGGAGCAAAAACGGGACACAAGTGAATCAATGTCTTGTTAGTCATGCCCAAGAGTTACATCATGGTGATATTGTTTGGCTGGGAAATGTGAATTTGGTAGTGTTATTTGCCAATCCTGCTACACAGTTTATGACTAAGGATTTTGTATTATCAGAAGCTTCTGAGCCAAAAACAATTTTTCGTAATGTCAAACAACTGCAACAGCAATGGATAGAAGCCGATGGCAAAGATGGCGAAACCAGCAACAAAGACAAAACTATTGCCCGTCTTAAAGACCTAGTAGATATAGCCAAAAACCTCTGTGCAGCAGCATCTATAGAAGAGATTTTTTCCCAGGTGCAACAAGTCGTTTTTCGTTATCTCGATAGTATTGACCGCCTGGCATTATTAATTGATGTTGGTGGGTGTGGTCAGTTAGAGTTGGTGAATGCTGGTACTAGAGATGTTTCTGAGCAGGAATCTTTGGCTGCTGATGGTGATTGGATTAGTCGGAGTATCTGTCAAAAAGTATTTGAAGAAAAAATAGCCCTGCAAACCGCTGACACCCATAAAGATGAACGGTTTTCTGGGGAACATAGTATTTTGATTAAAGGTATTCGCAGTGCTATGGCTGTGCCTTTATGGGATGAAAATAAAGTTGTTGGTGTTCTCTACGCCGATGCTCATCTTTCTTCTTACCATTGGGCAAATGAAGGAGAGGAAGAACTCAGCTTTTTTTCGGCTTTAGCAAATCTTGTAGCTTCTAGTGTCCAACGTTGGCTGCTGGCAGAAAAACTCAAAACTGAAGAGGTGATTCGTCACCGACTAGAACGCTATCATTCGCCATCTGTTGTACAGCAGTTAATATCTGTAGGGGGATTACCAGATGGTCGTTTAGCTCCCGCAGAAAGCGAAATCAGTATTTTGTTCGCGGATTTGGTTGGCTTTACGGCGATTTCTGAAAGATTAACACCAACTGCGATCGCTCAATTGTTAAATAATTTATTTGAAGAGATGTTGCAAGAAGTGTTTGCCTACGGTGGCACTTTAGATAAGTATATTGGCGATTGTATTATGGCATTTTTTGGCGCTCCAGAACCACAATTAGATCACGCCGATCGCGCAACCGCAGCTGCTAAAGGAATGCTCACTCGTCTTGAACGTCTCAATGCTAACAGTTTTTGGCACGAACCCTTACAATTACGCATTGCAATTAATAGTGGTAAAGCTGTTGTCGGCGATGTTGGTAGTTCTCAGAGGGTTGACTACACAGCATTAGGAGCTACGATTAATCTTGCTGCTCGTATGGAAGCTGTTTGTCCTCCTAGCGAATGCGTGATCAGTGAAGCTACTTATATAATGCTTTCAAAGTCATCGGATTTCCAGGAAATGGGAGATCATCGTTTCAAGGGCATCGATCGTGCTGTCAAGGTTTATCAGACATGTATGCAAATGATAAGGAACAGGGAATAGAAAAAACTAGTAAAGTATAAAAATTTAGGTTCTTCATTACTTAGTATCTGGAGTGGTATTAAACCAGATCAAAAACAAATGAAAAGGAAACAAGTAACAATGAATCAATGGTTTTTGAAGACACCAGAAAGAGCGCTTCTAGAAGCATACAATGCTGCTCAAGTCATTAGAAATATCGAAAGAGAACATTTTGGTAATCAAAAAATATCTGCTAAATCAGCAAATTATACTGAAAATGTTATGTCTTATTGGCAGGGATATCTTGACCAAAATTTAACTATTATTCAAATCAGACTAACAGAATTTCAATTGAGCCGTTCAATTCTCAATCTTTCTGAGTCATTTGTATTAGAAAAGTTGAAATTTATTGATGAAGTAATAGAAAAGTATACCTGGAAATATAATTTAATTAAAAACAGTACATTAGTGTCTTTTCCGAAAACTATAAAAAATAATACTAGTGAAGCTGAGCAACAGTTTGATTCTTCTAATCTAAATGATAAGATTGAACCTCCTTCTCAAAAAACCGGAGTCTTACCTAGATCTATTGGCAGAACAATTAATAAAATTAAAACAGATTTCACGCCCGAAGCAGAAGAAGAATTTATCAAGAATTATCGAATTTCTAGAAATCGTACTAGGACGGCTTTAAAATTTTTGATAACTTTAATTATTGTACCACTCTTAACACATCAACTATCTAAAAGAATTTTAATTAATCCTATAGTAGAAAACATTAGAGGTGATAATATCAGTCAAATTTTCCTCAACTCTGAAATGGAAGATCAGGCTCTAGATGAATTAAATATCTTTCAAGAAAAGCTGAGACTAGAAAGTTTACTTTATAAGTCTCCAACAATTTCGTCAGAGGCTATAAAAGAAAGCATCAAAGAAAAAGCAATTGAAATAGCCGAAGTATTTCGTCATAAAAGTAGTAATGCTGTTAGCAATATTTTTGCTGATTTGCTCTCATTAATTGCTTTTGCTATAGTAATTGCTAAGAGTAAAAGAGAAATTGTGGTTGTCAAATCCTTTATTGATACTCTTGTCTATGGTTTAAGCGACAGCGCCAAAGCTTTTTTAATTATTTTATTCACAGATATATTTGTAGGATTTCACTCACCACATGGATGGGAAGTAATTTTAGACGGGTTGGCACAACATTTAGGTCTTGAAGCCAATAGAAGCATCATCTTTATGTTTATTGCTACCTTTCCAGTAATTTTAGATACTATATTCAAATATTGGATATTCCGTTATCTCAGTCGGTTATCTCCTTCAGCATTAGCTACATTAAAAGAAATGGATGAATGAAAAACTCTACCCTTAAGAAGATGGAGTTTTCGGGTATAGGAAATCGGGCATGGGGCATAAACCAAAAGAAAAACGACAACCAGAATCGATGCAATCTAGTACTAATTCTCAAGATTGGTTATGGCCGTTTTGGCCTGCTTTACCACTTTATCCCTACAGTCAACGTCGTACACTTTGCTTAGAAATTGTTAAGGATACTATTTGGACATTTGAGCAGTTGCACGGCATTCTCTATACCATCGTGCCAATTCGGATGACTGTAATTAAGCTAGAAGCAGGCGGGCTTTTTGTTTATGCACCTGTAGCACCAACCATTGAATGTATTCGTTTAGTTAAGGAGTTGGTTGCCAAGCACGGAGATGTTAAGTACATCATTTTGCCGACAAGTTCTGGTTTAGAACACAAAATATTTGTCGGTCCTTTCGCTAGATGCTTTTCTCAAGCACAAGTATTCATTGCACCGCATCAATGGAGTTTTCCACTAACTTTGCCCCTGAGTTGGCTAGGTTTTCCTCAAAAACGCACCCAAGTACTTCCAGAAGATAGTAGTCAAGCACCTTTTGCTGATGAGTTTGAATATGCTGTATTAGACATTGATTTGGGGCGAGGATCTTTTGCAGAAGTTGCAGTTTTTCACAAGCGATCGCACACTCTACTCTTAACGGATAGTATATTATCTGTACCAGAAGATCCACCCGCAATTAACCAACTAGATCCCTATCCTTTATTGTTTCATGCCAGAAACAATGCTTCTGAAGCGATTGAGGATAATCAACTTAACCGTCGCCAGGGATGGCAACGCATTTCCTTATTTGCAGTTTTCTTTCGTCCCAGCGTACTAAAAATTACAGGTTTGGGGCAAATGTTTTGTGATGCTCTCAAAGCGCCACAAAAGTCACTCAAGGCTTACTGCGGTTTATTTCCATTTCGATGGCAAGATAACTGGAAACAGTCTTTTGATGCCTTACGAGGTGGAGGTCGTCCATTTGTAGCACCGATTCTACAAGTTTTAATTCTTCCCCAAGCGCCACAGCAAGTACTTAACTGGGTAGACAAGGTCGCTACTTGGAATTTCCAGCAGATTATTCCCTGTCACTTTGACTCGCCAATAAAGGCAAATCCTCATCAATTCCAGCAAGCATTCAATTTTCTCAAGCGACAATTTTCTATAAGTGGTGACTCTGTTGTTAATGAAACTCAACCTTTGTTAGAGCAAGATATGAGATTCATTAAAGAATTGGAAGCAGGACTAGTTAAATGCGGTATTGCTACTCCAGTAGACCTCTGATACCGTTTTACTTTAAAGTTGATACATTTGGGCAAGCAGGGGAGGCAGAGGAGGCAGGGGGAGAAAGAGTTTGAGCCTTATTTACTTTTATTCACATAGTTTGATTTTATTTCTCCGACTTACTTAACTCATTGCAATTTTCAATTCAAAAAAAGTCAATTTGGTGGTTGAGTTTTCAAGATCACGTTTTCTTTTAACAACTTAGTGGTAGCATTAACTACAATCTGCGCTGACCCGGTAAAAAACGATCGCTCAATGGTTGCAGGAACATCACTAGGTTGATGATAATGGGGAGTACGCAGATTCGCTGTATCTGTTACTAGCACTGCACCCACCCCTTGATACCAAAATGGGGCATGGTCACTACGTAGGGTGTCGGGTGTCAGTAAACCTTTGAGAGGAATAGGCACTCTTAAGACTTGTGGTAGAGTCTGTGAGTTTTGAAAAGTATTCAGTAAAGGTAAATGTTCTATATCTCCAACTACTGCTAAAAAGTCGCCCTTGTCACTGGGTGGAGTAATAGGTAGTCCTGGGGGATACTGCTGACATCCAACAGTGTAGCAAGCGTAACCCACCATATCCATAACTATGACTCCGCGTAATTTTTGCAGCCGTGCTGTCTTGGTAACAAAAGCTTTACTACCTAAAAGTCCTGTTTCTTCTTGATCAAAAAAAGTTAACTGCAAAGTCCTTGGAGTGGATAGAGAACCAAAAAGTCGGGCAACTTCTAGCACTACAGCTACACCACTGGCATTGTCATCTGCACCGGGAGAAAAAGCCACAGTATCGTAATGTGCAGCAACGAGAATTGCTCCTGCTGCTTTGTCGGTTCCCTGTCGTTCGGCAAAAATATTAACGCCACCAGTAAACTTTTCTAATTGAGGTTTCCAACCGAATTTTTGCAGTTCAGTTGTGATATAAGTGCGAGTAAGCGATCGCTCGGTTGTTGTGTAGCGTTGAAAATTCAATTTTTGGATGTGAGCTAATAGCTGGTCAGTAGACACTTGTGGTGTATTGTTTATTTCTTGTATCTGTGGTTGAGGCTTAGCCGCTGGAATACTCTCTACAATTTCTGGCGAAGGACGCTGCTCAAAAAACGCACTTTTGACAGTACCCCTACTATTTACCACGGCAATTGCCACTAGTACAAACAGCACTAGCCAAATCCATTTTTTCATGCAAATTTATCCTTGGCTTCCAGACTTAGGGTAACGTAAACATCAAGTTTGACGATGTGTCTTTTGACAGCGATCGCAATTTCACTTAAAGTTCCGACTACAAAGAGCGCTAAGTTATTTATGTTAGATTTGTTGCTGATCACAATCCTAGGGTTCTTAGGCAGTTTTGGGCATTGCTTTGGGATGTGTGGTCCTCTAACAGTGGCGTTTTCTTTGTCTCATCAGCAAAAGACTCCACAACAATCTTCCTTAGACAATTCTGTATCTTGGCAACAGCAATTAAAATTTCATATCCTGCTCAACCTGGGGCGGATGTTGAGTTATGCTCTAGTTGGCGCTGGTATCGGGGCATTAGGTTCAGCTTTCATAAAAAGTGGACAACTAGCGGGTGTTGGCAGTGACTTTCGCCGCGTCATCGCTGTTGTTACTGGTGTAATGCTGATTTGGTTTGGGTTGGGACAAGTAAAACCCAATTGGTTGCCTCGGATTCCTCTATTACATCCTTTATTACAAAAAAGTTTACACGATCGCCTGAGTACAGGCATGATTAAACTTTCTTTCAAAACCAAATGGTGGACACCAATACTTTTGGGGATGACTTGGGGTTTGATGCCTTGTGGTTTTTTGTATATTGCTCAAATCAAAGCCGCCGAAACTGGTAACTTGTGGATGAGTACAGCAACCATGCTGGCTTTTGGTTTGGGAACTTTACCTACTATGCTGGGTGTAGGTGTCTCGACTTCGTTAGTAAGTAAAGATAGGCGTAGTCAATTATTTCGCTTAGGTGGTTGGGTTACACTCACCATCGGCACGATTACCTTGCTGCGGACTGGTGACACAATGGTAGATTACACCGGACATGCTGCATTGATTTGTTTGATATTAGCGCTAATTGCTCGTCCTATCAGCAGCTTATGGGCTTCGCCTCTACGTTACCGCCGCGCTTTGGGAGTGGGAGCCTTTGTACTTTCTGTGGTTCATACCACCCACATGATTGAACATTCCCTGCAATGGAATTTTGCCGCTTTGTTTTTCTTGCCAATAGACTTTCAGTGGAGTATGGCTGCGGGTGCTGTAGCATTAATATTAATGACCCCCGCGGCTTTTACAAGTTGGGAATCATTGCAAAAATCCTTAGGCAAGCGTTGGCGACAAATTCATTTATTGAGCGTGCCAGCTTTGCTTTTGAGTGTCATTCATGCTGTGTTGATTGGTTCCCATTATCTGGGTTCTGGACAATCAACTTGGGGGAATAAATTAGCAGTTGTACTGCTGGGAATTGCCACTTTTAGTGTATTGCTGGTACGTTCGCGTTTTTTTTGGTCAAAGTTAAGCGTAGAAAAGTTTTATGTTCCCCCAACTAAATCGCGGTAAATTATGCTTATTCTCTAGTTCTGTTAGTGAACATCCAAGGATTTTAAAACAAAGGTATTACCGAACCAACATCAAGTACTTATTATTTTTGAGTTGCTTAGTCATAAGCATAATAAATGTTCACCCCGCTTCTGCCCATAAAGTAGAAATAGCGGCGGATGTCGGTGCGACTCTCCACATTGAACCAAATGATAATCCCCGTGCTGGAGAACCCACACAAGCTTGGTTCGCACTGACTCGCAAAGGTGGAAAGACAATTCCTCTCACCCAATGCAAGTGTCGGTTGGCTGTTTATGCCGAACCTCATAGCCCTCAAGAGCCAGCACTGCTAGAGCCATCTTTAAAACCTGTGACAGCTGAACGTTATCAAGGTATTCCTGGTGCAAATATTATCTTCCCCAAACCGGGGGCTTATCAACTACAACTGAGCGGTAGCCCAGCAAATACTGCTAGTTTCAAACCGTTTAAATTCAAGTTTGAAGTCACCGTAGCATCGGGAGCAACAGAAAACTCACAACTTGTACAAAATGTCAACAATGCACCAACACAGAGTATAAACACTGGTAGTTTAGGAATGATTGTGACAGCGCTGGCAATGATTCTTGGTATATGTATTTTGTTTTTCCTAGTCAAAGCAATAAGGAGAAATTAATACAAAGGCACAACTTAAAAAAATACGTTTAGGGACTTGCGGTTAAATAGTGTACCAAAAGATCGGGCTTCGACTACGCTCAGCCCTCGACGCTCAGCCCTTAACTCTCAGCCCTCGACGCTCAGCCAGTGGGTTGAGCGCAGCGTCGCACTGAGCTTGTCGAAGTATTGATCCCAAGTTGCAGTCAAATATGATATTCCGTCATTGCGACTGGAACAAAGTGGAAGGAAGCAATCTCATAAGCCCTGAACTACTTACTACAAAAGAACTCAAATTATTATGAAATCCACAATTCTAGATACCAAGTACTTTATTTCTCTGCACATCCCTTATTCTATTTTAAGCACCTGTTGGTTCTGTGTAACCTTGAATGTTTTCAGGTTCAAACTGGCGCAACACGCGAGTTGCCTGACGAGTTAATTCTTCAGTACCCTTAACTACGATCAAATATTTACCTTGATTCAGGCGATTACGATAAGGCAGAGCATCTCCACTACCTACAGTTAAACCTACACCACCACCAACCAAGTAAGCACCTAATGCACCAGAAATAGCTCCTAAAAGTCCGCCAATCAGATGATTACCAACGTTACCAATCACAGGAAATATTTCAATACCAGTTAAAAAATTGAAAGCATAACCTGCAACAAATCCAAAGGGTACTAGCCAGTAAATTAAACGTTTTGCTCCTTTTTTGGCCTGTATATTAGGGTCAATTAATCCAAACTCATCAGCGCTTTTATAGCCACTTCCCAAAATGTCAATTTGTTGACTGGGTAAGCCTTCTTGTGCCAACGCCGAGTAAGCTGCTTCGGCTTGCATTCGGTCTGGTAAAACTGCAATTAAATAATTCATCAAAAACCTCAACTATACTATTGCAGATTAAACAATATAGTAAATTACGACCTCTTTCTGAGGAACGAAACCTATGTATTTCTGAGGTTTTGTTGGGTTTTGCTTGCGCTCTACCTAACCTACTACTTTGTAGCAAATCAGCAGATAATTATATATAGCTAGCACCTATAGCCAGTAAATTATGCAACAAGATCAGCAAATCACTATAGAATTTCATGATGTCACCTTTAGCCGCGATCGCCGCCCTTTAGTATCAAATCTCAACTTTTCCATCTGCCAAGGAGAAGCACTGGTATTACTCGGACGCAGTGGTAGCGGCAAAACTACGACAATGAAATTAATCAATCGTCTCTTGACACCTACCCAAGGTGAAGTATTATTTAATGGCATTCCCACAACTGGGTGGGATGAAATTAAACTGCGGCGCAAGATTGGTTATGTAATTCAAGAAACTGGTTTATTTCCCCATTTTACTGTGGAACGTAATGTAGGTTTAGTTCCGACTTTAGAAGCTTGGCAACCGAAACAAATTAAAACACGGGTTTATGAATTATTACATTTGGTAGGCTTAGAACCGACACAATTTGCTGGGCGTTATCCCCATGAACTGTCGGGAGGACAAAGACAACGGGTAGGAGTAGCTAGGGCATTAGCAGCAGATCCGCCAGTGTTATTGATGGATGAACCTTTTGGCGCACTTGATCCGATTACGCGGCTAGAATTGCAACAAGAGTTTCGGCGGTTACAAAAAGAATTAGGTAAGACGGTGGTATTTGTCACCCATGATATCCAAGAAGCTTTTGTTTTAGCGTCAAGAATTGGTTTAATGTATGGGGGAGAGTTGATTGTATTAGCTACAAAAGATGAATTTATGCGATCGCAACATCCAGAAAGCGTTGCTTTTCTTGCATGTCTGCGTTCTCTGCAAGACAACTTATGAAAGACTTCTTCTTAGTTAAGTACGGCCCAGAAATTTTTCAGCATACGCTGGAACACTTATTTTTGGTAGGCATCGCCATTGGAATCGCTGTAATTGTAGGGATTCCACTGGGTATTTTGATTACACGCAAAACTAATCTTCGCCAACCTATTTTAGGTATTGCCAATGTCCTGCAAACAATTCCTAGTTTGGCACTGTTTGGTTTACTAATACCAGTACCGATCATTGGCGGTATTGGCGTAGTCCCAGCAATTGTAACCCTGACTTTATACTCTTTTTTGCCGATTATCCGTAACACTTATACCGGAATTACTGGTGTAGATCCAGCGATTCGGGAAGCTGGCAAGGGGATGGGAATGACAGATAGACAGTTATTGTTACAAGTAGAGATTCCCTTGGCAATGGGTGTAATTTTGGCAGGGGTGCGGGTAGCTACAGTGATTGCTATTGGAATTGCAACTATTGCAGCGGCGATTGGTGCTGGTGGTTTAGGAATATTTATTTTTCGTGGTATTGCCGTAGTCAATAATCAATTAATTTTAGCTGGGGCTGTGCCGGCAGCGGTAATTGCATTAACTGCTGATTTAGGAATTGGTTGGCTGGAGAAAAAATTAAAAGTTAAAAATTAAAAGTCTTGTACTCAAGCTAATTGCTGACGGTACATAGAGAATTTTAATTAATAGGAAATCATGAAAAGATTTTTGGTACTTTGTTTGTTAGCTTTTACCTTGATAGTAGCGATCGCTAGTTGTAATTTCAATTCAAATAGTAGCAAAGGTGATATTGTTGTTGCTTCTAAAGATTTTACCGAACAAGATATTTTAGGCGAATTTTTAGCCCAGCAAATTGAAGCTACCACTAATTTAAAAGTAACTCGTCGTCCTCGCTTGGGTGGCTCTTTTATTTGTCACAACGCCATCATTGCTGGCAAAATTGACGCTTATATTGAATATACAGGCACATCATTTACTGGGATTTTAAAACAAAAAGTCATCAATGACCCAAATCTACTTTATCAAAAATTGAAGCAAATATACGCTCAAAAATTCAATATAGAAGTCATGCCCAGCTTGGGTTTTGAAAATACATTTGCAATGATTATTCGAGGTGAAGATGCTAAAAAGTATAATATTCAAACTCTTTCAGAAGTTGCTAAATACACACCTCAATGGCGTGGTGGTTTCAGTTATGAGTTTATAGAACGCAAAGATGGTTTTCCAGGATTGGCTAAAACCTATAATTTAGATTTTGCTCAATCACCCCAAATTATGGATTTAGGTTTAATTTATCGGGCTTTAATTCAAAAACAAGTAGATATGATCGCTGGCAGTTCCACTGATGGGCAAATTTCTCGTTTAGACTTGGTAGTGCTAAAGGATGATAAACAGTATTTTCCTCCTTATGAAGCAGTACCCCTTGTGCGACAAGCAACTTTAAAAAAATATCCCCAATTAAAAACAGCGATCGCTCAAATTGCTGGTAAAATTTCCGCAGATGAAATGCAGCATTTAAATTATTTAGTTGAGGGCGAATTTCGTAAAATCGAAGATGTTGTGAGGGAGTTTCGCAAAATAAAAAATCTCTAACAAATCAAAAATTAACGCTTGCCCATTGTTTTTTTAAAAGTCAGTCTGGCAGCCATTCTATCCAGATATTTTACAACTTCTGGATATTCTTTCAAGTCAAGCGGTACAAGTAATTTTGCATAATACAAATACGAAGCGATCGCAATATCTGCCGCACTCAATTTTTCACCTAAAATAAAAGATTGTTTTTGCAAAATTTGATTAATTGGTGTTAGTAAGCGAGGCATTTCTTTCTGGCGTTTATCTGGTGAAAATAAAGCCGGAGCAAGAGTCGCATTGGCAAAAATCACCCACTGTGTAGTTTTTGCCCGTTCTGCTAGCGATTGCGGCATTTGTTGATATTTTTCCGCTAAATAAAGCAAAATAGCTCCAGATTCCCACAGTTTTAAGTCGCCATCCACAATTGCAGGAACTTTACCCATAGGATTAATAGCTAAAAATTCCGGCTGACGCTGTTCGTTGGCACTAATATCAAGAGAAACATAGTCATAGTCAACGCCTAACTCTTCTAAGTACCACTGTACTAGCGGAGTGCGCGTTTTTAGTCCACCGTAAAGTTTTAACTTTGCTGAATTTGTGTTGTGAGGTTTGAGTTTAGAAGGTTGTTGAGAATTTTGCTTTGGCAATGTTAAAGCAAAAAGAGGTTGGAACGGTGACAAAATAAAGGCGATCGCACTACTAACTAAACACAATCTCAGAAATAGAGGTTGCAACATTTTTTTAATAGATAATTCTTTTAATTGAGGTACACTATGTAAAATCACTTAGCTTTGAGATGTGAGCATGAAAAGTCTCAAAATCAAGACTATTCAAACATTTATTAAATTTCTGCTCCTTGGTAGTAGTTTGACTACTGGAAGCGTCTTAGCTCAGACTTTACCCCTTACTCCTAGCTTGATTAATTTCAACTCAGACGAAGGTGAAAAGTTATTGATTGAAAGTCGTTCGAGAGAAGATTTTTTTCCTCTCAGCACGCAATTTATCACACAAAATAATCAGGCTTATTGTGGAGTTGCCAGTATTGTCATGATCCTCAATAGCTTGCAAATTCCAGCACCAGAAGCACCACAATATAAGCCATATCGAGTGTTTACCCAAGACAACTTTTTTAGCAATGAGCAAACTAAAAAAGTACTAACTGCTGATGTTGTTGCTCGTCAAGGTATGACTTTAGAAGAACTAGGAAAATTAATTGCCAGTTATGATGTCAAAGTGAAGGTTTATCATGCTGCTGATACCAACTTTGAAGAGTTTCGCAAACTCGCAGCCGAAAACTTAAAACAACCAGGAAACTACGTTGTAGTTAACTATTTACGCAAAGAAATTGGTCAAGAAAAAGGTGGGCATATCTCTCCCCTTGCCGCTTATAATCAGCAGACAGACAGATTTTTAATTATGGATGTTTCTCGTTATAAATATCCACCTGTTTGGGTTAAGGCAAAAGATTTATGGAAGGCAATGGCTACTACTGATACCAGTTCAGGTAAGTCACGGGGATTTATCTTTGTGAGTAAGATATAGTAATTTGGTTTGATTTCTGAATCACTCATAGAGTTAGAGAACACTTTGACCCTTCGGCAAAGCTTAGGGCCACGCAAGCTATTTTGACTTTTTGCAACTTCGCTATTTCGACGGTGTTCAGCACAAGTCAGTGATCGCAGGCAACACAAAAGAATAGTATTGCTAAATCATGGGATGAAATTTAATTCATTAGAATTTTAAACTCCTTATCTCCTCTTTGTTGGGACAACTTTCTGCGGGCTGCCTCACCAAGTGGAGCAAGTGGCGTGGTTTCCCCTATGAGCAACTGGCGTTGGAAACCCTCCTAACAACTTTTCGCTGCGTCTGTGCGTGAGTTAAATCATCCCACAATGAAAGCAACGCAACGCCAAGCATTAAAATAACGTGAGTCTGCGAGGCAACATCGTTTGAAATACTCGATTGTGTTCAAAAAAAATGCCCAGAGTGCGGGAAAGCAATGTGGATTGAGGTATTTGTTTAAAATTGTGAACTAAATTAAACCAAAAACAGTAGATTTCAGGAATAGGCAATATACCAGATGTAGAAGATGTTAGATCTCACTTGAAATGAAAAGATATCAAGAGGGGCTAATGATTAGTCGAGTCGTAAGCTTGATTTTTATAGATTCTTTTGCTGTGGCAATTAATATAACGCTAGGTACTGTACTTCAAAGTAAAATATGCAATTATTCATGGGAAGGTGAATGTCAATTAGAAAACCCAAACTCTACTGAATCCATATCAACTGAAATGTTAGAGAAACAAGAAGATACAACGTAACGGATTTCTCTAACGAAGTAACTTTGGAAAACTTGATTCATCAAAAGGCGATCGCGTTACCCACTTCTTCTGTTTCAGAGACGCTGACGCGAACAAGGAATGTCCGTAATAGCACTTCGGCTTACTTCAACTACGCTCAGTAACCATCGCCCCGTCGCCGTTAGGTGTCAGCAGTCAGCGATGCATTAAGTTTCGACTTCGCTCAACTGCCGCGAAGTCGAAACTCAACTACCGTTAGCCGAAGTGTAGTGAGTAGCAAAAACAACTGACCACAGACACGAAATTCCGTCCCTTCCAGGAGTGGGATGAGCTTAGGGACTTGCAACTAAAAAAATATCCCGTCGCTGGGGTAGGCAGGAAAGCAGGGAGCAGAGGGAAAAATTCTCTCCCTTGCGCCCTGCCCCCTGCTAGCTAGGTCTACACGGCAATATTGGGTTGGTGAACTACTAGTATCTAAAACTCTTGTGAAAAACGGTGAATATTCTATTAAAAATGCTATATCAATATCTATAGCTTTAGCTTTAGAAGGGGTAAATAGTCAATGTTCCAAAATGAAGCAGACATGATGGACTCTCCTGACAAAAAGAATTTAATAGATAATCAATCGTATAAAATTTATGAATTTCAAAAAAGGGATCGAGAAAACATTTCCGGTTATCTAGTGGTGAGTACTGCTCAACTAAATGTTGAGTCAGAAGAAGATAATTATAATAGGAATTTGACAAGAGTTACTCATCAAGAATTTTTTAATATTAATTATGGAGAGGCTGAACTTTCAACCAAAGCCATGATTGAGAAGATTTCTCAAGAGTTAGAATCAAGTGCCGAACCAGAAATCGTGATCAATATTCATGGGTATAGTTCTACGCCATCAGATACAGAAATAGGCTGTAAAAAGATTTATGATTATGTAAATACAAATATTCGGCAGCCAAATAAGTATATTTTTATAGGATATAGATGGCCATCGGAAAATCCCGTACAAAAAGATGAGTCTGGGTCTTTTGGACAAAAATTACTCAATGCATTTTCTTCTTTACCAACTTTACTAGCTATCAACTTGGGTTTAGGATTAATAATTAGTATAGCATCTACAATATTTTTACTATTTTTCAGCTTTGTAGGTCAGATAGCAGTTGAGATTTTTACATTGATGTTAATTTTATTCGGCATGATATCTTCAATTATTTTTACATTAATTGTTTTGAGATTATCTGCTTATTTTCGTGATGTTTATAGAGCAAGTAATTATGGAGTGATAGATTTAGTTGAATTTCTCAGACAGCTTGATGTTACTGTAAAGTTATTTACCAATAAACGCATTAAATTATCTTTTATTAGCCATAGTATGGGGAGTTTTGTAATTACAAATGTAATTCGGATTCTTTCTGATGTTTTTGATGTTAAATCTGTGAACAAAAAACCAGATTCTGATATTGGTAATATATTTCGTTTAGGCAGACTTATACTAGTTGCACCTGATATTCCTGTAGAAACCATTTTACCAGGACGTGCTAACTTTCTTCGTTCTTGCTTACGTCGCTGCGAAGAAGCTTATATATTTTGTAATGAAGGAGATTTAGCATTAAGATTTAATTCTACTGCGGCAAATTATTTTAGTTTCCCAGCAAGAACTCGTATTAGTGGTTATAGGCTTGGTAATATCACAGCTAAACATTTTAACAACAAAAATGATTCAGAAGGATATCTGCCAAGATATGGAGTTATTAATTTATCCAGACAAAACTCTAATAAAGGTTATAGTCTTGATAATCCTTATAAATATTTAGAAATTCGTTCTTCTAGTAAGGAGCATAGAAGCCTTGAAGAAATAACTCCAATTTCCGAACAAGAGATACAACCCGCAGATTTATTTACATATTTTGATTGTACAGATTATCAAGATGAGCGCAGTAAAAAAATAGGAATTGTCAGTCGTGCTATCAAAAAGCCAGCTCTGAATTTTGGAGATTATATTCTACTAAATTGGGCATTTATTCGGAAGTCTATTAATAATAGAGATCCTCAAGGAGTTGATACCCATACTGGCTATTTTGAAGGTAGTTTCAGCCAAAAAGCTATTTATGAATTAGCGTTTTTAGGATTTGATGGTTTTTTGAAATCTTTATTAATTGAGGGTGAGGATTCAGAAAAAATATATGGTTTTTCTGAAAAGTGCCAAGAAAAACAAATGCAAGTAATTCTTGCACCGCAAATTCATCAACAAAAAGATAGGGAATAAAGTCAGTTTTTTATACTTATTGATAACTGTTGACTATTCACTGATTTAATAACTTACTCATCTTAGTAACTGGAACAAATATTTGTCTTCTCAATTGATGAGGCACTTTTTTAATAGCAGTAAATCCTAATCGTAAATAAAATCCTTCAGCATAAAGGCTAGCAGTAGTAATTACTTTATCTATATCTTGAGCAGCAGCCTCGTTGCAAAAATGTTGAACTAAAGCGCGTCCAATTCCCTGGCCTTGATAATGAGGATGAACGTAAAGCCCAATTAATTCATCAATAATAAAGCTAGCAAATCCTGTAATAATATCGCCTTTAACAGCTACCCAGAAATTTTCTACTTTCATACTCTTTAAAATATTTGAACCATCAGGCTTTTCGCGGTAATTGCGCCAAGCTAATAGTTCTTTTTCGGTATAGAAAGTTGCAGGTAAAGCCTTGATGGCAGTAATATGAATTGCACTCAGCGCCCATGCATCTGTTTCTTGGGCAGGTCGGAGATATATTTCGTTAGCACTCATAGTCAAAAGTCTTATCAGACAGACGCGATTGATCGCTACATAAGGCGTTTTGCCTTAACTGCATGGTATTATCATTGATTTTGCATTTCCACACCTGATTTTTGATATCGTCATAAATTGTAGTTGAACTTTGCATAAATGCAGCATTCCACCAACCAAGCCCAAGTTTGATCCAAAACCGAGCTATGAGCAACTACTTTCGTTCCCATGTTGATGCAATGGCTGGCTATGTCCCTGGTGAACAGCCTCCAGCCGGGACAGCGATTATTAAACTCAACAGCAACGAGAATGCCTATCCTCCCTCCCCAGCGGCACTAGCTGTGCTACAGAATATTGACGGGGAGTGGTTGCGGCGCTATCCAGAACCGTTTGGGGAAAAATTCCGCCAAGCTATCAGTCAAGTTTTAGGAGTGCCTAGTGATTGGATTATTGTAGGCAATGGTAGCGATGAAGTTTTAAACTTGGTGATGCGAGCCTGTGCAGAACCGGGACGACAAGTAGTCTACCCAATGCCAACTTACGTGCTGTATCGCACATTAACCCAGATGCAGTCCGCAGAGATTGTGGAGATTCCCTATAATCAAGATTACAGCTTACCTTTAGCAGAATTAATTGCTGCCAATGGTTCTGTAACATTTATTGCGTCACCTAATAGTCCATCAGGGCATATCGTACCTATAGATGATCTGCGGCAGCTAGCAACTCAATTATCGGGAATTTTAGTAATTGATGAAGCATACGTGGATTTTGCCGAAGAAAATGCCTTAGCTTTAGTTAAAGATTGCGAAAATGTGATTGTGATTAGGACACTTTCTAAAGGTTACTCTTTGGCAGGATTGCGGCTGGGATTTGGGGTGGCGAATCCGCAACTGCTGCATGGATTATTTAAAGTTAAAGATAGTTATAACATTGATGCGATCGCCTGTGCAGTTGGAGCAGCTGCTATTCTTGACCAAACTTATAAAAATGCTTGTGTAGTCAAGATTAGAGCATCACGAACTCAGTTAGCAACCGACTTAAAACAATTAGGTTTCCATGTTTGGCCATCCCAAACCAACTTTTTACTAGCACAGCCTCCCCAAAAAAATGCAGAATATCTCTATCAAAAGCTAAAGGAACAAGGAATTTTAGTCCGCTACTTTCGGCAGCCAGGATTGGATAATAAATTACGCATCACTGTTGGTACTGAGTCACAAAATCAAACCTTAGTAACAGCGCTGAGTAATTTGCTCAAGTAACATTTAGTTTGTAGTAAGGACTTTAGTCCTTTTTTTCTCAGCACTAAAGTCCTTACTCAAAATACTCAAAACTAGCTTGATGGCTACTAGTTTTTATTTACTCAAAATGTTGAATAATTGCCTCAGCAAATTCAGAACATTTTAAAGGCTCTACAGGCGGTTCGAGTAAGCGTGCTAAATCATAAGTCACTTGACTACTAGCGATCGCCTCCCCTAAACCTTGCTTAATCAAATCTGCGGCTTCTTGCCAACCCATATATTCCAGCATCATCACCCCAGACAAAATCACTGAACCAGGATTAATCCTATCTAAACCCGCGTGTTTTGGTGCTGTACCGTGGGTAGCTTCAAAAATGGCACAAGCATCGCCAATATTTGCCCCTGGTCCCATTCCCAGTCCTCCAACAATTGCCGCCGCCGCATCAGACAAGTAATCGCCGTTTAAGTTCATTGTCGCTAAAATTGAATACTCATCCGGTCTGGTTTGGATTTGTTGAAAAATACTGTCAGCAATCCGGTCATTGACCATTACTTTGTCTTTCCACTGGCCATTACCGTGGCTTGACCAAATTGAATTAAGAACTGTTTCAACTTCCTTGACAATTTGCGCTTTTTTCTCTGGAGTTAAAGCATCATATCCAGGGTCAACTTGTCGAGCATTATCTTCTGAGGAGATGTTAGGGTTTTTCTCCTTGTTACTCAAAATCCAAGATTCCCGTTCAGTAACGCACTCTTGGCGAAACTCACTCGTGACTAGTTCATAACCCCAATCCCGAAAAGCGCCTTCAGTATATTTCATAATGTTGCCCTTATGCACCAAAGTTACTTGTTGCTTGTGTTTAGGCAATAGCAAGGCGTGTTTCATAGCGCGTCTCACTAAACGCTGGGAACCGCCTTTGCTGATTGGTTTAATGCCAATCCCCGCATCAAGGGGGATTTGCTTTTTGCCATGTTCTGGGGTGGCGGGGATCAGTTCTTCGTTGAGTAACTTGATTAAGCGATCGCCAATTTCACTACCTTGTCTCCACTCAATTCCCAAATAAATATCTTCTGTATTTTCCCGATAAACAATGACATCAAGTTTTTCAGGATTTTTATGAGGTGAGGGTGTACCTGCATAATAGCGGCAAGGGCGCACACAAGCATAAAGGTCAAAAATTTGTCGCAGTGCCACATTTAAAGAACGAATACCGCCACCAACTGGGGTAGTCAACGGCCCTTTAATAGCTAAACCATATTCTTGAATTGCTGTGAGTGTATCTTGAGGTAAATACTGATAAGTACCGTATAAATCACAGGCTTCATCTCCAGCATAAACCTTGAACCAACTAATTTGACGCTGGCCTTTATATGCCTTAGCTACCGCAGCATCTAGTACTTTTTGAGTAGCAGGCCAAATATCTATACCTGTGCCATCGCCCCGAATAAAGGGGATAATTGGATTGTCCGGCACAATCGGTTCACCTTTTTTAAAGGTAATTTTTGCTCCAGTTGTAGGGGGAGTAATCTTGTCATACATACTTCACACACTCCTAATTAAGATGCCGCAAGTCAAAAAATTCTGCTGTTTTAGGCTTGCAAATTTTACTGTGTTCTTTGTTGACGAATTTATCAGGCGCAGATTTTCCCCCTATTTCTCTTGTACAGCATTTAGGGATTCAGGTGAAATTGTCGCAATTTTGTACGATCAAAAATAGTAAACTACTCTTCGCTATCAGTGCTTCACTTTCGAGAACACCCGATAGGCGATCGCTTTTTACTGCTGACCGCTAACATGAGTAATGGCATGACAGACCCAATGATTTTATCAGGCCCTGCTAATGACACCGACTCTCTCCGACAAACGTTAATTGCTGGGTCTCTTCAAGTCCAACAGCAAATAATCCCACAGTTAGCTGATTTGGGTAATGAGGGATTAAGCGTATTGATGGAATTTTTGCTGAAACGTCGTGACAACCCAGCAACTTGGATTGATGGCAAAGCCTACCAAGTCCTCTATAACTCTGATGCACTCCCAGCCAAGGAATTTTTGCTTTCCTGTTTTCCTGAGGGAATTGTACCTCTAAAATCAGAGTGCGGGATTAATTACAATCCTTTGCAACAACTACTTGCTGCTCAAGACTTCCAAGCAGCCGATCGCGTTACGATACAGAAAATGTGCGAACTCGCAGGGCCAACGGCTGTCCAAAGAAAATGGTTATATTTCACTGAGGTAGAAAATGCCCCTGCTGTTGACTTGCAAACCATTAATTATTTGTGGCTAGTTCACTCTGAGGGCAAATTTGGCTTTTCGGTGCAACGAGAAATTTGGTTGAGTTTAGGAAAAAACTGGGATAGTTTCTGGCCGAAAATTGGCTGGAAAAACGGTAACAACTGGACGCGTTACCCTAACGGGTTTACTTGGGATTTAAGTGCGCCTAGAGGTCACTTACCCCTCTCTAATCAATTGCGAGGGGTTCGAGTCTTTGCTTCTTTACTATCCCATCCAGCTTGGGCTAAAAGTGCAACAAATTAAGAGATATCAAAAATTGACACTCCCCGAACTGAGTAAGTTTCGCTTTCTCTCACTTACTAATTTTGGGGATTCTTCATTGAAAGCGGCGGGAAATTCCATCCCTTCATTCTCTTGATAGAGGCTAGAAACTCGTGATCATTTTATAAGTGTGTTGTAACCGTAAGTTAATAAATTAACCTAATCACATGGCTGATATAGTGGAAACTGCTGCCAAGGCAGGAAATTTCAATACACTCATAGAAGCTGCTAAAGCGGCGAAACTTGTAGAAACTCTCAAAAGTCCTGATTCTCTAACAGTTTTTGCACCTACTGATGAAGCTTTTGCTCAACTACCACAGGGAACTTTAGATTCTCTACTGCAAGACATCCCCAAGCTGAAAAAGATATTGATGTATCATGTTGCTTTTGGTGATGTCAGATCTGAAGATTTAAAGCAAATTGAAGAAGCCGAGACCCTAGAAGGATCAATTGTGGCGATCGAGTCTACTGATGGTGGTGTTAAAGTGAATGATGCCAATGTCTTAAAAACAGACATTATCGCTGATAATGGCGTAATTCATGTTATTGATGCAGTCTTGATGCCGGCAATGGTTGCTGGTAAGTAAAGGATTGATTGGGGGAATGGCACGCTTGTAAAGGTGAAACCTCGCTTTTGGCAGGGTTCTGTAGATTCCAAGGCTGAAGCTGAAAAATGCGAGTCAGCAATTCTGGCAGAATTAGCTTAAAACCGTGGAAGCCTCTGCTCCTTTCTCCCATAGATCAATTTTTAGATCAAATAGACTGATCCGCAAAACGTAAATGCTTACTGTGAATGGGTTTGAGCAATTCAACTTGAATAGGCGATCGCTATCTTACTCTACGATTGTTGTTGTAATTCCGAAATTTCTGTATTCTTTCGTTTCTTATGAGGTGTGGTAATGGCATCATCTCCAAATATAGGCCTTATCGCCAATTAACCTTTGTGAGTCAGCAAATTTGTTTTGAGTAACTCGAAACAAATTAATATCACTTGTTTTTCCCAACATTCTCACCCAGATATCTACAATATCTTCACCACTAGGTAAGATAATAAACTGGTTTTTTAGAGTACGCATTTTTTTATTACCAGAGTAATATCTTTTTTGTTCTTGATAGTCTACAGGTCTTGCTATAGCTTGTTTTGCACTATCAATAATTAATTCGTATTCGGACAGCATTCGCTGCAATTCGTGAGATTTTTGACTATCTACTGATGCTTCTTCTATTTGAGATGCTAATAAAATTTCTCTCAAAATCGGCTTACTTCAACTATGGTTTCTGAGCAAATCGCCTTAAATTTATCCTGAGCGCATTTGTACTGAGTTTCGACTGCGCTCAACTACCGCGTAGTCGAAGTAGCCGAAGGGAGCAATCGAAAGGAGTCGAAGGACGCTCAGTGACCAGGGGAGGCAGAGGAAGTAAAAAAAGTAATTTGTATCAGTAATTGCGTGAAATGGTATTAATTAATTACGGATTGTAAATTATTTTGACAAAAAGTATATAAAATCCTGATTTTTACAACGTAGCCAACAACTTTGTTAAAGAAGAGAAAATTAGATACATAAGCTGCAAGCTCTTAAATAAAATTTGGTTAAGTCTAAAGTTTGAGCAATAGCTATGTTAAGACAGATAGAGAACTTTGGCAGAAATAAAATACGGGAGAGTAAGTAATGAAGATTACTGAAAATTAACTGACATTTCATTGCCTGATCTGAATTTCAGTATGAACAATTACAAATTATTGGAATTAAATTTATAAAAATTAACATGGAACAGATCTCACAACTGGCAACAAGTATTAGAGACCAAGCTGCATCCCCGGATATTTTAGTTATATCCCGTTTTTTCTTACCAAAAGAGGCTGTAATTGGAGAATATCTCTATAATCGTTGTCTTCAAGATCCAGAGCGAGTAATTGTTCTGGCTGCTGGTTGTGCAGGTGACAAAATATTTGATCAAGCTCAACAGTTTCCGATTTATCGTTGGCTTAACCCTAGATACTGGCTAGGTCGTTTGATGGGGAATTTTCTTACGCCTTTTGTCAATCTGGTCTGTTCATTTGCACTAGCTATCAAACTTTATTTTCGCTATCACTATCGTTATATTGAATGGGGTCACGGCTACGAGTTTCCAGCGTTGTTATTATTGAGCTATATCTTACCTATACGCTTTTTTATTTACTTGCATGGCAACGATATTCTCAGTGCTTCACATAATCCCTTATGGCGGTTGCTATTTAAATTGACGTTGACACGAGCCGAAGGGATTGTTTGTAACAATTCTGGTACACAAGATTATCTCAGACATACTTTCCGCTTTCCAACTCCTACTCACATCATTAATCCTGTAGTCAGACCGGAAAAATTTGGTGCGGTTACAAATCAAAACTATTTAGATGATTTGCGCGATCGCCTACGTCAAGTCTACAACATTCCCCAAACAGCTGTAGTCATTCTATCAGTAGGACGCTTAGTCAAGCATAAAAGCTTTGATCGCGTAATTGAGAATTTACCCCTCTTGCTAACTATTGGGGTAGATGTCCACTATATAATTTGTGGTCAAGGTTCAGCGGAATCTGAACTCAAGTCTTTGGCTCATCGCTTACGAGTAGACAAGCGAGTACACTTTGCTGGATATGTACGCGATCGCGAATTAGCAGCTTACTATGCGGCTTGTGATATATTTGCCATGTTGACTGTGTTAGATCTCAAAGCTAGGAATGTACAAGGTTTTGGTGTCGTTTACTTAGAAGCAAGTTACTTTGGTAAGCCTATAATTGCCTCTCGTCTATGTTCAATTATTGATATAGTGCGTCATGAGGAGAATGGTATCTTAGTCAATCCCAAATCTGGCTATGAAGTTTTTCAAGCTTTTAAAAGACTGTGCAAAGACCAACAATTGCGTAAACAACTTGGCCGTAAAGGTAAAGAATTAGCTCAGCGCAAAACCTTACACCGTTCAGTTTACAAATCTGAGTCTCTGCCTAACAGTTTATCAACCGTGCCAGGAAGTCAAACCAATTAAAAATTAAAAATTCGTCTTGGAAAGTTGGGCGGGACGGAAACCGACACCGCCCACTTTCCGCAAAATTAAAAATTAAAGACAATTAGTGGGGGCTTGTACCCACCACTAATTGTCAACCACGCTCATCTTTAAAGAAGTATTTCTAACTAAAACTGAGCTAAAGTCAAATTCGCACAAAAAAATAAAAAGACTTATTATAAGTGATATTGATTATCCATAAGGTGAGACAAGGGGAATTTAGAGTATGGTGGCTGACGTAATTACAAATTCAGTTCCCGTTACTGTTCTAACTGGCTATTTGGGAGCAGGAAAAACAACTCTACTCAATCACATCCTCACCTACGAACACGGCAAGAAAGTTGCTGTGATTGTCAATGAATTTGGGGAAGTGGGCATTGATAATCAATTGGTTATTGATGCAGATGAAGAAATTTTTGAAATGAACAACGGCTGCATTTGTTGTACAGTGCGTGGTGACTTAATTCGCATCATTGGTAACTTAATGAAGCGGCGTGATAAGTTTGACCATTTAGTAATTGAAACTACTGGACTAGCCGATCCTGCACCAGTAATTCAGACATTTTTTGTTGATGAAGATTTGCAAGGACAGTTAGCTTTAGATGCGGTAGTCACAGTTGTAGATGCCAAACATATCTGGCAACATTGGGATGCAGACGAAGCACAAGAGCAAATTGCTTTTGCTGATGTCATTTTACTTAATAAAACTGATTTAGTAGCTCCAGCAGAATTAGATGAATTGGAAAAGCGGATTCGGTCAATGAATGCGATGGCTAAGATTTACCGTACCCACAACTCCGAATTAGAAATGGATGCACTTTTGGGTGTAAAAGCATTCGATTTAGATCGCGCTTTAGAAATTGATCCAAATTTCTTAGGCGAAGATGCTCACGTACACGATGAAAGTGTATTTTCTATAGCTTTGGTAGAACCAGGGGCAGTTGATGGAGAAAAATTACACACTTGGCTGTCTGAATTATTGCGTACCCAAGGCCCGGATATTTTTCGGATGAAAGGTATATTAAATCTTGCTGGAGAAGATAATCGATTTGTCTTCCAAGGCGTACACATGATATTTGATGGCAGACCTGACCGCCCCTGGAAACCAACCGAAACCCCTAAAAACGAATTGGTTTTCATCGGTCGTAACCTGAATGAAGCCCAACTCAAGCAAGATTTTCTCGCCTGTCTAGCATAAAGAGGGAACAGGGAACAGGGAACAGGGAACAGTAACAAATAATCCCTATTCCCAATGCCCCATGCCCAATGCCCCATGCCCCAATTGAGAATATGAACTCCACAACTAGCCAATCTCAGGAATTTGAAGAGCACTGTTCGGGGATGCTTGCAGATTACGTAACGGCGATCGCTTGGTCGCCACAAGATACAATCTTAGGAGCAACCTCCGCCGCTGGGGAAGTTGTATTATGGAATGATGGCAACCTAAAAACCTTACAAACTGCTAACGGTAAATCAGTAGACTGTCTCGCTTTTTCCCCAGATGGCAAATTTTTAGCTGTTGGTGGTCAAGATGGCCAAGTCAAAATCTGGCAGGAAACGAAATTAATTGCCACTTTAGAAAATGCCCCAGCATGGGTAGATCAACTAGCTTGGAATCACACTAGTAACCAACTAGCTTTTAGTTTGGGGCGTTATGTCCAAGTCTGGGATGCCGATACTCGTGAGATTGTTGTAACGCTGAATTTCGACAACTCATCTGTATTGGGTATTGATTGGCGCAGAGATGGACAATATTTAGCTATTAGTGGTTATAAAGGAGTGAAGATTTGGCACAGTCAAAACTGGGATGAAGAACCATATAACCTAGATATGACTACTGTCAGTGTTGCGATGGCTTGGTCGCCGGATGGCAAATTCTTAGCTTCTGGCAACATGGATCGCAGCGTCACCGTTTTAGAATGGAACAACCCCGATCCCTGGGTAATGCGTGGTTTTCCGGGAAAAATTCGTCAACTAGCATGGTCAGAAGCGACCACCGAATTAGGCGCGCCTTTGCTAGCTTCTTCTAGCGTTGAAGGTATTGTAGTCTGGGAAAAGTTAGAGGATGACTCTTTAGGTTGGGAAGCGCAAGTTTTAACTAATCATGTGGATGTAATTTGTGCGATCGCTTTTGCACCCGAAAGCTTTCTTCTCGCTTCTGCTGCTGCTGATGGCTGGTTGTGTTTATGGAAGCAAGCCAAGCAAGTATCGCAAATTCTTACAGGTGTTTCAGCAGGGTTTTCTAGCCTAGCTTGGCATCCCCAAGGCGATTTGCTGGCCGCAGGCGGCGAGAAAGGTGAGTTATTAATTTGGTCAAAAGTTTTATGTTGACAATGTTTGGAGCATACTTAATTAACACTTCATAATTAAGGTTGAAGGTCAGCTACAAAATTGAGTATGCTGTATCAATAATACCACTTATAGTGTTAATTATGAACATAGTCAAATTAATCTTACTTGCTTGTCCTATCATTCTCTCATCTATACTACTAATCGCTAATCCGGCAAAAGCATCTAGTTTCAAGTCTGTAACTAGTATGCCAATGATTACGATAGTATCTACGCAGCCAACTACTAGATTGGTAACACCAAATTTGTCTCAAGCATCTAATCCCATAACTGATCAAGTAGGTTGCAGTTGCGCTAGTTGCATTCAAGCTAAATCTCAATTACTACAAGGCAAGTTACCATCGGTCGGTTTTTAATAAATTAGGATGATGGATACTTTTATAGGCACAGCACAATAAGCTGTGCCTTTATTATTTTGAGGATTAGTTTTGAATGCAACGTAAAAGTAGAACAGGACTTACGCAAGCCCAAATCGTCATTGCGACCGGAACGAAGTGTAGGGAAGCAATCGCAGGATTTTTGCGATTACGTCGCTATCGCTCGTAATGACGAAATTGCGTTAGTTTTGCGTAAGTCCTATAGAAATTAAGTCAATCGGTGCAATAAAACCAAACTATGTAACGAAAAGTAAATAAGGCTCAAACTCTTTCTCCCCTAAAATGTTAGGTTATTGCGTGCCAGTAGATATATATCAGGGTTGCCAGTGCCACAAGAATTTAATTTCCTTATCTCACCGCCATTTTTGGCTTTGGGTAGCGATCGCGATCTAAATTTAGAATCAACTCTCCAAGAACTGCCAATGTACACCTTTGAAGTGGAAACAAGTTGTACAGGCAGCGAAGTTGCTCATTATTTAGAAAAATACTCCATGCTACCGGGAGCAATATTGCTAGAACAGGGACAATTCATCGGCATGATTTCGCGGCGGCGATTGCTGGAATTTTTAATTCGCCCTCGTGGAAAAGAGCTATTTACCCAAGAAACTTTGGGTGTTCTCTACAGTTATGCGCGGACAGCGATTGTGTTGTTGCCGGAAACAACACCAATTTTGGCAGCAATGCAACAGACTTTGAGGAGGCGATCGCCTGAACTTTTGGCAGAACCAATCGTAGTACAAACCTCTGCCAATACCTACCGATTATTAGATATGTATGACTTGAATCTTGCTTCATGGCAAATTCAGGGAATAGAAAGTCAGGTGCGCTATGAACGCAGCCAAGCCCAAATGATTCAAAATGATAAAATGGCAAGTTTAGGCCGCTTGGTAGATGGTGTAGCACACGAAATTTTAGACCCAGTTGGGTTTATTTGGGGTAATTTAACTTACGTCTCTAACTACAGCCAAGACTTGCTGAAGCTAATAGCTGCTTACGATCAAGTTTTATCTCATAGTTCAGCAGAAATTGAAAATCTAAAACAAGAGATTGAATTTGATTTTTTAGAACAAGATTTGTCAAAATCTCTCAATAGCATCCGCACTGGAGCTGAAAGGTTAAAAAAGCTTGTCACTAGTTTACAAAATTTCTGTCATATTGATGAAATATATCCCAAACCAGTAGATTTACATGCTTGTTTAGATAATATTGTTTTATTAATTAAAAGTCGTTTAAAGGGAGAAATTGAAATTATCAAAAACTATGGTAAACTGCCTCCAGTTTCTTGTTTTATGGGTCAGTTAAATCAAGTATTAATGAATATTTTCGGTCAAGCTGTAGATGATTTGCTTGATGAAGCTGCACTTCAGCAAGTTAATTCAGAGTCTAATAAAACTTTTACAAAACCACAAATTGAGGTGACAACAAAAGTTATTTCCCAAGAACCGACTAAACCAAATGCACCAGATTCACGCTGGGTTTCAATCTGTATTGCTGATAATGGTTTAGGAATATCTGATGAGTTACAACAACAAATTAGAGAATCTTTTTCGGTAGAGAAACGGGCGGATAAAGAAACCAGTTTAGCGGTTAGTTATCGAATTATTACTGCAAGACATGGTGGTAAATTTAATTTGCGATCGCAAGTTGGTAAAGGTACTGAATTTGAAATATTATTACCTTTAGTTTGATGAAATAAATTGCCAGCTATCCTAAAGATAATGACGACGGGACGAATGTCGCAAATAGCGGTAAATTAACCAAGCGACAATTGCAAAAATTAGATTGATTAATAAACGGCTAAGTATAAACCACAAAATATTAGAGTGGAAAAGTTGGGATGAACTCAAAGGACTAATAGTTTTTGCTAATAGAAACAATCCAAAAAGCGCATTTCCTCCTAGAATCAAAGCAAACATTACTAAACCCCGTTGCCAATAACGATGCTGTGGCGTATGCCCAGAAATCACGATAATAGGACGTTTGCCTTGTACTTTTCGCAATAACTGCTCTATTCGCCAAAACATCCACAACAGCAACGGAAATAAACCATAGCTGAGGAAACGTATCGGTGTTGAATAACGCCAAGCACTAGAAAGAACGTTTACTAAAGCATGACAAATCACAGAATTTAGCCAAGCCCTATAAATTAACCTTTTATCTTGATTTAACCGTATTGTTGAGGAAAGATATATTCCTAAAGCATATCCCCAAGGTGCAGAGAATAAGGCGTGAATTGGCGTACCGATAATACGATCAAGAATTGATGCTGTTCCGTAAAAAAGATAAATCCAATTTTCTTCCGCAGTGAATCCCAAAGCAACGGCTATAGTAAACAAAAAGATGCTACTAGGTCGTAATCGATATTTGCATTGGAAAACACAAGTGGGGATAACAACCGCTACCAACTTGCAGCCTTCTTCAATTGGCCCGACTTCTACAAGTTGCCGCAGGATAATACCAGGAAGCAAATATCTGGTATTTTGCCAATTGACAACCCAGTTGGCGACAGTTTCAAAAACCCATTCTAAGCCGAGGGCAGCAAAACCAGATACAGCCCCAAAGATAAATAATAAAATCAACCTTAACCAAAAAGGGGCAAACTGAACACGGCAATAATAAAAGCCTAAAAGTAATAGTGGTGGAATTGCTGCCCACAGCACTAGAGAGACATCAGCCACTCACTTGAGCAATTATAGTGCGGTGACGAGGGCTGTTGCTGGTAATTGTGGGGGTCTGGAAACCTGCCTCAACCATAGTTTGCTCAATGTCCAAAGCAAAATACTGGTCTAAATAAGGTTCCGTACTTTTAAGCAGTGTCAAGATGTAAGGCGGCATTTTTGTATAAGCTTCAGCTTGAGGATTCATATCCATGATTGCCAAATAACCACCCGGACGTAGCACACGCCTTGCTTCAGCGAAAATCTGTTGGGTTGCTAATTGTGGTAACTCGTGACAAACCAGAAAAATTGAGACTAAATCAAATGAAGCGTTTGCTAGTCCAGTAGATTCAGCCGCAGCATGAACCCAGTTGATTTTAGTCTGACGCTTTTGGGCGCGGTAGTTAGCAACGGCTAAAAAATAAGGAGATAAATCTAAGCCTGTAATTTTGGCGTGGGGATAAACTTTTTGCAGGGCAAAAGTACTTAGTCCTACACTACAACCCAAGTCCAAGATATCTTGTGGAGCATAGGGAAGAGAGTTTTTGACGATATCGTGGTAACTTTGGCGTAGTTTGGCATCGCCTTGAGCATTAGCACCTTGCCAAATTTTAGCATGAACAGCATGAGCAGCAGGTTCTACTTCAAAAGCAGCTTGCCAACTAAGATTTCCGGTTTCGTATGCATGAAATGAGGTGAGATAGTAATCTGGGTAGGAAATTTCAGGATTTTGGACTTGAGTTAGATTAGTTGCCCAATCTAGTGCTTGTAATTCCTGTACTTCTTTCGTCCAAGGTACGCCAATTTTTTCGGCGCGTTTAATCATCATTTGTCTGGCTTGGTGCTTGGCTAGGTTGGCTAAGGGTCTAATTGCCAAAATGCCATTAACTAAACGGCTAGCTAAGTTAGGAGAGGTTTGTGCAGCAACAGTCATAAGTTTGCGTGAACAGTCTTTTTTACTTATGACATAATTTCCGCAAGCTAGTCTAGGGTTTTTTCTGCCTCATTCTTTTGGCGGTTGAATTTTCAAATATAGGCTAAATGCATCTTCATGTCTCTCAACACATCTTTATCAAAGAGATTCACCCCAGACTGATAAGATTTGGGTACTCAGCAATATCTATCTCACAGGAGTTGGTAAAAAGCTGAGTGCCATTTAAAAAAAAATTACAACTAACTTCTTTTATAGTCAATTATGGCAAGAGCAAGAAGAAGAGCGAGTGGATTTCTGAGAGATTTTCAGGAATTTGCCCTCAAAGGTAATGTAGTTGATTTAGCGATCGCTGTAATCATTGGTGGTGCTTTTGGCAAGATTGTCACTTCTTTAGTTGAAGATGTGATTATGCCACTAGTTAACCCCTTAATTGCTGTAGGAGGTAAGAACTGGAGAACAATCACAATTGGCCCAGGAGTTGCTATTGGTCAATTTTTCGGTGCGATCGTTGATTTTGTGATTATTGCCTTGATCTTATTTTTGGCAATTAAAGCGTTACAAAAATTCAAAAGACAAGAAGAAGTCGTCGCCGAAGATCCCCTACCAGATCCTAACCTTGTAGCTCAAGAAAGACTGACTGACGCATTGGATAGGCTGACATACACATTAGAATCTCGCAATACTGAGATTTAGGGAATAGAAAGATCAAATACCAGAGGCGATCGCTTCTGGTATTTGAAGTATAAATTGATAGTTAAATTAATAAAAATTTAGATACTCGCACAGAAGCGGAACAAAATTCAATTTGTACTTCTGTTTTCCTTGCAAGAGCTACAGCTTTAACCTTTGCGTATTACGCGCAAGTTGTAGCAACTTCTGTTTTTCGTACAAGAGCTACAGCTTGAACATTTACGTATTACGCGCAAGTTGTAGCAACTTCTGTTTTTCCTACAAGAGCTACAGCTTTAACCTTTGCGTATTACGCGCAAGTTGTAGTAACTTCTGTTTTTCCTACAAGAGCTACAGCTTGAACGTTTACGTATTACGTGCAAGTTGTAGCAACTTCCTTTTTTAAAGCAAATAGAAATTACACCAATTCTCCAAAATATGAATGTAGCTTTAATCAAAGAAAAATGCTTTTAAGAAGACACCAAGCAGAATGCAGAAATTATTCTTTCTGCCTTTCCAAGTAAATTACTGAAATTTTGGTTTTTTAATAAAAATCAACAATTCTACGTATGACAACTTTTTCCCTAATTGTCCAATATGGAATTATGGAAAATTAGAAGAATGAGTATTAATTATGGCAAGAAGGAAACGTGGCTCACGTACTCTCGATAAAGCTGAAGTCAGGCTAGCTAGCATTAAATCTATTAGTTTATCTCTTGATATTGGCGAAGGATTAACGGTTAAAGATTATACTGACAAATTGAATATCTCCGTCAAGATATAGAGAAATACAATACGACTCTCTCGACTATTGATGTCTTACTCACCCAGATCATTGAAAATGAACAAAATTTAGCAGACTATTCTGATAGAATTTTACGTGGTATTGCTTACAAATACGGTCATGATAGCCATGAATATCAAATGGCTGGCGGAACTCGCAAAAGCGATCGCAAACGAAATGCGCGCCAAGGTGTAGTTGTAGCTGCAACTTAAATACTAACTAAACAGCGATCGCTCTCTAAAATGAAGAGTAGGCGATCGCACTTTATCAACACTCAGGAAAAAAGGGAAAAAGAGAGATTTTTAGATAAATTCAAGGTATTTTCTTCACCCTGCCCCTTTTGCCCCATTCCCTATTTCCTAATTTGCAGTTTTTGGTTTAAGAGCTAACAACATCTCTAATTCACTGATAGACTTATCAGGGCTGGTGGCAGTAGCACTAATACCACGAATTGAACTTAAAATAGCGCTGGCTTGCGGTGAGAGAGGTTGTCCTTGTGCTGCAAAGCGATTTACTAAAGTCATGGTTTTATCCATATCTAGGTAAAAGTAGCCACCGTTGGGTTTTTGCAGAGAACCAGTCACAGCCTTGAAAGTGTCGCTAGTATCGAGAGATGATTTTTTGGCAACTGTCAAAGATTCAGCAACGGGGCCTCCCAGTGCCAAAAAGACGGTATCTTGATCTAGCCAACCGTGGGCTAACAAAGCGCCTTGTTGGGGTATTTGCCATTCAGTAACATTTTTACCGCCGAGATTTCTTTGAGCAACGTTAATTCTTTGTGCTTTTGCCAAATTATCCAGTTTAGTAAAGGTAGCTTCCGCAGTTTTGCGATCGCCTGTGTCAAATACTAATGCCCCGCCAAAACCTAAACTTGCTAACACGCCTTGATTAGATGGAATAGCACCAAAGCCAAATTCTCCATCCATCCACCCAAAAATATCTTTATCTAAGTCAAGATCAACAAATTTCAGTTGTCCTCGCACCTGTTCGAGTACTTGTTTGAATTGTGGATAATCTTGAGACTGTTCTACTAGAGTTGTCCAGCCACGGCTAATGCCAGTGCCACTAACCAAAGCTAAGGTATCAACAGGAAACTGCCTGACAATATTGGCAGGAGTTGTTTGATACTGAAACTTATTTAATTGCGGATCTAAATTAGCGATCGCTTTTAGCCGCACTCCGGCATCATCTACGCCAACACCTGCTACCAAAGATTTTACTTGTTTCAATTGTGACAATGTTTGTGGAGGCAGTTGCTTTGCTTCAGGACTGGCGGCGATTAATTGCTGTACCATACCCGAATAATCTGGTACGTAAATTTGGGCAAGAGTATTTTTTACATCTACATTTTTATGCAAAAGACTATCTGCACCTTCTTTATTAGCAAAAGAAGGCTGTCCTTTAAAGGTGTCAATGGCATTTTCTACAGCTTGCTTTTCGGGAGCTAACACCAAGTGGTCATTATTTAAAACTACGCTATATGTTGGTTTGCCATCTTCTAGAGTTTCTGTAATTTTTTCACCTTTATAGTCAAATTCTTTACTTTTGATTTTTTTTTGCTCTTTGAGTTTTTTAGCAAAATTCAAAGCGCTGATTTTGTCCTTGATTCCTACTACCATTAAAATCTTCGATTCTGGCTCTGATTTGATTGTAGGATTCGCCTCTTTAGAAGACTCTTTTAATTGTGCGGGTTTAGTGGGGTTTGGCGGTAGCATTGCCAACATCACACCACCAACCCAAGGTTTTATATCTTTTTCATAAGAAATATCACTACCCTTAAACATGTCCTGATTAAAGTCTTCTAGACCTTTTGCTAGTAACTTCTGCGCTTCAGGAGTGCCAAACTGCTGTAACTTTGACCAAGCCTGCTGATCGGTTGTGATATAAGTTGCCATTAGTGCTGTTGAAGGTACTAATTTAGCACTGCCGAGAGCGTCTGAAATATCACCAGCAGACCCTTTTAAATACATGTAAGTAACTACACCTCCTGTCACCAAGACGGCAGCACCGATCGCAGGAATTAAAAACTTTGATTTACGTTCAGGCATGGTTGTGTCCTCTTTAATCCTCAAATTGTCACCGAGGTTAGTAAAAACGTCATTATAAAATTCTCGGAATTATTGAAAGTTGGTGGAAGATTCTATTTTATTGGGCATGGGGCATGGAGAAGAGGAATTGGGGCAGGGTGCGGGGTGCAGAGGGGTAAGTTAAGAAAATGCCTTGAATTTAAAGATGTGTACCTAATCTTTAATCTTTCTCCTTTTCTCCCTGCTCCCTGCTCCCCTGCCTCTTCCCCTGCTCCCCTGCCTTCTTTGCATTCCTTCCGCAAGTGGTATGGAGTTTTTTATCGGTATTTACTGAGTAACTTAGTAATAATACATAAGATGACTCAAAAAGTACTTCAACGCGGTGAGGAGTAAATCCATAAATGATAAGCAAAAAAAGCAGCACGCTTGGCGCTGGCAAGCTATCCTAGGATATTTAAAGTCACAAAAAGAGCAGGGAAAACCCCATAGATAAATTTAGATAAACTAGATAGCGTTATTTTTTAAATATATCAAGCCAAATTTTTCACAGATTAAAAGGTCAGTAAACATCAATGTCGCAGTCTTATTTTGATACAGAGAATAACGGACACAGATCTTTTGAACTACCAGGAGCGAAACCACACTACAATCCTGATCGCCCCGGACAGGTAGAACATATTTTTCTTGACCTCAATTTAGATATTCCTCACCAAAGTTACCAAGGTACTTGCAGTATCCGTCTATTACCTGTCCGTAATGGTATTGACCGCTTAACTTTGGATGCTGTCAATTTGAATATCCAGTCTATACAAGTAGACGAGGTGGCGCAAAATTTTGATTACGATGGCGAACAGCTATCGATTCAACTGGCTCAACCAACCCAAATTAATAAAAGATTATTAATTGCGATCGCCTACTCGGTGGAAAAACCCCAACGCGGTATTTACTTTATTCAACCAGATAAACATTATCCCCATAAACCCACCCAAGTTTGGACTCAAGGAGAAGACGAAGACTCGCGTTTTTGGTTTCCCTGTTTTGACTACCCAGGACAACTATCTACTTCGGAAATTCGTGTTAGTGTTCCCAAACACCTAGTTGCCATTTCTAACGGGGAATTAATTGATACTCAAAAAGATGGCGATCGTCAAATCTATCACTGGTCACAACAGCAAATTCATCCTACTTATTTAATGACTTTAGCAGTAGGCGACTTTGCAGAAATTCGTGATGAATGGCAGGGAAAACCAGTCACTTACTACGTAGAAAAAGGAAGAGAATCAGACGCTAAACGCAGCATGGGCAAAACTCCCCGCATGATGGAGTTTTTGAGTGAAAAGTATGGCTATCCTTACGCTTTTCCTAAATACGCCCAAGTTTGTGTTGATGACTTTATCTTTGGAGGAATGGAAAACACTTCCACAACTCTATTAACCGATAGATGTTTGCTGGATGAACGCGCCGCCTTAGATAATCGCAACACCGAAAGTTTAGTTGTTCACGAACTAGCGCATCAGTGGTTTGGCGATTTGTTGGTGATCAAACATTGGTCACATGCTTGGATCAAAGAAGGAATGGCTTCCTATTCTGAGGTGATGTGGACAGAACATGAGTATGGACAACAAGAAGCCGCATACTATCGGTTATTAGAAGCTCGGAGTTATTTAAGCGAAGATAGTAGCCGCTACCGTCGACCGATGGTAACGCACGTTTACCGTGAAGCCATTGAACTTTACGATCGCCATATCTACGAAAAAGGATCTTGTGTTTATCACATGATTCGGGCGGAATTGGGAGAAGAGTTGTTTTGGCAGGCGATTCACATATTTGTCCAGGATAATGCCCACAAAACTGTTGAAACAGTAGACTTACTCAGGGCAATAGAAAAGTCAACTGGGCGTAATCTTACCTTCCTTTTTGATCAGTATGTTTATCGTGGCGGTCATCCTGATTTTAAAGTCGCCTACTCCTGGGATGGGGATGCAAAGTTAGCAAAAATCACAGTAACTCAAACTCAAGCAACTACAGATAAAGATTTATTCGACCTAAAAATTCCTATTGGTTTTGGCTACAGCCAACAACAAGAAGTAGCAGCACTGCAAACTTTCACAGTGCGGGTGCATGAAAAAGAACAAAGCTTTTACTTTCCTTTAGCAGAAAAACCCCAGTTTATTAGCTTTGATGTGGGGAATCATTACCTAAAAACTGTGTCTTTGGAATATCCATTACCAGAGTTGAAAGCACAGTTAGAATTTGATCCTAATCCCATTTCTCGTATTGATGCAGCAGCAGCTTTAGCCAAAAAAGGCGGGTTAGAAGCGACTAAAGCTTTATCAGCATCTCTCCAAAACGAGTTATTTTGGGGTGTGCGGATTGAAGTAGCGAAACAATTAGCCCAAGTTAAATTAGATCAAGCCTTTGATGGATTAGTTGCTGGGTTGAAAGATCAAAATGCTCTGGTGCGGCGCGCTGTGGTGGAAGCACTAGCTCAAATCAAAACCCATGAAAGTTACAAAGCTGTCAAAGGACTGGTGCAGGACGGCGATCCTAGTTACTACGTCGAAGCAATGGCTGCTCGTACCATTGGGACTATTGCAGCTGCAAATTTAGACGAAAAGCCCAAAGAAGAAAAAGTTCTCAAACTGCTAAAATCCGTTTTAGAAGAAAAAGCAGGTTGGAATGAAGTGGTACGCAGTGGTGCAGTTGCAGGTTTAGCTGAACTCAAAACCTCCGAAGCCGCTTTAAATTTACTTCTTGAATACACCAGACTTGGTACTCCCCAACCGCTGCGCCTAGCTACAATTCGGGCTTTGGGCAAGATTTCTGTCGGTCAAAATCCAGTCAATTTAGAACGGATTTTAGAAAAATTAGCCGAACTTGCTAGAGAAACCTTCTTCTTAACTCAAATAGCAGTAGTTACAGCCTTGGCACAAATGGAGACTCCCAAAGCAATCAAGATTTTGCGATCGCTTGCTGATCAAACACCAGATGGGCGTGTCCGGCGTTATGCTGATGAATCAATCGGGAATGTGCAAAAGAACGTGGGTACAGAAAGCGCCCTGCGTCAATTGCGTGAGGAACTCAATCAACTCAAACAACAAAACCAAGAACTAGTCAGCCGCTTAGAAAATTTGGAGGCTAAATCTAAAAGTACTACATCTTAGTGCGTTGCGACGTAAATTAAAATACCATGCAGGGCGGGGTGCTTTGTCCCGTCCCATTGGTGATTTCATTGTTTAATGGTTGATATTATGAATGCAGCAATCAACCGCAGCAATAATGGACATAAATTATGTCATCAGTCACGATTAACCTGCCAGAAGAAGTATTTAGCGCCCGTCGCCTAAATCCAGAAGAATTTGTGCGTGATATGCGCCTCGCTGCTGCTATCTACTGGTATCAGAAGCAGGAAATCTCAATGGAGAAAGCAGCCAACGTTGCTGGGTTAAACCGCCGAGACTTTCTAGCTGTCCTAGCCCGTGAACAAGTGGATGTCTTTGCTGTTGACTTTGATGATTTGCAGCGCGAGTTAATAAACCGTGGCTGAACTGTCTGCTATCAACACATCGCCACTAATTTTTTTGACCAAGGGCGGCTTTACCGATTTGTTGCTTTTAGTTAGTCCATCAATTATTGTTCCATCAGCTGTAGCCGCAGAAATTGATGCTTATGGGTCAACAGACGTAACAGCAGTGGCGCTCAATAGTATTGATTGGTTAGTCGTACAAGAAACACCACCAGTCCCGAACGTTATTCAAAACTGGGATTTAGGTATAGGTGAGTCAGCCGTACTCACCTGGGGCTATGTAAATCCTAAAACGGAAGTAATTCTGGATGATTTAGCAGCCCGTCGTTGTGCTGCCACCTTGGGTATTCCTTCAAGGGGAACATTAGGCATCGTTATTACCGCCAAACAACGAGGGATAATTCCGGCTGCACGTCCGGTGTTAGAACAATTGTGTCTGTGTGGGATGTATTTATCTAACCGCGTAATAAATCAAGCATTGGCATTGGTAGGGGAATAGATGCACTTGAACTTTTTTAGCACATTTGGCATTCTGATCAAGCCAAATTACCCAGCGATCGCTACATTAGAGATATATAGATAAAAATCTTTGTTTGCGAATATTTATTGGTGACTAACAAAAAAACTATGACTGTAACTGTCAATATTTCTCAAAACCCTCTACTCAAAGGCTCAGGCTTACCTCCCTTCGCAGAGATTCAACCAGAGCAAGTAGTACCAGCCTTTAAAGAATTATTGGCGGAACTCGACCAACAATTAACCACCTTAGAAACTAACCTCCAACCGACTTGGAGTGGTTTAGTAGAACCTCTAGAAGAACTAACAGAACGACTCACTTGGAGTTGGGGCGTAGTCAACCATTTAATGGGTGTGAAGAATAGCCCAGAACTACGCACAGCTTACGAAGCTGTTCAGCCACAAGTAATACAATTTGTCAATAGGCTCGGTCAAAGTCAACCCATTTACAATACTTTCAAGCAACTCCGCGCCAGCGAACAATGGCAAACTTTAGAATCTGCTCAACAGCGGATTGTGGAAGCAGCTATCCGTGATGCTGAACTTGCTGGTGTTGGTTTACAAGGAGAAGCACGGGAACGTTTCAACGCCATTCAAATGGAGTTGGCAGAACTTTCTACCAAGTTTTCTAACCATGTATTAGATGCCACCAAAGCCTTTAGCCTAACTCTCACAACCAAAGCAGAAATTGACGGCTTACCCGATAGCTTACTTAGTTTAGCGGCACAAGCTGCCCGTGCTGCTGGGTCAGAAAACGCCACACCAGAAAATGGCCCTTGGCGCATCACTTTAGATTTTCCCAGTTATGGGCCTTTCATGCAGCACAGCACCCGTCGTGATTTGCGCGAAAAACTTTACAAAGCTTTTATTTCCCGTGCCTCATCCGGTGAGTTGGATAATAATCCGTTAATTCAGCGTATTTTGGAGTTAAGGCAAGAATTAGCCCATGATTTACTAGGCTTTGAAAATTTTGCTGAGTTGAGCCTAACTAGTAAAATGGCTCCCAACGTTGAGGCAGTCGAGGCACTGTTAGAAGAACTACGTCGCGCCAGTTACGATGCAGCTACCAAAGATTTAGAAGAACTCAAAGCTTTTGCAGCTAGTAAAAAAGCAGCAGAAGCTGAAGATTTACAACACTGGGATATTAGTTTTTGGGCAGAACGCCAACGAGAAGAAAAATTTGCCTTCACCGCCGAAGAATTACGTCCTTACTTCCCCCTTCCTCAAGTTCTTGATGGTTTATTTGGACTTGTGCAGCGGTTATTTGGTGTTACTGTGACTTCTGCCGATGGTCAAGCCCCAGTCTGGCACGAAGATGTGCGTTATTTCCAAATTGCTGATGAAACTGGTAGCCCCATAGCCTACTTTTACTTAGATCCTTACAGTCGTCCAGCCGAAAAGCGCGGTGGTGCTTGGATGGATGTATGCATCAATCGTAGAAAAATGGCTGAGAATAATGTGCCTACTACTCGTTTACCTGTGGCGTATTTAGTCTGTAACCAAACTCCCCCAGTAGACGACAAACCAAGTTTGATGACTTTTTATGAAGTAGAAACTTTGTTCCACGAGTTCGGTCATGGCTTGCATCACATGCTAACTAAGGTAGACTACCCTGGAGCAGCAGGCATCAACAACGTAGAATGGGACGCGGTGGAACTACCCAGCCAGTTCATGGAGAACTGGTGCTATGACCGACCTACTTTATTTGGCATGGCTAAACATTACGAAACTGGTGAACCCTTACCGGAACATTATTACCAAAAATTGCTAGCGGCACGAAATTATATGAGTGGTAGCAGCACATTACGGCAAATCCACTTTAGTAGTGTTGATTTAGAACTGCATTGTCATTATCGCCCAGGTAATAATGAAACTCCCGCAGATGTGCGCCATCGCATTGCCAAAACTACTACTGTCTTGCCACCACTGCCAGAAGATGCTTTTTTATGTGCTTTCGGACACATTTTTGGCGGTGGTTATGCCGCAGGTTATTACAGTTACAAATGGGCGGAAGTATTGAGTGCCGATGCTTTTGCGGCTTTTGAAGAAGCTGGATTAGAAGACGAAGAGGCAATCAAAACTACAGGTAAGCGCTATCGAGAAACAGTACTAGCTCTGGGTGGCAGCAAGCATCCAATGGAGGTATTCCAATCCTTCCGAGGTCGTGAACCGAGTACAGTTTCTTTGCTCAAACACAATGGCTTATTAGCAAATAGTAACTGATAACTGTAGCAGTCTATTTGTAGTCAGGACTTTAGTCTTTATTTTCCCAACACTAAAGTCTTGGCTATACATTAAAAATTAAAAGAGGAAGCGATCGCTTAATTACAAACTAAAATTAGAAAATACAACTTTTGATGGTTGACAAAAATATGATGCAATTATAACCTAACCTCAAATTCATCAAAAATATACAGAGTTATGGCGACAATTGCGACCAAAAATGAAGTTATTACCGTAATCATCATTTTTTCAGTTAAGCCAGAACAACAGCAAGAATTGATAGATGCGATCGCTGAATTTCTAGAAACAGTCAAGCAACAACCTGGTTTTATTTCTACCAATCTTCACAAAAGTATTGATGGCTTAAAAGTTGCCAACTACGCTCAATGGCAAAGTCAAGCAGACTATAATAACTTTATTAATAATACTAAAGTACAGGCAAAAGCAGCCAAACTTAGAGAATTTAATCCACCAGATGTTCATATTTATGAAGTAGTTATTTCTGAGTCGAAAGAAGGCATACCTAAAATTAAACAAGGGCAATACATAACTCATTTTGCCGAATTTCGGATGCCCCCAGAGAATCAACCGCGCATGATAGAACTAGCCAAAGAAAATGTCGGCAAAGCAATGGAGTTACCAGGGCTAATTTCAGCAAATTTTCATCGTAGTCTTGATGGCACTCGTGTAATCAATTACGGACAATGGTTAGATAAAGAAAGTATCGAAAACCTCAAGAAACAGCCAGGATTTGGCAAAGACTCTGAATATTGGGAAGGTATTGCCGAAAACGAACATCATCTTTACGAAGTTGTTTTGACTGTACCCAATGATTAATACCGCTTTAACTTTCTTTTATCATAGGACTTACGCAACGCCGATATTGTCATTGCGATCGGAACGGAGTGTAGGGAAGCAATCCCAGCGTTAGGGTAGATTACTTCCCGCCACGCCTTCGGCTCGCGGCTTCGGCTTCGCTCGTAATGACGGAGTTACGTTATTTTTGCGTAAGTCCTGTATCACTCTAGGGCAGAGGAAAAAGAGAAAAAGTCTGACCAAAAAAATAAAAATAGATGATTGTGCAAGGTATTCTTAAGCTCATCCCACCTCTGGAAGGGAAAGAAATACGTTAAAATAAAAACCCCACTGGTAAAGTGGGGAATGATTCAATCAGGATTTCTCTTGTAAGTACAAGTGTACTATATAGGTCAGGATATGGCAAGTGATATGTGGCGACCAGCCATTAATTACTGTCGTTAAAAAGAATTGCCTTTATTTTGCCACTGTGGATGCTTTTTTCTTACGTTTCAACCACATCCCGATAGTACCAGCGACTAGCGTACCACTTACAGTCATGGGTTCTGGTACTTTGGAGTAAGTTACACTACCTACCTGTGTCGCGGAAGTCAAATCAGCACTGACAATGCTATAAAAATTTGCTCCTCCCACATCTGGATCTTCTAGATTGTTACTTATAAAAAACTGATCTTCAACCAAATAGCTAAGTCCTGAAAGTTTGCCATCTTGAAAGCTAATTACAGGAAATGAATCATAATCCAAGTCATCTCTCTCTGTATAGTCATTGCCCAAGTAGTTAAACCCAATAGTTAATCCATTGTTAGTTCCTAAGGTTTCTTCGCCTGTCTTGATTAAAGTCGAATCGTCATAGCTCAAAGAACCGTAATATTGACCCGGATTATCGCCTGATATCGCATTCACGATAAAATCATAATTAATCACAGCAGCTTGTGTTGGGTTAGCGCCAACAACAGCGACAGAAATAGCAGTAACGGCAGCAATACCCAGATTTTGAGCGAATTTCATCAGTAAATACTCCAAAAATAGAAAATAAATAGTTACGTAAACTCCCTTAAATTTAATAAGCTCTCAATCAACTACAAAAGGTTAAGGAATATAAAACAAACGGTTAAACAAAATTGGGTTGACTGTGAAATTACTGTCATAGCTAAGGCTGAGAAAATTTGATCAATAACTAGAAATTGTTACTTATATATAATTAGGACTTACGCACAGGTAATGGAAAGTCGTAGACCGAAGGGCTTGCCGTAAGCTACCACACAGACGCAGCGAAGTAATCGCAAAGGCTTAGTTTTTCGTCACGAGTGCGTAAGTTCTAGGTGATTAACTCAGAGTCAGTCGTGTTGTACAGTGTCAGCCAAATTGCCGAATCGATCACGTCTCAAGAAAATATACGTGTATTAGTTAGATATAATAATGACTCATTCTTTGTTTTCCTAAATGGAGAAATTAATGGGTCGCGCCAAAAAGGTTGTTCTGGCATACTCTGGCGGAGTTGATACTTCTGTTTGCATCCCTTACCTCAAGCATGAATGGGGTGTAGAAGAGGTGATTACTCTAGCAGCAGATTTAGGTCAGGGAGATGAGTTAGAACCAATCCGAGAAAAAGCTTTGAAATCGGGTGCAAGTGAATCCCTAGTGGCGGATGTGAAAGACAGCTTTGTGAAAGATTATGCCTTTTGTGCGATTCAAGCCAATGCCCTTTATGAAAATCGCTATCCCTTAGGAACTGCTCTTGCACGCCCACTAATTGCCAAAATTTTAGTAGAAACTGCCCAAAAATACGGTGCTGATGCGATCGCTCATGGTTGCACTGGCAAAGGTAACGATCAAGTTCGTTTTGATGTCTCTGTTACCGCCTTAAACCCCAAATTGAAGATCCTCGCACCCGCGCGGGAATGGGGAATGAGTCGAGAAGAAACCATCGCTTATGGTGAAAAGTTTGGTATCCCCTCACCGGTTAAAAAATCTTCTCCCTACAGTATCGATAAAAATTTGCTTGGTCGTAGCATAGAAGCTGGTGTGTTGGAAGATCCAGCAGTTGAACCACCAGAAGAAATTTATGAAATGACCAAAGCGATCGCCGACACTCCCAACGAACCAGAGTATATCGAAATTGGGTTTAACAGCGGTATTCCTACCACTCTTAACGGTATATCCCAAAAGCCAGTTGAACTAATTGAACAACTCAATCAGCTAGCGGGAAATCATGGCATTGGGCGAATAGACATGATAGAAAACCGCTTGGTAGGTATTAAATCCAGAGAAATCTATGAATCACCAGCTATGTTAGTGCTAATTCAAGCACACCGGGATTTAGAAAGCTTGACGTTAACAGCAGATGTCAGCCACTACAAACGAGGTATTGAAGAAACTTACACTCAAATTGTCTACAACGGTTTGTGGTACAGCCCACTCAAAAATGCACTGGATGCATTTATCCAAAAGACACAAGAACGAGTATCGGGAACCGTGCGAGTCAAACTTTTTAAAGGTAACGCTTCCATAGTTGGGCGTTGGGGTGACAACTCACTTTATAGTCCTGACTTGGCTACTTACGGTTCTGAAGATCAATTTGACCATAAAGCCGCTGAGGGTTTTATTTACGTTTGGGGACTACCTACTCGTATTTGGGCACAGCAGATTAGGGGTTAAAAATAGAGACGCGTATATCGCGTCTCTATTTTTAACTATTCTCCCGTTGCACGCTTGACTTGGCGAGATTCCCACCATACAGGTATAACAATCAACGCCACTAGAATCAGTAATGCTGCGATCGCAAATTGACTCACCCACCCAACTAACTGTTCTAGAGAGACAACTCTGCCAGCAAAGAAAGCTAATGTCACCATCGCACTAGCCCAAGTAGTTGCTCCTGCTAAGTTATACAAAAAGAATTTTCCAAAAGGCATTTCGGCTATACCAGCTAGTGGTGCAGCAAAAATTCGTAGTAATGCAAAAAATCGTCCGAAAAATACAGCTTTAGCAGCGTTTTGACTAAATTGTTCTTTGATACTTAACAATCGCTCTTCGGAAATCCGAAAGAGTTTACCTACTTGTAGTAGAAAAGGCCAACCACCAAGCTTACCAATCCAATAACCACAAGTACCACCAATTACTGCACCTGCAATAGCATCACTAAGAACTAACCAGTAACTCAGTTCATCACTACCAGCTAGAAACCCACCCACTAAGGTAACAGTTTCTCCAGGAAGAGGAATGCCTAAATTTTCTAGCAAAATTCCCAGAAAAATTGCCCAGTAGCCGTACTGATGAGCAAATTCCTGGATGTTCTCTAGTGAAATCAGATCAAGAGACATCCCGCACCGCCGCCTTTACAATTTTTTACCTTTACTATATCTTGGCTCGTTTCTGGCTGGGGTGTCAATCAAGCGGTTATTTAAAGCGGCGGCAAACTCTATTCCTTCATGGGTGGTTAAATCAGTTAACAGTGACCAGTGAAAACTGATAACTGCCTATGCCCTATGCCCTATGCCCTATGCCCTATGCCCTATGCCCTATGCCCTATGCCCAAAAACTTCATACCGCAAGTGGTGTGAAGTTGTTTACGTATATCTTATGATTTAGATGATCTATTACTTAATGAGTATTGACGACCACCTTTTAATCGATTAATAACACAAATGCATACTTAAGACTCTAAAGCAAAATACATTTATAAAAAGTTTATAAATATCCCAGATAAATATAAAAATCTAGTAAAAGATACGTTTGATACTGAAATTCTTAAGCGTTTATGCCTATATTTATGAAAGTTAACATAAATTATACGGCATGAATACTGGTTCGCAACGTCTCAATAGCATGGCTGTAAATTCTTAAATCTGAGAATGAAACAGTCATCTTGCGACTGAAACCTCATCAGTGATTGATGTCGAATTTTTGTTTTTGTTAGATGTTTCAACTACCGACTTAAATACATGGCTATCTCACAAGAATTGCAAGTGGTTTTATTTAAGCCCCAAGGAAGCATAAATCTAGAGGGCGGTATGGCTTTGAGCGAACAGATGGTTGATATAGTACCCCAGCCTCATCAACTCTGGGTTATTGATCTGACAGATGTGGATTTTATGGATAGTTCTGGATTAGTCCCATTAGTCAAAGGGTTAACAACTGCACGTCAAATTGGCTGTCGCTTGGTACTTTGCAATGTGCAAGCCCCTGTGCGGTTAATTTTGGAACTGACACAATTAGATTCAGTGTTTGAAATTTTTAACACTTACGAGGATATCTTCACTAACGTCAACGATCGCAGTCTAGCCTTAGCAAGCTAACTTTTTAACTTTTACAGAGAAACATTTGGTGAACCAGAAAAATCTTTACAATTCTTCACAATCAATGAGAGTTTTTTCTCGTCATCAGCGATCGCTGTTTCTCGTAAAAGACTGGATTTCTCGGATACAAAAACAATCGCTTTGCAGCACGGCAGTATCAATGACAGATAAACTAATCTGGCTATTGGACGCTGATGTTAGCTAAAGCAGGTGCAGTAGAATATGGCTAGAGCAAATTTCACTTTTTTGCTACCCAAACTGCACCAGTTATATCGGTGACGGATTAAAGTTTTAGGAGGTTAAACACCCTCCGATATTGATGCTGATGCTACGCAGCTAAATCCAATATCAGGAATAGACAAAAATATTGTCTTATGATTGCTGAACAGCATCAGCATACTTGTTTAATTGAAAGTTATTTATAATACAACTGCTTACGTTTACAAATAGTTACGTAAATCTACCAAAGTACGTAACAAAAAGTGAAGTTAGCTCAAATTATCTTTCCTTCTGCCTAGTAGTCTGTAAAGATGAGTTTGCTGGGTTAATGGGAAAAAGTCCAGTTCTTTTCGCCCCCTGCTTCCGGTCACTGAGTTTCGACTGCGCGGCAATCGAGCGAAGTCGAGATTCAACTATCGCGTAGCCGAAGTGCTGCTTCCCCTGCTCCCCTTGCCTGCCTCAACTCGTCATTTTTGGGTTGACAGATCACTAGTCTGGGGCAACGCTGAGGCGAACTGCTCTGACTTAACGATAAATATTTACACCGTAGAAATATTATTTTGATTAGATATGGGGCGAGGAAAATTAGGTAAGTCAATACCACTGTGGCTGGAATTGCGGGTTTTAAGTGCTAATCGATAACTTACACTTTGCAGTTCTGCCTGAAGTTGACGGTTTTCCCGTTGTAGGGTTGCCACTTTTTCTCTCACAGGAGTCATACGTTCCTCAAATTTACGCCGATAAATTTGAGGTAACTCTTGTACTACTTGCTCCAACATCCGACTGCGATCGGTTAATTCTTGGACTGACTGCCGTAACTGATAAATTTCGGCATCACGAGTAGTAATTTGTTCTTGATAAAATGTTACTTGCTGTTCGACAGCTTGCAACTGTTCTCGCAACGCTTGCAGCTGACTCATATCGAGTTCAGGCTCAGAGCGCTGAGGTATAAAACTAGTGTTACCCTTCACCAAACGGAAGAGTTCTTGAGATAACTGTTGCACTAATTGATCACGAAGTTGCAACTCTTGGCGAAGTTGTGATACTTCCGTAGAGAGAGCTTGAATGTCGGGTGTGTCAGTTTGGCTCACAGTAGCTTACAGCTCCCATTGACGTATCTTGTCCAAATTTTAGGTATAACTGCGATAGTACTGCTTTTGGCAAGTACTTGTTAATTTAGCATTCCCAATCAAGCCATAAAAAAGGTCAAAGGTAAAAAATTTTTTAGATTTATTTTAATCAGTACTGAATATTGAAGCTAAAAAACTCAAAATTGCTAGTCTGTTTAAGGTGAAGAACTTTTTCTTATATCTTTTTTTTGCAGTGCTGATTCACTGAGTCTCGGTGCATCAGCATTGGTTATTCAAGACTTGCCTTAACAGTAAACAGTTAACAGTGAACAATTATCAAGGCGTATTGTAGGGGATTTAAACCCAAAAATAAACATCTCATTCTTCACTGATAACTGATAACTTTTTTAAGCAGGTATAGGTGCAGGTACAGCAGGGCTTTCTGCTTTTTCTTCGCTTGGAAGTTGTTGCTTAATTGTCATATAGCGAATCACTTCTTCGCTCAAACGCATTGCACGTTCCATAATTGCAATGGCATTTCCAGGGCTGGTGTAGTTCATCTGGATGTAGATGCCATCCCGATGTTTTTTTATTTCATAAGCAAGACGGCGCTTACCACGATTTTGAATTTGCATCTCTTGGGCACCCTGCTCTTGGAGCAAATTCTGATATTTTGCAATTGCTTGCTCTACTTGTTCGTCTCCTAGGTCAGGACGCAGAATGTACATTGTTTCGTAAACTGTGGACATGATTTTAAGTATCCTTATGGACAAAAATGGTTGCTGGTATTAATTTATACAAAATATTTAGGAGAAAATATCAGTATTAATCAACATCTGAAGCAACAAGGAATTATAATCTTACCAGTTTTCAATTTGGATCATTAGCCTAATCTGCCAAAATTTGCATCTTTAATTGAGGTGAACAGCAGCAAATTGATCAATTTATCCGCTTACCCAAAGGGTATGCTAACCAAATGGAGTTTATAGCTATTGGTTTTTAGAACCTCCACTATGAACTAAACATTGTGTTCCCGCTATCAGCTTTTAATCGCAGACAAAAGGATATTAATCAAGGTTATGGCGCAGCGCTATGTGCGAGTTCAAAATTTAGAAGGAAAGATTTACTATGGGTTGCTACAACTATCCCTGAGTGTACAGGTACTGGATGCTCCGCCCTGGTTACAAGGGCAACCCACAGATTTAAATTTAGAACCAGATAACTACCAAATTCTTTCTCCCTGCGCTCCTTCAAAAATTGTGGCGGTGGGTAAGAATTATGCCGACCATGCGGCTGAAATGGGAACTTCAGTTCCTAGTGAGCCGTTACTGTTTCTCAAACCACCTACAGCTGTGATTGCCTCAGAGACCGAAATTAAGTATCCTCTCCAGTCGCAACGTGTAGACTACGAAGGTGAGTTAGCATTAGTAATTGGCGATCGCGTCTTTAATTGCACACCAGAAGAAGCCCAAACTAAAATCTGGGGCTATACCATCGCTAATGATGTGACAGCGCGGGATTTACAACAAAAAGATGGTCAATGGACTAGAGCCAAAGGTTTTGATACGTTCTGCCCCTTAGGCCCTTGGATCGTCCGAGAATTAAATCCAGGAGCTAGATTGCAAACTTTTTTGAATGAAGATGCTGATCCAGTGCAATCTGCCTATATTGATCAGATGGTGTTTTCTCCTGATGTTTTGGTGTCTTATATTAGTCAGGTGATGACATTGCTACCTGGAGATGTAGTTTTAACTGGTACGCCATTAGGTGTTGGCCCATTGCATCGAGGCGATCGCATCCGCGTTGAAATTGAAGGCATCGGTCGTTTAGAGAACACAGTAGCAGCTTATTAAGCATTAGCGCACTTGCATATAGACTGCATCAGAAATTGCCGGAATTTCTGCATAACGCCCCATTAAGGACTGGATAACCGAATATACAACTGCTGCTAAAATTCCGAGAAAAATTGTTGTAGATAAAGTTTGGATGGCAAAACCACCACTGGGAATTAGGCCAACGACATCAGTTAGGATACTGAACAAAAAGATCACAATATCCAAAAGAATGGCCTGCATGGTGTTGAAACGAATAAAGTGACTGATTTTTTCGTTTCTCACTACTAATAAGAACAAAGCAAAGAAAATTATCAATCCGGCATAACGAACACCGTAATAAATTCTCAGCAGTGGCATCAGAGGCAGAAATAGCACCAATAGAGGTGGAAATTGTGCTATTAAAAATTGACCGAAGGCAAAAACCTCAATTATCGGAAGCAAATAAGGTAAACAAGCAAAAATTCTATCTTTAATTGTTGTAGACCCACGCCAAGTCATTATGCGTTCTCCTGTAGCTAAATTTAGAGAGTTACTTGAGCCTAGGATAACGCAGTTACTTGGTCTTGCTCGTAAATGTGATTATTCTATATTGGCGATGCGGAAACCCATCATACACTCATACTGGGCTGGCTGTTGTTCTGTAAGTTTGCGGATGGCTTGGCCGCAGTACAGTTGACCTTTACGCCAACGGGGTTGACCGCTACCATCAGCAAGTAAGCACGACTGGCAAACCTGCTCAGGGGCAAAAATTTGATTGTCCGTTAGAATGACTAGCATCTGAATCCCTCCTGATAAATCCTCATTATTACCCGTATTTTGTCAAGGGAAGATATGCTTTATATTCTTCCCAAAAGTGACTTTCAGTGGGTTGGAGTGACGCTGTAGATGGGAGTTATGGAAATTGGCGATCGCAAAAAACACCTGCGAGTTTATTTTGACTCTCTTTTGGGCAACAATGGGGAGAGCAATTAAAAATCGTCAACAAAACCTTCATCTATTATTTATTGTATGTTGTGTATCTTATATGATTAGATTCTTTAGTAAAAAGTCATACATAAACTTTGCACCAGAGTTGAGCATGTACAGCTAGTTGTATCCATTGCATACTAATCAAATTGACGATGGGGCGATCAAACTTGATAAATTATGATTATTAACACCGTTATCGTTTTGGCATTTAAATAGCAAAATATGGGCTGTTATGGTTAAGTGTTTAAACAGCCAAAATCAACTATTGTAAAAACTTTCCTTAGGATAATTGTCAGTGACTAAGACTAATTCAGACTTTTTGACTAACTCAGACCCCGCGATCGCGCAATTACTCAATCAAGAACTCCAACGTCAACGCGACCATTTGGAGTTGATTGCTAGTGAAAACTTTACCTCTGCTGCTGTACTAGCTGCTCAAGGCTCAGTATTGACAAATAAATATGCTGAGGGATTGCCTGGGAAACGCTACTATGGCGGTTGTGAATTTATTGATCAAGTCGAGCAGATCGCAATTGACCGAGTCAAACAGCTATTTGGTGCTGCTCATGCAAACGTCCAACCCCACTCCGGCGCACAGGCCAATTTTGCAGTTTTCCTGACTTTATTAGAACCTGGAGACAAAATCATGGGGATGGATTTGTCTCACGGAGGACATCTTACCCACGGTTCGCCTGTGAATGTCTCAGGGAAGTGGTTCCAAGTTTGTCACTACGGCGTTAGCCAACAAACAGAACAACTCGATTATGACCAAATTCGAGAACTGGCACTAAAAGAACGTCCGAAGCTGTTGATTTGTGGTTATTCGGCTTATCCCAGGATAATTGACTTCGTTAAATTCCGTAGTATTGCTGATGAGATTGGTGCTTATTTATTGGCGGATATTGCCCATATCGCTGGTTTAGTTGCTAGCGGTTTGCATCCTGATCCCATTCCTCACTGTGATGTAGTTACAACAACTACTCATAAAACTCTCCGTGGTCCCAGAGGAGGATTAATTTTGACTGGCGATGCGGAACTTGGTAAAAAGCTAGATAAAGCAGTTTTTCCTGGTACTCAAGGTGGGCCTTTAGAACATGTGATTGCTGGTAAAGCAGTAGCATTTGGTGAAGCTCTCAAGCCAGAGTTTAAAACTTATTCAGCTCAAGTGATTGATAATGCTCGTGCCTTAGCAAGTCAACTACAAAACCGCGGTTTAAAGCTGGTATCTAATGGAACTGATAACCATTTAATGTTAGTAGATTTACAGTCTATTGGACTGACAGGTAAGCAAGCAGATCAGTTGATGAGCGAAGTGAATATTACCGCCAACAAAAATACTGTTCCCTTTGATCCGCAGTCGCCTTTTGTAACTAGTGGTCTGCGTCTGGGTTCTCCAGCAATGACTACAAGAGGATTGGGAAAAATAGAATTTACCGAGATTGGTGATATTATTGCCGATCGCCTGTTAACTCCAGATTCAGAAACAATTGCTCAAGATTGTCGGCGACGAGTCGCTGCATTGTGCGATCGCTTTCCCTTGTACCCCCACTTGGAAATTCCTGTACCAGCACTAGTTTGACAAAGTTGCGAGAGCCAGATCCCCGACTTGTTTAAGAAGTCGGGGATCTGACCACCACTACAGCCTACTGATCAAAATCTAAAATATAGTAGATATTAGGTAGAAAGCTTCCTCCCACACATTTTTTCTTAGCCAACTACTTATTTAAAGATACAAATGCTTCCTCAGATTTATCATCTGATCGCCTTCCTTGTTGCCGCAGTAGTCGTTCTTTGGACTACTCCTGATGTCAGAAACATTGGTATAAAAAGTGGACGTGTCGATCAACCAGGCGATCGCAAAGTCCACCAACTCCCAATGGTACGCTTGGGAGGAGTTTCTATCTTTGCAGGTACTATCATCTCTTTGATGATTGTTTGGTGGTTGGGTGGATTTGCCAATCTACCTCCTGACAAAGAATGGCAAATTTGGGGTGTCACCTTAGGTGGTCTTGGCTTTTTTTTAATTGGTTTAGCAGACGATTTATTAAATTTGTCTGCCTTCAAACGCCTGCTGATGCAAATAGTTGTGGCAGCTGGCGCGTGGAAAGCAGGCGTAAGTATAGATTTCATTAGCATTCCCACAGTCGGGATAGTTGATCTCGACTGGCTAAGTTTGCCGATTACGATTATCTGGTTGGTAGGAATGGTCAACGCCATTAACTGGATTGATGGTTTAGACGGTTTAGCTGCTGGAGTATCGGGAATTGCTGCCGTAGTGATGCTGTTTGTGTCTTTATTAATGCATCAACCAGAAGCGGCCTTAATTGCTGCGGCCTTAGCTGGCGCATCGCTGGGATTTCTCCGCTACAATTTCAACCCTGCCCAAATCTTTATGGGAGATGGCGGCTCTTATTTTATGGGATTCACCTTAGCATCTGTGGGTGTAATTGGTCTGGTAAAAATTCCTGCTTTTACCGCCGTCATTTTGCCTTATGTAATTTTGGCAGTGCCAATTGTAGATATGTCAGCAGTGATTTTAGCCCGAATTTTTCGTGGTGAATCGCCTTTTGTCGCGGATAAACGCCACCTACACCACCGATTGTTAAAGGCGGGTTTATCTCATCGATGGACGGTTTTGTTCATTTACTCTTTGACTTTGTGGGTGGGAAGTTTAGCATTAGCGATCGCTGGCATCCCCAGTGGTATTGTTTATGCTTGTGGTACAACTTCACTATTAGGTTATGCAATTTGGCGCGTTTGGAAACTTTCTAGACAATCTTAAGGATTTGCAAATCAGAGAAGTTAACAGTTTAAGCGTTAAATTTAATTGATAACTCATAATTGATAACGCTTGCTTCCGATGAGTGCAGAAATTATTTGTGTTGGTACAGAAATGCTGCTGGGAGATATCCTCAACAGTAATGCTCAATTTATCGCCCAGCAGTTAGCACAGCTAGGTATTCCTCACTACTATCAGACAGTAGTTGGAGATAACCCAGAACGACTGAAGCAAGTAATAGAAATTGCTATTTCCAGAGCGCAAATTCTCATTTTTACTGGTGGACTTGGCCCCACACCAGATGATCTGACATGTGAAACTATCGCTGATTTTTTTAATGTCCCTTTAGTAGAACGTCTAGAAATCATTGAAGATATAACTCAAAAATTTACCCAACGCGGTCGGGTGATGACACCAAGTAACCGCAAACAAGCCTTGATTCCCCAAGGTGCAGAAATTTTACCTAATCCTATCGGCACAGCACCCGGTATCATCTGGCAACCGCGTCCCCAAGTCACAATTTTCACTTTTCCCGGTGTACCATCAGAAATGCATCGGATGTGGGAAGAAACAGCAGTACCTTTTCTCAAAAGCCAAGGCTGGGGTAAAGAAATTATTTACAGCCGGAGTTTAAAGTTTTGGGGCATTGGTGAATCTGCTTTGGCAGAAAAAGTTGCGCCCTATTTCAACTTGCCCAACCCCACAGTAGCGCCTTACGCAGGTAAAGGGGAAGTCAGACTAAGAATTTCGGCAAAAGCTGCTTCAGAAACCGCAGCAGAAGCTTTGATTTCGCCAATTGAGAAACAAATCAAAGAAATTGCTGGACTGAATTATTACGGTGCAGATCATGACACTCTGGCTTCTGTGGTTGGTCAGTTGTTACGAACAAGCAAAGAAACGCTATCAGTTGCAGAATCTTGTACTGGTGGCGGACTAGGACAAATGTTGACTGAAATCTCTGGAAGTTCTGATTACTTTTGGGGTGGGGTAATATCTTATGACAACTCAGTGAAAGTTGGACTATTGGGGGTTAACCCTGAAGATTTAGATCAATTTGGGGCAGTAAGTGCTACTGTTGCCGAACAAATGGCAGTTGGGGTAAAAACGCGCCTTGCAACTACTTGGGGATTAAGCATCACTGGTATTGCTGGCCCAAATGGGGGAACAGACACCAAGCCAGTGGGTTTAGTTTATATCGGTTTAGCTGGGCCAAAAGACGAAGTAGCAAGTTTTGAATATCGGTTTGGAATAATGCGGGGACGTACTTTAATTCGTCATGTAAGTGCAAGTACAGCATTAGATTTGCTACGACGGCAGTTGTTGACAAGAAAGTATAATTAACCGCCGATAAATTTGTTAAATAGGGTTTACTAAAAAAGTCTTTTGGTGTGGGTAGGGAACAGGGAACAGAGGGCAGTGAACAGTGAACAATGAAAACTGATAACTGTCTATTCCCCATGCCCAATGCCCAATGCCCCATGCCCTACGTTCAAAGCCTATTCTATAACAATTGGGAGCTAATAACCTCTATCATGTGCCGTTTACTTGCCTACCTAGGCTCACCTGTTTCTCTGGAACATCTTTTATATAAACCAGAACATTCTCTGATAGTTCAGAGTTACCAACCCCGCGAAATGACTTCTGGGGTGGTAAATGCAGATGGCTTTGGTGTGGGTTGGTATCATAGTCAAAAAGATACTCAACCTTTTACGTATAAAAATACGTTACCTATTTGGAATGACATAAATTTACCTCATCTTAGCCGCTATGTTGAGTCAAAATGTGTGCTGGCTTATGTTCGCAGCGCAACAGCCGGACAAGCATTAGATTTTGCTAATTGTCAGCCGTTTAATTATCAAAAACAGCTATTTATTCACAATGGCTACATCCAGAATTTTCGGCAAACATTACATCGAAAAATTCGCAGTACTTTAACTCCTGATTTTTACGAAAATATTAATGGTAATACTGATTCAGAACATATCTTTGCGTTGTTACTTTCTCAAGCACAAATCAATCAACATCGACCTCCAGAAGATGCTTTACGCATGACATTAATAACGCTATCAGACATGGCAAAACGCCATCAAGTAGAAGTCTCAGCAAATATAATTTTTAGCGACGGAAATCGGTTGATTGCTTCCCGCTTTGCTAGTACTTCACCTGCGCCTTCGTTGTACTGGCTACGAGATCATCCGACTTTCCCTAAATCTACAATTATTGCCTCTGAGCCACTATTTGTTGGTAATTGGACTGCTTGTCCAGAAAATAGCATTATCAGTGTGGGAGAAGATTGTGATATCCAAGTTGAGCAAATCTAATATTAAAGAGGCTATTTATCAAGCCTTAGGAGAATGTCGTCTCAAAACTATGGTGCTATTTGAGGGTATGGACGAAACTACATTTCGTAGTCAGCCTCACCCTGATTTTAGTCCCGTTGGCTGGCATTTAGGGCATATTGCCTACACCGAGTCTTTATGGTTGTTGGAACATAGTGCAAATTTACCTTGTTTATTTCCCCAATACCGTAAGTTATTTGCGGCTGATGGTTTACCCAAATCAGAACGTGTTCAATTACCAAACCTGGAGGAAACTTATGATTACCTCAATATAGTTCGAGGAAAAGTTTTAGAATGTCTGGAGATTGCTGATATTGAACAGCAAGAGCGTCTTTGGCGGTTTTTAATCCAGCATGAAAGCCAACACTTTGAGATTATTAGTTTTGTATTGGAATTGATTAATATTCAAAAATCAAAAGTCAATAATCAAGAATGGCAATTTCTTGATTACTCTATTACTCCAAGTTTACCCTTAGCGATCGCTCCTCAAAAAACTCTTCATAATTTTGAAGAGATGATTCAAATTCCAGCGGGTGAATTTGAACAAGGTAATGACTCAATTGATGCTTTAGATAACGAGCGCTTCGCGTCAAAAGTATATTTAGACACTTACTATATTGACCGCTATCCTGTGACTTGTGGGCAGTATCATTCATTTATAGAGGCAGGAGGCTATCAAGATCCGCGCTGGTGGTCAAAAGTTGGGTGGCAATGGCTACAAACAGAGCAGGTGACACAACCGCTTTATTGGTCTAGCAATCGTGTTTGGGATGATCATCCAGTTTATGGTGTCAGTTGGTACGAAGCCGAGGCATATTCGCGGTTTGTAGGCAAGCGATTACCCACAGAGGCCGAATGGGAAAAAGCCGCTAGTTGGGATGTTAAAGCTAATCGTCGCCGCACCTTTCCTTGGGGAGATGCAGCGCCAACAGCTCAATCACAAAATTGTAACTGCGATCGCCTCATTGGCAAAACCACACCAGTAAATGCTTACCCGGCTGGACAAAGTGCCTACGGCTTGTACGATACTTTAGGCAACGTCTGGGAATGGACAGCTTCTTGGTTTAGTGGCTACAAAGGTTTTCAAAGTTATCCTTACATCGGTTACTCGCAAGTTTATTTTGACCAAAAGCACCGTGTTTTAAAAGGTGGTAGTTGGGCAACTCGCCCTTGGGCGCTGCGTTCGAGTTTTCGCAACTGGTATCATCCCAGTGTGCGCCAAATTTTCGCCGGGTTTCGCTGTGCTAGTAGCACAATTGTTGAGTGCTGATTAAAAAACAATCGGCACTGTTTTAATGATTAAATCCGTAAATATAGCTACCAAACTATAGTAATCTAGCTCAGGCTTGATTTTATCAGCGATCGCTATGTGTTTCACTGACTGAAGTAAAGGTTATACCATTTCACGAAATTATTGATACAAATTACTTTTCTTACTCCCCCTGCCTCCGGTCACTGAGTTTCGACTGCGCTCAACTACCGCGTAGCCGAAGTGCTGCTTCCCCTGCTTGCCCAAATGTATCAACTTTAAAGTGAAACGGTATTAGTCCTGAAAAGAAACCTATTACACCGAACATCTGGAGGTTGAATGTCAATGTCTAAAGCTGCTATCAGCAAGACCTCTCAAGACAATATTGAAAAACGCTTGCAGATAGAGCGTTTAATAGAAGCAACTCGAATAGTTGCGTCGAGTGCTGGGAGTGATGTAATTAAAGGGTTAACTCAAACACCCAAATCCCTACCTCCCTGGTACTTCTATGATGACCGTGGTTCCGAGTTATTTGAGCAAATTTGTGAGTTACCAGAATATTATCTGACGCGCACAGAAACATCAATATTACAGCAGTATGCTGGTGAAATTGCCAAGATAACTGGTGCTTGTGAATTGGTAGAACTTGGTAGTGGTAGTTCCACCAAAACCCGTATCCTCTTAAATGCTTATCAACAATTAGGCTACCCCCTACGCTATCTGCCAATTGATGTCAGTGCAGGCATACTAGAAAGTAGTGCCAGGCAATTACTAGCAGATTATCCTTCACTACAAGTTCATGCACTAGCTGGAACTTACGAATTAGCTTTAGCACAACTTTTACCAACGCAATTATCCAGTAGGATGATTTGTTTTATCGGTAGCACTTTAGGTAATCTCCAGCCTCAACAATGTGATGTTTTCTTTTCCCAAATTACAAATGCTTTGCAAGTAGGAGAATATTTTTTATTAGGTATAGACTTGCAAAAACCCAAACATATTTTGTCACCAGCTTATAACGATCGCCAAGGCGTAACAGCAGCTTTTAACATTAATATGTTAGATCATTTAAATCGACGGTTTGAAGGGAATTTTGACACAACGCAGTTTGAACACTGGGCGTTTTATAATCAAACAGAGCATCAAATAGAAATGCATCTACGAAGCTTGCGATCGCAAACTGTGCAATTGAAATCTCTTAACCTCACCGTTAATTTTGCAGCAAGCGAGACTATCCTCACTGAAGTTTCCCGCAAATTTGACCTTAATACTATACAGCAGCAACTAACAGCATGGGGTTTAATACCGCGTCATGTCTGGACTGATGCCAATCAGTGGTTTGGTTTGTTGCTTTGTCAGCTGCAAGCAATTTAATAGTAGTTATACGTTGATTTTTTTTAAGTTTTGTTTGTAGGTTGGCATTGTCCACTTTACAAACAAAACTTAAACTTCGTAAGCAATGGTTGTTGGTTGAGGAATTGGTAAGCCACCTTGCAGCATCACTACTATATGAAGAAATTCAATAGCTTTTACATGGTTTATATTATGAGCTTTTAAGCTTATTTGGTTGCCGAATTATCTGGTATACTTAGGCTCAAAACAATTTTAAGGAAATATTTGATAAATATGGTGAAAATACCACTTTTTACCCGATGTATTGCAGAGTTCATTGGAACATTTGTGCTAGTACTTGGTGGATGCGGCAGTGCTGTTTTTGCAGCGGCATTTCCTGATGCAAACGCCAATGAATTAGGAATTGGTTTTGTAGGTGTTTCTCTGGCGTTTGGTCTAACAGTAATGACTATGGCTTATGCCATTGCTCATATTTCAGGTTGTCATCTTAATCCAGCTGTATCATTTGGACTTTGGTCAGGAAAACGTTTTCCTAGCTCTGATCTACTTCCATATATAGTTTCTCAGGTATTAGGCGCAATAGTAGCAGCTGGTCTTGTCTATTTAATTGCCACTGGTAAATCAGGATTTACACTTTCTGGTTCCAATCCACTCGCAACCAATGGTTATGGAGTTCATTCTCCCGCAGGTTATTCATTTATTGCCTGTTTTATTACAGAAGTGGTACTTACCTTCATTTTTTTAGTTGTGATCTTAGGTGCAACTGATGGTCGTGCGCCTAAAGGTTTTGCACCTATTGCTATTGGTCTATCACTAACACTGATTCATTTAATTAGCATTCCGATAACTAATACATCGGTTAATCCTGCTCGTAGTACGGGGCCAGCTCTTTTTGCAGGTGTAGAATTAGTCGGGCAACTATGGATGTTTTGGGTAGCTCCTATTTTGGGTGCAATATTGGCAGGCATTTTCTATTCGAGAGTTTTAGGTGAATCAGGAGCGCAAATTGTAGGTGAAGCCCAACCGAAAGTTGTAGATCAAGCCCAACTGAAATAAAATTTTTGGATGGGGCAGTTGACAGCAATATTAAAATAGATATACATCTAGGAAGTTGGCGATCGCTAGCAGAAATACAGACAGAAGTTAATTTCAGTGAATTTCGTATTTAGTAACAATTCTTACACTTTGTCTTCCGTTGGAACTAGGTTTGAGTTTCCAGTTACGTGCTAACTCCAGATGTTCCTTATCCAATCTGCTGTTTCCACTAGAACTAAGTAATCGCACGTTAATAACATTACCTTGGGCATCAGTATCAACAGCTACAGTTATTTTCCCTTCAATTCCTTGGCGTTTTGCCCAATCTGGGTAAACCTTGTCGCATTTACGACAAGCGGCACGTCCATCACCATCACCAACTAAATCACCCGTATCGTTACCCAAGCCGCCACTAGTTCCAGTATCTACGGTATTAGGTGCAGTTGCAATATTACCTGCAAAACTTCTCCGTCTTCTTCTAGGAGCATTATCGCTACTTTCGCCAATATTAGAAGTATCAGGTGAAGATAATGCCGTATTGTTGCTACTAAGTTTGGAATTGTCTCGGCTTTCTCTAATTCCTGAAAGAGTATTGTTTAACTCTGTGCTGTCTTGTTGGGTTGGTGCTGATGATTGGCTCGAAGGAGCCACCGGATTTGAAAAATCTCGCGCTGTTCTTCTAGAGCTTCTTTCCTGTGTTAGGGAACGTTTTAAATTTGCATCGAGTTTAGATGCTGGTGATTCTATCGCAGGAGTGACAGGAGTTGAAAATTCCCGTGGTGTGCTTTTAAAATCTCTTGATTGTGCGAGCAAATCTTTTAAATCTTCGCTGTCTTGTGGAGTTGGTTGAGATGGTTGTACTAAAGGAGTCACGGGAGTCAAGAACTTTCGTGGTGTCCTAGTTTCTGGTTTCGGTTGAGGTATTGGTGGTTGATTGTTGTTTTGAGCAACGGGTTCGGGTTTTTCAGGTTTTGATTCTGGGATAATGGGCTTTTCCCGCACAGCAGATGCAGGTGCAGGTGATAATGGTTCGACTTGTTTAAATTGTTTGAATGGTTTAATGTCTGGTTTGGGAATCGGTTGTTCTACAACAGGTGGTGTTTGTACAGCGACTTTGCCTTGTGTCGGTATCGGTTTTAATTTTGAGATTGCTGAACTTCCAGCACTAACGCGAGACTGGTTCGCAGTAGTGTCTAAGTTGCGTTGGGGTTTACTCGTATCAATAACTGGAAATTTTTTCTCCGGTAAGGGTTCTGGCTTTGGTTTTACTTCCTCTGTTGCTGCAATTTCGTCAGGAGGAGTATCGAGAAGAGTTATTTCAACAAGTTCATCCTCAACTTCAGACCTATTGTTGAATAAATATCTGCCAATACCGGAAGCCAGCAACACTACATGAAATATCAGTGATCCGATTAAACTGCACGTGAGAAAAAGTCTTAAAGCTTTTAATTCTCTTTCCCGGTGCTGTAGAGCCGTGCTTGAAAAGCTCATAGTTTCAAATCATTAATTGATATAGATTTGCATTAATTTGGAATTTTAAAATAATTTAGGCTAGAAGTCAATCAATTTTTCTAGATAATTACTTAACAATTTATAGCAATTGCTGATTTGCAGATACCTTTGACTCAAAGCTTAAATGACATTGTTACAGCAAATATATTTTTTAGTATTAAAATGTTCAAACTATTGATATGTCTGCTTTTAACAGCGTATGGCGTTTACAGATACAGCTACTAAGTATACTACTTTAGCAGGTTAAAATACCTTTAGATTTAATCTGCCATTAATTTTGTATACTTAGAATGATTGACATAGATTCTCATTTGTTCTAAGTTAGTTGATAACTATTATCATCTACCTGTGTAGAAGTTAGTAGTTATTATCATTAATGTACTTGAGAATTGTAAATGGGAACAAATAATCTGTTCTTAGCAGGTGGCATAGTCGTGATACTGCTGCTGAATTGGTTGTGGCAATTTTCACACTTATGTTTGCTAATGCATTTCGAGCAATGTAACAAAAACAGATGGCATTAATTCCAGAATACGGTGGAGAGTTGGAATTAATCTACCGTCATAATTACGAACGAGGAAATATTGATTATGCGTCTACCAGATGAAGCGGATATACCAACACAGATTAGTATTGTACCGATGATAGATGTGATATTTGCGATTTTGACATTTTTTATAATGTCAACGCTGTTTCTAACTCGTGAAGAAGGTTTACCCGTCAATTTACCCCAAGCATCTTCTGCTAAGCGTGCAACTGAATCGGCACGAGTCACGCTGACAGTAGATAAAGCTGGAAAGTTATTTTTGAATAAGCAGCCAATTAGTTTAGAGGGATTGGAAGCAGAAGTAAAAGCAAAAGCAAAACTCGCACAGCCTTTAATCGTGGTGTTGAATGCAGATGAGGCAGTGAATCACGGAAAAATTGTCGCAGTGATGGATAAAGTGCGACAGGTAAAGGGTACATCTTTGGCTATAGCGACTCGTCGAGACTAATTGAATCAATATTGGTTTGGCATTTTGTTGACTTGAATCAGCTAATCGTCATTTAAATTGCATCATGGTAATAAAAGCTGCAAACCCTCTCCCCTGCCGCCTCAATCAATGTGCAAATTAAATGTTTAACAGCTTATATGCATCTGTGAGTTCACTACCAAACATGAAGACGTAGCAATACTACGCTCTACAAAGCTTTAGCTTTAAAATAAAATCTAATTTTCTTAAGTTTACATAATGTAGGAATATATAAAACCAATATGACAATTACTATCTCAAGTAACAATTGGGAAGATTTCTGGCAAGAAGAGCAACAAAAATTAAACAATACAAGCTGTTTGAACAACCACGAACACATTTTGAGTTTTTCTAATCAGCTAGGTAAGGGTTATCAACAACAATTTTTTCTGCATTCTGGTTTATCTATTTATATTCATAAATTGGAACTTATAGATAATATTGTTGAATCAATCCATTCTCAAAAATTTTTACCTGAATTTGCTTTCCACCTCAACGGAAAGCGCAAGTTAGTAGATGGAAGTTACCATCAAGCGGGAGAAAATTTCTTTGCAATAGGACCTTGTTTAAGTGGAACTCAGGAATGGTCTGCAAATACTCCAACTCTCAAAGTTGATATACATATTGAACCTAATATTTTAGGAAGTTACTTATGTGATTATCATCAAAAAATACCTTCAGAATTAAACCAACTTTTGCAAGGAACAGACGAAAAATTTTATTTTCATTCTGGTAAAACTACAGCTCAAATGCAGCTTTGCTTGCATCAAATTTTAAATTGTCCCTATCAAGGTATAATTCAACGAATTTATTTAGAAAGTAAAGCGTTAGAATTAATTTCTATACGTTTGCAAGAAGTATTGTCAGAGCATGAGTCTAGATGTTCGACATCAAAAGTTATTGGTGCAAATGACATTGAGCGAATTCATCATGCTAGAGAAATTTTACGTTGTAATTTTGAAAATCCGCCTTCGTTACCAGAATTAGCCCGTAAGGTAGGTTTGAATCAACGCCAACTTAAGCAAGGGTTTCGTGCTTGTTTTGATACTACTGCTTTTGGATATTTGCACGATTATCGCATGGAACAAGCCAGGTTGTTATTGACTGAAACTCAAATGGGTGTAACTCAAGTTGCTTACGGCGTTGGTTATGCTAGCTTACCGTCTTTTAGTGCCGCTTTTCGCAAAAAATTTGGTATTTGTCCGCGAACTTACGCTACCACAAAAGAGAAAAAAGTACTTTTGGAATAAAAAACAGTCCGTTTCCAATAAGACTTTGAATATTAATTTAGTGTAATGTTATTTTTAGTAATTGATAAATATTCCTAACTAGGGACAATTTGCTGTAAATGTCATAGAAGTTTTTTCCAGAAAATTCATACTGTTTTGAGAAAATTGCACTTTTGTTTCTGCAAGTTCGATTCTGCTTGTCAAGGATATTTCTGTAGTATCTAATTGCAACTCGTTATTGTTTTTAAACATTTAATTATTTAATTCATCTTGTGATGTGAGGAAAGAATGAAGCTACAGCAATTACTGCAAATTATTGTACTTACTAGTTTAGTTGGAGCATTGGGAAATAATCTTGCTCAAGCTGAAGCAATACTTGCTGAAATTGAAGAAACGAAAAAAACTGTAAGTAATTTCAATTTAACTAATAGTTCCCGCGAATTTGCCCAGTCATTACCTCAAGTCATAAAAGTAACTGGGGTAAAGTTAAATCAAACGAATCAAGGTATAGAAATAATTTTAGAGACAAACTTGGCTCAAAATTTGCAAGTTGTAAATCGTAGTCAGGGTAATAATTTTATTGCAGAAATTCCTAACGCACAACTCAGCGTGTCTGAAGGAAATGCATTTACTAAATTAAAGCCGATACAGGGAATTAGTGAGATAGAAGTTATCAATAAAGATGCAAACACGATTCAAGTAAAAGTAATTGGAGAAACAGCTTCACCGCAAGTTGAGTTATTTGATAGTAGTACGGGTTTAATTTTTGGGTTAAAGCCAACAGCATCTACTGCTCAAACACCAGAAAAACCAACTCCAACTCCACCACAACAAGAATCACAAACATCACAGAAGCCTACCACTTCTCAAACAGAGACAGATAATAACCAGCCAATTGAACTGGTAGTAACTGCAACCCGAACGGAGCAAGATATTCAAAAAGTACCGCGTTCGATAACCGTTATCAATCGTTCGGAAGTTGAACAGCAAACTAGATTATCGCGTAATTTAATTGAAATTCTTGGTAAATCAGTACCCGGTTTAGCACCCCCTACTCAAAGTGGTAGTAATTTTGGATTATCTTTGCGGGGACGCAATACTTTAGTTTTAATTGATGGGGTTCCTCAGTCTACAAGTCGCAATGCTTTCCGAGATTTGAAAACAATTGATCCCTCTGCAATCGAACGTGTAGAAGTTGTACGCGGTCCGAGTGCGATTTATGGTGATGGTGCAACGGGTGGTGTAATTAATATTATTACCCGACAAGCCGATACAAATAGATTGACTTCAAAAACAGAATTTGGTGTAAATGCAGCTTTGGGAGAATTGGAAGAAGATAGTTTCAGCACGAATTTTCAACATACAATTTCTGTTAACGAAGATAAGGTTGATTTTACGGGCAATATTTCATTTACGAACACTGGTAGTTTTTTTGATGCACAAGGAGACAAAATTCCTTCTGATCCCAATGCTCAAGGTGGTTTTGCGGATGCTAGAAGTATTAATTTATTCGGAAAATTAGGTGTCAATTTTGACGATTATCAACGTCTGCAATTGACGTTTAACCGCTTTGATGAAAAACAAGATACGGATATTGCTAGCGATCCAACTGTAAATTCTATACCGGGAAGACAGAAGGCTCGTGCTATTGAAGGACTGAGTTTAGACGAACTTCCAGGTAACGAAAACACACTGTTGAATTTACAATACAATCATGACAATTTATTAAATAGTAAAGTCCAGGCTCAAGTATATTATCGAAATTATCTGACCAGATTTTTCCCTTTTGATGGTCGAGAATTTGCTAGTTTGGGTAACGAAATTATTCAATCAGAAGTAGATTCAGAAAAATATGGAGGACGATTGCAGATTGAAACTCCTTTATTTGATGGGGAAAAAGTCAAATTACTCTGGGGTGCAGATTATTTTAAAGAAGAAACATCTCAAATTGTCTCTACCTTTGATGGAGCTGTTTTTGATGCAAGTGGAGGATTGGTTTTTAGTAAAAATAACGAACGTACTTGGGTTCCACCTTTAGATTTAAGTAGTCTAGGTGTATTCGCTCAGTTAAATTGGAATGTTAGCGAAAAGTTGGTTTTAAATGGCGGTGTACGTTACGAAAACTCCGACGTTAGTGTTAATGACTTTAGCACATTAGCCAACCCTGATGTTAATATTCAGGGTGGCGATCTTAATTTTGATGCAATTTTATTTAATGCTGGAGCAGTATACTCAATTACTGATAATGTAAGTGTATTTGCTAACTTTTCTCAAGGATTTTCCCTTTCGGATATTGGTTTAGCCCTTCGCAATGCACCACCAGGATTTTCTGTAGAAACATTACGTCCGGAACCGCAAAAAGTAGATAGTTACGAAATCGGTTTGCGGGGTAGATGGAATCAAGTTCAAGCATCTTTATCTGCTTTCTACAACGAATCAGAATTGGGTACTACCTTTACAGCTCCAGGAACAATTATCCGCGCACCAGAAAGAATATATGGTGTGGAAGCGGCAGTTGATGTAAAACCCAGTCCGAGCTTTGCTTTGGGCGGAACATTTACCTTTATTGGAGGTGAAATTGATCTTAATAATGATGGTAACTACGGCGCTTTGGATGGATTTAGGATTCCCCCATTGAAGTTAACGGCTTATGTAGAAAATGAAACTTTACCGGGATGGAGTAATCGTCTGCAAGCTTTATTCTCAGGAAACCGAGATTTGTTTACAAATAATACCAGTTTTGGCAGAAGACCTGTAGATAGCTATTTTGTCCTAGACTACATTAGCAGCATTCAAATTGGTACGGGAACTTTGCAAATTGGCGTTGAAAATCTTTTGGATAATCAATATTTTCCTGTGGTTTCTCAATTGCAAGCTAATGATAGTTCCTATAGTGCTGCTAGAGGTAGAACTTTGAGCGTTAAATATTCAGTAGACTGGTGAGCTTGGATCTTAGACTTAACCCTAGCTCTGTAAGTAACTGTTTTTATTTCTAAAAGCCTCTAAAAAAATTGAGAATTTTTTCAAAAAGTTGATTGATTTATTGTCAAAGGCATCAAGAGGTATTTAAAATGCAACCACAAGAAAAAGGTTCGCATCGTTGTTATGGCGAGAATGTCGTTTTACCATTAGTGTCTGGAATTAGCCGTGCAGAATCAAAAATTGAGAATTATTATGAAATACCAGGAACAGCATCAAAACATTATCTAGAACGTCAACAAATCCGGGAATCTAATGCTAGAAGCTATCCTCGTCGTATCTCTATGGCGATTAGAGAAGCCAAGGGAATTTATATCAAAGATGTTGATGGTCATACTTATTTTGACTGTCTAGCGGGTGCTGGAACTTTAGCTTTGGGACATAATCACCCTGTTGTACTTGATGCTATTAGAGATAGTCTAGATGCGAATTTACCTTTGCATACTTTAGATTTGACCACTCCAGTTAAAGATGCATTTGTGGAAGAATTATTTGCTAGTTTACCCGCAGAATTTGCCCGGAATGCCAAAATCCAGTTTTGCGGGCCATCGGGAGCTGATGCAGTGGAAGCGGCGATGAAATTAGTGAAAACTGCTACTGGACGACGCAGTATATTATCATTTCATGGTGGCTATCATGGTATGACTCATGGGGCTTTGAGCTTGACTGGTAATCTTGAACCCAAGCAGGCGATCGCCGGGTTAATGCCAGATGTGCATTTTTTGCCTTATCCATATCATTATCGTTGTCCTTTTGGTTTTGGTGGTGAAGCAGGACATCAAATAAGTAGTCGTTATATAGAGTCGATTCTCAACGATCCAGAAAGCGGCATTGTTACTCCAGCCGGAATGATTTTAGAAGTTGTTCAGGGAGAGGGGGGAGTAATTCCCGCTCCCGATGACTGGATGCGAGAGATTCGCCGCATCACCTGCGAATGTCAGATACCCTTAATTGTCGATGAAATTCAGACTGGTTTGGGACGAACCGGAAAACTTTATGCTTTTGAGCATTCGGGGATAATTCCAGATGTGTTGCTGTTATCGAAGGCAATAGGTGGCAGTTTACCATTATCAGTTGTTCTATATCATAAAAAACTAGATAAATGGACTCCTGGCGCTCATGCTGGGACATTTCGGGGAAATCAACTAGCTATGGCAGCAGGGGGTGCAACGTTGCGATATATTTTGGAAAATCGCCTTGCAGAACATTCAGATATAGTGGGCGATCGCCTTTTAGAACATCTGCGTCAAATTCAAAATGAATCTTGCTGTATGGGTGAAGTCCGGGGAAGAGGGTTAATGATTGGTGTAGAAATCGTCAATCCCCTAGCAGAAAAGGACTTTCGCGGAAATTATCCGACTTATCCCCAATTAGCGAGTTGCATTCAAGCCGAATGTCTGCGTCGGGGTTTAATTATTGAAATTGGCGGTAGATTTGGTAGTGTGGTTCGTTTCTTACCTCCTTTGATCGTTACTCCCGAACAAATTGATAGCATCAGCGAGATTTTCCAAGCATCTGTAAAAGCAGCAGAGCAACAGTTATTACCCATTCTTTCCCAAGCATCCTAATGGTAATGCAATCAGTAAATTCCTCTGTTGTGGAGGACTTAGACAACTTTGACAGCTATTTTTTAACTAACTCTTCCCAGAGTATAGCTGCATACAAACAAGCGATGGCGATCGCTCAAGAAGCAATAATTGAGGCTTTTGCCAGTCAAAACCAACCCTATAGCGGTGTTAATCCCCAAGATTTAGCAAAAATCCTCGCAACTATCGAACCTTGTCCAGAATTTGGCCAGCAATTGCAAAATATTCTTACAAACATAGGTGAGAATATTCTCAATCACTCCGCAATTATTTCCCATCCGGCTTGTATTGCTCACCTACACTGTCCCCCCCTCTTACCATCTCTGGCTGCGGAGGTCTTAATTAGTGCTAGCAATCAATCGATGGATTCTTGGGATCAGAGTCCGGCTGCAACTTTATTAGAACAAAGGTTAATCGATTGGCTGTGTAAAATATTTGGTTATCAGACCAAAGCTGATGGTGTATTTACTAGTGGCGGTACTCAGTCTAACTTTATGGGCTTATTACTAGCTAGAGATGCTTTTGCTTTTCATAGATTGAGTTGGTCAATTCAACAGCAAGGATTACCTCCAGAATTTCAGCGCTTTCGCATTCTCTGTTCTGATGTGTCGCATTTTACAATTAGTCAAGCTGCTTCATTGCTGGGACTGGGACAGCAAGCGGTTGTCATGGTAAAGACAGATAGTAATTATTGCCTTGATGCTGATGTTGTAGAGCGCAAGTTAGCAGAATTACAGTCAGAAGATTCGTTACCCATAGCGCTAGTTGGAACAGTAGGAACTACGGATTTTGGCAGTATAGATCCATTGCCAGAATTAGCAGATTGTGCGCGAAAATATGGGTTATGGTTCCATCTGGATGCAGCTTATGGTGGTGCATTGATATTGAGCGATAAGCATAAACACAAATTAGATGGTATTTGGACTGCTGATTCTATTACCGTTGATTTTCATAAACTGTTTTACCAACCAATCAGTTGTGGGGCTTTTTTGGTTAAGGAGCGTAAAAATTTTGAATTAATTAAGTTACACGCTGATTATCTCAATCCCCAAACTAATCAAGATGCTGGAATACCGGATTTAGTCACTAAATCCGTGCAAACGACTCGACGTTTTGATGCTTTGAAATTGTTCGTTTCCCTTCGTAACTTAGGGAAGAAAAAATTCGCTCGGATGATTGATAGCACAATCGAATTAGCTCAGGAAACAGCAAGCTTAATTAAAAATCAACCAAAGTTAGAATTAGCAAATTATCCGACGATTAATGCTGTAGTTTTTCGTTATCTTCCCAGTCAAGCTTTAACAGCTTTCGATTGTGAAAGAGTAAATCAAATTAACAGTCAAATTCGGATGCAGTTGATGCAGCAAGGCATAGCTGTATTAGCACAAACCAAAATTAGTGAATTGACGTATTTGAAATTTACTTTACTCAATCCCCGCACAAGTCTTGTAGATATTAAGAAAATTTTGCAAGCGATTCAAGAAATTGGCGATAATTTGTAGTAAATGAAATAAATCGCAGAAACACATAGCTAATTTTAGCGCAAAATTAAGAAATTTCAAAACTCAAAAAGCTAATTTTTAAAATGCTTAAGACTGATGTTTTTTAAGTACAAAGTCTGAGAAAAAATCCAATTTAAATTAACAAATGTAACAATTATGATGTCAGACACAATTACCAAACTTGAAGTAAGTTTACAAACACAAGAGCTTACTGATAAAGAGATTGCAGAACGAGCTACGATTCAAAGTTTCTTAAATTGCTATTTGCGAGAAACGAACACTGGTAAACTGATCACAAAGGCAGTTGCAAGTACTGATATAGCATTTACAGAAGTTCTCAGTCGAACGGGTGCTAATTCACTATTTTGCTGCATCTTAAAAAAACAATGTTTAAGATTATTAATTGGAATTAAATATTGGTCACTCACGGGTAGACATGTATTTTCATTTCCACTATTTTATCAACCAAGTACGGGTAATTTATTAGAATTAGATTATGTGACTTTAGTAGCTTTGCTTACTAAGGAGTTAGCTTTAAATAGTGGTAGTAACAGCCATCAAGATGAACTGTTATCAAGAGTGATTCAAAGCTATAGTCATATTGAAAAATTTGTTCGGGAGAGAAAACAAGATAAAGAATCACTTTATCAATTCAATAACTCTTTTATTAACACAGAACAAGCGTTAGTTTTTGGACATCATTTACATCCAACACCAAAAAGCCGTCAAGGTTTTTCTGAGCAGGAGTTAGTTACTTATTCCCCAGAATTAAAAGGTAATTTTCCACTGCATTATTTTCGCGCTCATCAATCGATTACTGTGGAAGGTTCTGCACTATCACAAACAGCTACAGCATTGATTAAAGCGGAATTAATTCAAGATCTAACAATTGATGAAGAATTTAAGCAAAAATATTGTCAAATAGATGAATATTCTTTATTACCAATTCATCCTTGGGAAGCAAACTATTTACTTAATAAACCGGAAATTCAAAAGTTAATTAATCGGGGATTATTGCAAGACTTGGGTGAGCAAGGTAAAGTATATCAACCTACAACTTCAATCCGCACAGTTTATCATCCACAATCGGCATTTATGCTGAAGCTGTCATTAAATGTGAAAATTACTAATTCTCTGCGAATAAATTTGTATAAAGAATTAGCAAGAAGTGTAGAAGTTTATCAAATTTTAGCGGGTAAGATAGGTAAAAAATTACGTCAAAAGTTTCCGAATTTTCATGTAATTCGTGACCCAGCTTATATTACAATTCAAATTGATGGTGTACCTATTAACGGTTTCTCCACAATTTTAAGAGAAAATCCATTTTTAGATCATCCTGAAACTGATGCAACTTGTTTAATTGCTTTATGTCAGGATGCTATTTTTGATGATGGTTCGCGTTTAAAGAATGTTATTCAGCAATTAGCGCAACAAGAATCGCGTTCTACTGAGGAAGTTAGTTTAAACTGGTTTAGAGATTATTTACAGGTTTATTTAGAACCTATTTTGTGGCTGTATTTTACCTATGGTGTTGGTTTAGAAGCGCATCAACAAAATAGCGTGTTGCAGTTAGAGAATGGTTATCCCAAATGTTTATTTTATCGAGATAATCAAGGATATTATTATCGTCGCTCTTGTCATCAGTTATTAGATAATATTTTACCGGGTATTAGTGACAAGAGTGAAACTATTTGTGACGACGCTGTGGTAGATGAACGTTTGGGTTATTACCTGTTCATTAACAATTTGTTTGGGTTAATTAATGCTTTTGGAGTAGCGGGACTTGTGGATGAAAAGTTATTGCTCAAAGAGTTACGAAACAAGTTAGAAGAATATATAGATTTAGCTCCAAAATCTACAAAACTACTGGAAAATTTGCTGTTTGAACCTAAATTACGTTGTAAAGCAAATCTTCTAACTCGCTTTCACGATATGGATGAGTTAGTGGGTTCTGTTGCCACTCAATCTGTTTATGTGAATATTGACAATCCTTTATTGCTAATTAAAAAGTAGATAAACATAAACGACAAAGATATACCGCTCAAATGACATCAACTACTGATAATTACGTTTACCAAAAGCTGGATGTAAAACTTAATAAAGTTATTGCTTTTCGTCCGGCCAATTTATCGGCAGATCTAGATAAAATTCACAAATGGATGAATCAAGATTATGTAATTACTTTTTGGAAATTAGGATTTAATAAAGATAAAATTCAGCAGTATTTGCAAAAGGCTTTAGCGGATAAACATCAAAATCTTTACATTGGTTTTATAGATGGTGTTCCCATGAGTTATTGGGAGTCATACTGGACAATTGATGATGTTATATCCGGTTATTATTCAGCAGAAAACAGCGACCAAGGTATTCATTTGTTAATTGGCGATCGCTACTTTTTAGGTAAGGGTTATGCTTTACCTTTGTTACGTGCCATGACGTTTTTTCAGTTTCAATATTCTGCAACTCAAAAAATTATTGCAGAACCAGATATTCGCAATCAAAAAATGATTCATGTTTTTGAAAAATGTGGCTTTGTGTTTCAAAGAGAAATTTTATTACCGGATAAAAATGCGGCTTTGATGTTTTGCGAACGTCAACATTTTATGGAGAAATGGAAGTAATGCAAGATCGTGTTTATGATTTAATTGGTGTGGGGATTGGACCTTTTAATTTAGGTTTAGCAGCACTGTTAGAACCTGTAACTAAAATTAAGTCTTTGTTTATCGAACAAAAAACCAAGTTTCAATGGCATCCTGGTTTATTAATTGAGGGAAGTTCCATTCAAGTGCCATTTTTAGCAGATTTAGTGACGATGGCTGAACCTAGCAATAAGTTTAGCTTTCTTAGCTATTTAAAAGCTAAATCTCGTCTTTATCAATTTTACTTTTGGGAAGAATTTCATATTCCTCGACGGGAATACAATCATTACTGTCAATGGGTAGCAGAACAGTTATCAAGTTGTTGTTTTGGACAGCAAGTAGAAAGTATAAACTGGCAAGAAGAATCTCAGTTATTTGCCGTCAAAACTCAAGATATCAAAAATAATACTAGTTTAACCTATGACTGTAAAAATTTGGTTTTAGGAGTTGGTTCTGTTCCTCAAATACCTGCTTGTTTCCAAAATATGAAATCGGAGAGTCTTTTTCACTCAGCAGAATTTTTAGATAGACGAGAAATTCTCCGTCAATCAAAATCCGTTACAGTAATTGGTTCTGGACAAAGTGCGGCTGAAATTTTTTACGAACTCTTACAAGAACAGGAAAACTACCAATATGAAATTAATTGGTGTACTCGTTCTTCGGGCTTCTTGCCAATGGAATATTCTAAGCTAGGGTTAGAGCATTTTTCTCCTGACTATATCCATTATTTCTACAGTCTATCTCCCCAGAAGCGAGACGATTTAATCAAAAAGCAAGACTTACTTTATAAAGGTATTAGTTTTAGTACCATTAACAAAATATATGACTTGCTTTACGAGCGTTCCGTCGCTGAAAATTATCCCAATATCAAGTTAAGATCTGGAGTAGAGGTTAAAGAAGTCGAAACTACAAATAACCGCTATCGTCTTACCTATCGTCATTCCCATCAAGACGAACGATTTAGTCATGAAACTGACTGTATTATTCTCGCTACGGGATATCGTCATGCTGTACCAAACTGTATTGCAAATATCCGCGATTTGATGCAGTGGGATGAAAAAGGACGCTACAACATCAACTTTGATTATCACCTCGGTTTAACAAAAGATATTCCTAACCGGATTTTTGTTCAAAATGCAGAATTACATACTCACGGTATTGGTTCCCCAGATTTAGGATTGGGCTGTTATCGCAACTCTGTAATTATAAATACTTTGGCAGGAGAAACAGTTTATCCGGTAAAACGCCAGAATATCTTTCAGCAGTTTGGAATAGCAGCATGAGACATCGCCAAAGCATGGTATCTTTTGCACTATTTTTATGCGTATTCCTGGCGGTATTTAACGAGGTATTACTTTCACCCTTTTATCCTCAGTTTTTTCGCAAGGTATTTGGTGTTGAAGATTTAGCTTATACAGGATATTACATCTTTATCTGTCGCTTAACTGTAGTGCTGTGTGCGCCGATATGGGGTATTTTATCCCGCAATATCGAAGTTAAATATCTACTCTACATCGGTCAAGCCGGTACGGCAATAATGACTGCTTTGATGGGGACAAGCAACAATGCTTCCCAGTTCCTTGTTTATACCATCATTTTATTGCTGTTTAAAAGCAGTTACCTATTAGTTTATCCTTTGATTATCCAACTAGCAGGTGAAGCAAAGCGCGCGACAGCTACAGGAATTTACCAAGCCGTATTTCACGGTGCAATTATCGCTGCAACCGTTGCTGGTGCGGGAATGGTGAACTTTGCAACACCTTTAAGGTTGTTTTATCTAATTGCAGTTGCGGATGTTGTACAACTAATTATTTGCATCTATATTTTGCAAGGTGTTTTTACCCGAAAAAAAGATAAACAAAATATTGAAAATGCTCCCATAGCTAGCAATCAATTGAGTTTTATCGTTGCTATCGGGATGGCAATTCTCACTTTTCAATTAGCAAATAATTTAGTGCGTCCTTACTTTACAGAATACGTCACAACCAACTTCTTTAACATTAATCTGCTTGCCAGTAGCTTGCTGTTTTTGATACCCAGTATTATGGCGATCGCCGCTTTACCCTATATCCGCAAAGCTTGTCAACCCAAGGCTTTACCGTCTATTTACTTAGGAGGAATATGCTTGTTAGTTACTAGTTTATTTTTTCAAGGTTGGACACAAAATATTTTTGTTTTAATTTTGGCGCGGGTAATTTACGGATTTTGTCTTGCGGTGACACAAGCAGCTTTAGAATTGCAATTGTTTAATAGTAGTGCTTCTAATCGTCTGCATTTTAATTACAGCCTGACAACTTCCTTTGCGAATTTTGGACATCTCGCAGCACCCTTGATGGCTTCAGCATTAGTCAACACTTATAGTTTAGCTGTGCCATTTTTAGTGGCTGGGATAATTGGTAGCGTTAATTTAATCTTTGTCCGGTTAGCAGTTTTTCGCAAGTCTTGTTTTACTTTTTCTAAAATTAGTCATCATCCTTAGTCTTTAGAAATCAAATTGAATTACTATATGTTTTTCTCACACAAAAATAAGGGCGCGTTTTTGCAGAAAAATATCTCATAAAATAGGAAAGACTATCATGGATTCTTTATCAACTTTAAATCAGGCATTACAACCAGAGACTTGGCAAATTGTAGGTAAGAATTTACTTGCAAAAATGCTTTCTGAATTTATGTATGAGGAAATTATTCAACCGGAAATTTGGGAAGAAAAGCCAGATTTGACAATTTACCATCTTTCTTTACCTGGAGGTATTGCTTATCGTTTCCAAGCTAAAAAACGTTTGTTTGATTCTTATCATGTCATTCCTACTTCTTTACAGCGTTATCAAGGTAAGGAATGGTTGAGTGCTGCAAATCCCTTACAATTTGTTTTGGATATTCATATTGCTGTAGGAATGACAGCGGAAACTACTGCTCACCTCATTAAAGAGTTAAGTAATACTTTACTGGCAGATACCCACATTCAGTTTAAACAAGCAACTCAAGATATTGACTTGACACAGTTAGATTATCCTCATTTAGAAGGAGAAATGCAAGGACATCCTTGGATTACTTTTAATAAAGGACGTATCGGTTTTGGTTATGATGATTACCTAGCTTATGCACCAGAACAAAAACAACCAGTAAATCTATTTTGGATTGCGGTGAAACGCGATCGCGCTCACTTTCAAGCTATCAAAGAATTAGATTACCAAACTTTGATGCAAGCAGAATTAGGAGAAGCAATCCTCACGAAATTTATATCTGTCTTAAAATCACAAAATCTCGATTCAGAAAATTATTATTTCTTACCAGTTCATGGATGGCAGTGGAAGAATATTATTATCCCCCTATTCGCTTGCGAAATCGCTACCAAAGCCATTGTTCCCCTCGGTGAAAGCGATGATAAATATCTACCCCAACAATCCATCCGTACCTTTGCAAATATCACTAATCCCCATAAATGCTACGTCAAATTGCCATTGAGTATTTTAAATACTTTAGTTTATCGCGGTCTACCCGGTGAAAGAACTGTAGTTGCTCCCCAAGTAACCGAATGGATTAAATCAATTTACGATCGCGACTCTTTCCTTAAAGATGAATGTCGCTTTATCCTTCCTGGAGAAATTGCCAGTATCAATTACGACCATCCCTACTATAGCCAATTTTCCGGCGCACCTTACCAATACAAGGAAATGTTAGGCTGTCTGTGGCGAGAAAGCGTATTATCTTATACTGAATTTGATGAACGCCCGATTACCTTAGCGGCTTTACTGCACGTTGATGGTAGTGGTAAACCCTTTATTTCTCAGTTGGTAGAATGTTCCGGGCTGAGTTTAGAAGTATGGCTATCTCGTTTGTTTAACATCATCTTGCCACCTCTACTTCACTATCTCTATCGCTATGGTGTGGTGTTCTCTCCCCACGGGGAAAACACTATTTTGGTACTTAAGAATTGTATTCCTCACCGCTTGGCGATGAAAGATTTTGTCGATGATGTAAATATCAGTCGTCATCCCTTACCGGAACTAGCATCTTTACCTGAAGAATTAAAAACAGTATTGCTTACAGAACCCCCAGAAGGCTTGTGTCAGTTTATCTTTGCTGGGTTATTTATCTGTCACCATCGCTATCTTTCTCACCTCTTAGCAGATTACCATAACTATCCAGAACAAAGTTTTTGGTTGCAAGTGCGAGAGACGATTTTAAATTATCAAAGTCGTTTTCCCGAAATGCAAGGCAGATTTGAAATATTTAACTTGTTTGCACCCCAATTTACTAAATTGTGCTTGAATCGCAACAGGTTGTTAACTTATGGCTACGCTGACGATGGCGATCGCCCTCATGCCGCTGCCTATGGCAAAGTTAATAATGCTTTATATAAAGTAGGTGAATTATCTGCATCTAATGCCAAACTTTCTCAATACTCTGATGACTACTTGACAAAATGATTCTCAATTAGGTTAGCTATTAATAAGGTTGTTTTCTTTCTGGCAACCTGAAAAAGCAACTTGTAATTGCTAAACTATATCATTAGATTGGAGGTTAAAAATTGGTAGCAATTGATGCTCATAACCTGAAAATTGCTTATAACCGCACAATCATTGTTTCTGACCTCTCTATCACGCTGCATGGAGGTGAAATTACGGCTTTATTAGGGCCAAATGGTTCGGGAAAAAGTACGGTATTGCGGACTCTAGCTAGATTATTAGCACCAAGCCAGGGTGTAGTTTATATCAACGGTCGCAACATTGCTAAAATGCCTACAAAACAGTTAGCGCAACAGTTGGCAATGCTACCTCAAACCTCAGAGATTCCACCAGCAATCACCGTTAAAGAATTGATCGGTTACGGACGCTATCCTCATCAAAATTTACTGGGCAGACTTTCCGCAAAAGATAGGGCGGCGATAGAATGGGCGCTGACGGTTACGGGACTATCTAGCCTTGCATCAAGGGCTGTTGATACCCTTTCGGGAGGAGAGCGTCAACGAGCTTGGATTGCAATGGCGATCGCCCAACAAACCCGCGTATTATTGCTAGATGAACCAACAACTTTTCTGGATATCCGCCATCAATTAGATGTTTTAGCTTTAGTAAGGCAGTTAAATCAAGAACATGGAATTACTGTAGGCTGGGTACTCCACGATTTAAACCAAGCTGCGGCTTATAGCGATAACTTAATTATGATTTCCCAAGGCAAGGTAGTTGCTAGCGGAAGTCCCAAAGAAGTGATGACAACCAGTAATATTCAGCAAGTATTTAACGTAGACATGACCGTTATACCCCATCCCATTAACGGTTATCCAATTTGTTTACCTTGCGATTACAGACTAGCAACTCAGAGGAAAGCCGGATGAACGGATACAGCAGGCGCTTTTTTCTAACTGCAATGATCATGTCTGCTTTCACAGTTGCTTGCAAAAATAACTATCATAATTCTTCTGTTTCCTCGAAAGATAAATCTATATCAGCAAAAACACCATCTCGCATTGTTGCTTTAGAATGGGTGTATGTAGAAGATTTGCTGGCTTTAGGGATTCAGCCCGTTGGGGTAGCAGATATTAATGGTTATCAAAAATTTGTCGATATACAGCCTCAATTAGCTGCATCTGTAGCGGATATAGGTACGCGAGCCGAACCAAATTTAGAAGCCATAGCTCAACTAGAACCCGATTTAATCATCGGTGTGGAATTGCGGCATCAAGTAATTTACGATACTCTCGCTTCTATAGCTCCAACTTTGTTATTTAACCCTTATCCGTCAGCAGATAGTAGTATAAATCAATTGTCAGAAATGCAGCAGACATTTATCAAAATTGCTGACACTGTGAAGCGTGAGAAGCAAGGAAAAGCAGTATTAGAAAAAATACAGACCACTTTCACACAAGCTGAAAAAAAAATAAGTGATTTAAAAATAGCAAATAGAAAATTTCTCTTAGGTCAATTTAGTGATAGTGCGCCACAGTTGCGGTTATTTACAGATGATGCAATGGTGATACAAATTCTCCAACAAATTGGTTTAGAGAATGCTTGGTCAGGTAAATTTGACTCATTTGGATTTAATACAGTTTGGATAGAGGCATTACCAAAAGTAGAAGCAGCAAACTTTATTTATATTACTACAAATAACAATAGTCATTGGCAGCAATTACAAAATAATCCGGTGTGGAAAGGTTTGCAGTTTGTCAAAGAAAATCGACTTTATCCAATTGCATCAGATACTTGGGTATTTGGTGGCCCTTTGTCCGCAGAAATTTTAGTAAATAAAGTAGTAACTGCTTTTGAGGAAAAGATGAATTACTCATAGCCTTGGGTTCACAGAAAAAATAAAGGGTGCATCCCAGTTTTTATTTTCCAATGAGATAATAACTGTCATTGCGAGGAGGAACGACGAAGCAATCGCATCGACTCGCTCTTAGTTGGAGGATTTTGCGATTGCTTCGCTTCGCTTGCAATGACATTCAAAAAAGTGGGATGCTCCTAAAAATAAATAGATACAGATAATTTTTAAGTAGCAGGAAAATAACATTATTTATCCCTACTCCCTATGTCCAAATTTAAAGGAAATACTTTCTTAATTTTAACTGTAGGAATAACTTTACTATTCCTATTATTTTTTATCCACATTACCCAAGGACAAGCAAAATTAAGTTTTAATACAGTAATTAAGGCAATTTTCTCATCTAATAATAGCAATGCCGATAACATTGTGCGTTATCTACGTTTACCCCGTGCCACTATTACTGTTATCGTGGGTGCGGCTTTGGGAATGGCGGGGGTATTATTACAAACCGTGACTCGTAACCCCTTGGCTTCTCCAGCGACTTTGGGGGTAAATGCGGGTGCTTATCTAGCAGTAACAGCCACAGTAATTTTTGCACCAGAATTATTTGCACTTTCACCTGTGTTGGTAGCGTTGACAGGTGGATTGCTGGCAGCTTTTTTAGTATATGCGATCGCTGCTGCCGGAAAGATAACGCCAATTCGCTTAACTCTTGCAGGTGTCGCAGTTTCTTTAACATTGGCAGCAATAAGTGCAGCTTTGCAACTATTTTACGAAAATGAAACCCGCGATTTATTTTTCTGGGGTGCTGGTTCTTTAATCCAAACAAATTGGGATAGTACGATTTATGCAGTCCCAAGGATATTAATTGGGATGGCGATCGCCCTTTTGATGGCAAAACAGCTAGATGCGCTTTTATTGGAAGATGATTTAGCGCTTACCCTTGGTTCGAGAGTGCAGTTTAATCGTCTGAGCAGTACTGTGGTGGCAGTGTTTTTAGCATCTGTAGCGGTGAGTGTGGTAGGTTCTATCGGTTTTGTCGGTTTAGTAGCTCCCCATTTAGTGAAATTAATGGGATGTCGCAGACACTTTTTATTACTACCATTAACAGCAATTTGGGGTGCAGTCATGCTGCTAGCTGCGGATACGGTAGCAATGGCACTGACAACTAATTTAAGTGAATTACCAGCTGGTAGTATTACCGCTTTGATTGGTGCGCCATTTTTAATTTGGTTAGCTCGTTCTCAGCAAATACTAAATAAAAGTAATGGAAACGAAAGCATCAAAATTCAATCAAAATCGGCTTTTTATTACCCAGTTGTATTGTCAACGGCAATTTTTTGCTTGTTACTCGCTTTCATTGCTGGTTTATTATTTGGCAATATTAACTTTAGTTTTACCCAATTAATTGATACATTTAAAGGTGGTGGAAATACCTTTACTCAAAAAGTTTTATTTCAACTTCGATTACCGCGTCTTTTAGTTGGTTCCCTAGCAGGAGCAGCATTAGCAGTAAGTGGTTTGTTATTACAGGGAACAGTAAGAAATCCCCTTGCGGGTCCTGAGATTGTCGGCATTACTTCCGGTGCTGGTTTTGCGGCATTGTTAGTAATGATTATCATCCCCAATGCCCCCCAAGAAGCGGTGTCAATAGCAGCTTTCATTGGTGCGTTTGCAGCTTTCGGCATTGTATATTTAGCTGCTTGGCAACGGGGAATAGTACCGACACGGCTGGCTTTAGTGGGTATTGCAGTTTCGGCGTTTTGTGCTGCGGGTATTAACTTAATGATCGTTGCCGCCAAGCTGCGAGTAGTCCAAGCCTTGGTTTGGCTATCTGGAAGCACCTACGCTCGTCAGTGGGATGAAGTCGGACGGCTAATTATATTTCCGTTAATTTTGTTACCCATAGCTTGGGTAATTGCCCGTAAAATCGATTTGATGGCATTAGGAGAAGACTTACCTCGTACCTTGGGAATGCGATTGCAAACAGCCCGCGCTATCTGCGTTACAGTAGCAGTTGCTTTAGCGGGTGCAGCAGTATCAACAGTGGGAACCATCAGCTTCGTCGGTTTGATAGCTCCTCATGCAGCAAGATTGACAATCGGCTATCGTCACCGCCAGTTAGTACCGCTAACAGCAATTTTAGGTGCTATTTTAGTCGTTTTAGCAGATACTTTAGGGCGGGTAGTTTTAGCACCAAAAGAAATACCCTCTGGATTAGTCACCGCCCTGATTGGTACACCTTATTTCTTATGGCTGCTATTACCTAACCCCTTCGGGGCAAAGAATAAAGAATAAGTAATACCATTTCACGAAATTATTGATACAAATTACTTTTCTTACTCCCCCTGCCTCCGGTCACTGAGTTTCGACTGCGCTCAACTACCGCGTAGCCGAAGTGCTGCTTCCCCTGCTTCCCCTGCTTGCCCAAATGTATCAACTTTAAAGTGAAACGGTATAAGTCCAGTGCTGCGGTAGGGTTTCCCAAACCAAGCAACTGGCGTTATACTCCAGACTCCGCTGGTATACTCATCAAATAAAGCAATTGATTCTCGACTCACCCAATAGGACGATTACCAGGATTCACTGCATGAATATACTCACTACCTGACCGCGGTCTACCTCTTTTATAAAATGCTTCTTCTGGTTGACCCCATCCTAGCTGCAAAATAATTTCCAAAAAGTTAGCATTCTCCCACTTCCATAAACTTGCCCATTCTGTTCTTTGAACAATTCTTTCTACATCAGGTTTGACAATTTGTTGGTATTGTTTATTATTATTAAAACTCAAATATAAGTCCATATTTTTAGTTACTTTATACCAAAATTCTAAAATAGAGTTTTTCGCAGTTTTTAATATTTCTAAGTCGCTAGTTAAAGCAATTAATTCGCTATCTACTTCGGGATAACGCAAGTTTTTACCTTTGACGCTTACCTCCCGCCAAACAATGCCTGAAACTTGATTGTCCTTTTGATAGTCATGAATGGCAGCTTTAAAATCTTGATAGGCGGTAAACTGTTGCAGCCCATCAGTTTGGAGAAACTGGTCAATTACAGGATTGCCAGAAACTGTGATTTCTAATTTTAGCCGTTTTCCTTTGAGGCAAGCTTGACGTTCAGCCGCCAAAATTTGGATTAGTTCTTCTGTAGTGTAAACCTTTGACATCAGAACACACTCTAATTAGTCATTGGTCAATAGTCAATTATCAATAGTCATTTGATAAGAACTATAGATTTTTGACTATGAATTAACTTCCTCACTTAAAATAAGGCAGATATTTAAATATTATCTCTTGGCATCCCGGCGAATGCAGTAACAGGTAGCACGAAAAATCAAGGTAGACCCAATTGGTCTACCTCAAGAGTTATTTAGCTAACTCACTACTGAACTCGTTAAAGGCACGCCGCTTTAACTGCACTGATTCTGTGCGGGGTAACAAGTCGAATACTTCCCGAAATTTATCGTCAATCTCCTCATAAGGTATTTGACCCTTCTTGTTTAAAACTACCTCACCTGATTGATTAAACATCACAACCTGAGGAACAGCCCCAGAATAGTAATATCCTGGTTCTGTAGGGTTATATGTCTGTTTAGGGGGGATAGTATCAACATTGATAGGGATAATCTCTGCTGCGCGACCGTAAAATTCTTGTACCTGGGAAATGGAAATGGCATATTTTTTGCAATCGCTGCTATCATCCACGTAGAATGCCAAAAATACGGGTTTATGTGCCGCTAAAGCTTGTGATAGCGTTTCTCTGGGAGGCACGAGAGAACCATTACCAGCATAAACTACAAAAATATTGCCATCAAATACATCATCATTAATACCAGCAAAGACCGGCTGGGTACTTGTAATGAACAAAAAAGCAAGCAGTAATAGGCACTTAAACACCAACTTTCGCCAGTTAGTAATTTGTTTATGTAAAAAATCAGACTTTATGGTATTCATCAAAAGGAACCTTGCAAGCTACTACTGGTCGTGAGGTTGTGCTGAATTTAGCAAACTGGGCTAGATATATAATTAAGCCCACACACTATTTTTTAAGATAACGCCTACTGGGATTATCTCTCGAAAGCGGGAAGTGTTCTTGCAAGTATGATTAGGATTCGCTACACTCACTAAATTAAATTTGCGAATATAGATTAATTAATTAGCAGTTACTAGCAGACTAAGGTACGGATGTGGGAAAGACAATAAAACTTATAGATAGACTAAGACTGGGTTTTGCGGTGTCAGCGGCAAAAAACGTGACGTTTATCGTGCGATCGCTGCGCCTCGGTGCTGCTAGTGTATTACCAGGCTCAATTGCCCGTCGCATCGAACCCCGGCTTTTACAATTGTTGAGTCAGCAAGTGAAAAACGGGATAATTCTAGTTGCTGGGACTAATGGCAAAACGACTACATCGCTGCTATTAAAAACAATATTAGAGCGTCAAGGCTACCGCGTTGCCCATAATGCTACAGGTGCAAATCTCGAAAATGGCTTGATGACAGCATTACTAGAAAGCACCGACTTAGTGGGAACACTGGATGTTGATTATGCCATTTTAGAAGTTGATGAAAATATCGTACCCAAAGTACTGCAACCACTACAGCCGCGAATTATCCTGTGTTTAAACTTATTCCGTGACCAACTCGACAGGTATGGAGAAGTAGACACAATTAGTAAGCGCTGGACAAAGGTAATCTCTACTCTCCCACTAGAAACGGTGGTTATTCCTAATGCTGATGACCCGACTTTGTCTTATCTCGGTCAACAGTTACCCCAACGAGTATTATTCTTTGGTTTGAATGAACCAGCACAATATTTAGAAGCAATTCCTCACGCCGTCGATTCTATTTATTGTCCTAGTTGTGGGCATTCTTTAGATTATCAAGGTGTTTACTTGTCCCATTTGGGAGATTTTACTTGTCCTAAATGTGGTTTTAGTAAAAGTAAACCGACTCTAGAAAGTAGTGAATGGTCACAAATTCTCGTTGGTTTGTACAACAAATATAATACTTTAGCGGCTGTAACTGCGGCTCAAGAATTAGGAATTGATGAGGAGATAATTAGAGATACTATTAATAATTTTCAAGCTGCGTTTGGTCGTGCAGAAGACTTGGTCATTAATGGTAAACGAGTGCGGATTTTGTTATCTAAAAATCCTGTAGGGACAAACGAAACAATTCGGGTAGTTACTCAAAGCACCGATAAAACCACATTACTAGTACTGAACGATCGCACACCCGATGGCACTGATGTATCGTGGATTTGGGATGTCGATACAGAAAAATTAGTCGAACGCGGAGGAACCTTAGTAGTTAGTGGCGATCGCGTCTATGATATGGCACTGCGTCTGCGTTATAGCCAAAAGTCTCCTGAAAGTACATTAAATTTAATTGTTGAAGCAGACTTAAAACAAGCGATTGCTACTGCATTAGAACATACACCAAATAACGAAACTCTGCACATTCTGCCCACCTATTCAGCCATGCTAGAAGTGCGAGAAATTTTGACTGGTCGAAAAATTCTTTAAGTTAGGAAATGGGGAGTCAAATTAATTAAAAATTAAAGACAATTAGTGGGGGTCAAATCAATTGACTAAACTAGATGATTTGCTTGTAGCCAGTTGATTAAATCAGCGAACTCCTTAAAATCTAATAAAGCTTCGGCTAGTGTTTCTAACTGTTCTAGCGAAAGGCTTTGGATTTGTTCTTGAACTTCTGCGGGTAAATCTCCCACCCTTTTTTGCAGTAACCTTAGTATTAAGGCTTGTGCCTGTTCCAGTTTTCCTTCTTGTTTTCCTTCTTGTTTTCCTCTCTCGTAGCCAATGCGCTCACCTGTGGTAATGTAACTCATGGTACGCTCCTGGTACGCTCCTGCTCCGCAGTTGCTACAACGCGGGGAACCCGCGCAAAGCACTGCTCTTCAAATACCTTAAACTCCTGCCAAAATTCTGCTTCTAACACTTTTGGTAAAATCATAACCCAATCAATAAAACGATAGAGGTTACGGATATCCTTTTCTTGTAGTCCTTGTTCGTACAATCGCCGAATTAGGCTAACGGTTCGACTTCGCTCACCGTTAGCCCTGAGCGGAGCCGAAGGGCTAAATTTCCAGATTTTTCGCTCTTTTGGTTGTTTAGTGGTTTGCTGTGTCTTTAAGTGTGCCATTACCACTGTTGCAAAAGGATTATCGCTTGCTTCTAATTCTGTCCACTGATTTTGATAATTCAGCAGTTTGACAGTACCAAATCTAAAATGCAGACCGCAATCAGGATAATTATAACTGTATTGATTTGGTCGCCATGCCGAGTCTGCATCACATAAAATTGCCAAGCTAATAGCTGGTTGAGCAAATTTGTCAAAAATTCGCAGACTGTAAGAAAACATCCTTTGGGCAAAGTTATCTTCTGATTTAGCTTGGATTTCTACATGAATCAACAGCCAAATTTCCTCTCCTTGAATTTGCCAAACTTTGACTAATTTATCTGCGTATCTTCTACCAAGTTCAGCTTTGGGTGCTATTTGTTGAAATTCCTTATCAAGAAACTCGTGGGTACGTTCCCAGTTGATGAGTGCGGCTGTTTGGGGAAAGAAAAACTGCATGGCTTGGGGAAAGTAAGCTTCTAATATTTCTTTCCACGGTGAATCGTTATCGGCTCTTTCTCGTTCCTCGATCATCAAGTGATTGATAGATTTACAAAGTTTCTCGGTTGCGTATAGTACGTCTTTTAAGAAGAGAGGGGCTAAGGACTAGGAATTAGAGACGAGCGTAATGTACCTCATCAAATGAAATTTGCTGTATGTTCTTAATATTACTTTGCAAACAGCCAATATAATATTTGAGTAAATAGTTATTAGTGCGATCGCAAATCTCCATAATCTGGATCAAACGTACACGAAGGAGTCTCCCTAGAGAGTTATTTCACTATAAGCTGATAAAAATTATTATTGATTAATCAAGAGTTATTTATGAGTTCTCAAAATTTAGAATTAACAATCGGTTGGCTATATCCAACGCTGATGAGTACTTATGGCGATCGCGGTAATGTGATTACTATAGAACGTCGCGCTCAGTGGCGGGGATACACTGTCAAAGTTTTACCTCTAGATCAAAACGCCACAGCCGCAGATATTAAAACCGTAGATGTCATCGTTGGTGGTGGCGCACAAGACCGCCAGCAAGAAATTGTCATGCGTGATTTGCAAGGAGCCAAAGCCGATGCCATGCGGGAGAAAATTGAAAATGGCACACCAGGAGTCTTTACCTGTGGTTCTCCCCAATTACTAGGACATTATTATGAACCAGGATTAGGACAGCGAATTGAAGGTTTGGGAATACTCGATTTAGTTTCTATTCATCCTGGTGAAAATACTAAACGCTGTATTGGCAACTTGGTAATTGAAGTTACAGCTTCCCGCTTGGCACAAGATTTAACAGAGATGACAGGTAGCAAACCTTATCTAGTGGGTTTTGAAAATCATGGCGGACGCACCAAACTAGGCAAAGTAGAAGCATTGGGGCGTGTGGTGTACGGCTTAGGCAATAACGGTGAAGATGGGACAGAAGGAGCATTTTATCAAAATGCGATCGCTACTTATTCCCACGGGCCATTGTTACCCAAAAATCCCTTTGTCGCTGATTGGTTAATTCAAACAGCATTGCGTCTCAAATATCAGCAGCCTATCACTTTACAACCTTTAAATGACGAACTGGCTGTACAAGCGCGACAAGCAATGTTTAAACGATTGAAGGTTAATTTGCCCAGCCACAACTAATTCAGTTATCAGTCTGATACCTGTTCGGGGAAATCTTCATTAAGCTCTACTGAGGCTGGATTAGTCAGGCATCTTTGAAGTCGAGTAATAATAATATCATTCACGTTGCATTTCTAGCTTTTACTCGCTCATTTGCTCAAAGTCCATGACTGACACTTCCCCTAAACCGATTGTAACAACCGCCGTTTTACCTGCAAATGAGGTAGAACGGCTAGAGGCATTGCGGCGATATAATATTCTTGACACCCCACCGGAAGTTGCGTTTGATCGTATCACCTCCTTGGCAGCGCGTTTATTTAATATGCCGATCGCCCTGGTTTCTCTGGTTGATGAATCGAGAGGTTGGTTCAAGTCTTCCTATGGCTTTGATGTGAGCGAGGTGCAGCGAGATGAAACTATTTGCAGTTTGGCGCTATTATCTAACGAGATATTAATCATTCCCGATACTAAACAAGACAGTCGTCTCGCTTATAATCCATTTGTACAAAATGAACCCGGTCTACGGTTCTATGCTGGCGCGCCATTAATTACTCAAGATAACTTCAACTTAGGCACTCTGTGTTTGTTAGATACACAACCGCGTAATGCCTTAACTGATGAGCAAAAAGCTGTTTTGGCCGATCTTGCCGCAGTGGTGATGGATGAACTAGAAATGCGATCAGCAGCTCATAAAATTGTGCAATTGGAAATTGCACAGAAGCAACAAGCCGAAGCAGCTAAGCAAAAAGAACAGGAATTACTGAGAGTGCTGCTTGATAATGTGCAAGCAGGAATTGTGGCGTGTAATGCCGAGGGGATTTTGACTTTATTTAATCGAGCAGCGCGAGAATTTCATGGCTTGCCAGAACAACCACTACCGCCCGATGAGTGGGCAGAGTTCTACGACCTGTATTTATCCGATGGCAAAACGCGGATGTCTAAAAACGAGATTCCGTTATTTCGAGCGTTACAGGGACAGACAATCAAGAATGTGGAAATGGTGATTGCGCCCAAACACGGAAAAGCGAAGACGCTGCTTGCTAGTGGACAGGCGATCGCCAATAGCCAGGGTGAAAACCAAGGGGCAGTCGTTGTGATGCACGACATCACTGAACGCAAACAAGTAGAAGCGGAACGTGTGCAATTGGTACGGCAGCAAGTTCAAGAGCAAAATGCCCGTTTAAAAGCAGAAGCAGACCAGCGGCGTTGGGCATTTCTCGCAGAAGTCAGCACAGCGCTAGCATCTTCCTTGGATTATGAATACACTCTGACAAGTGTTGCGAATTTAATAGTGCCGTTTTTTGCCGATTGGTGTGCGATCGATTTGTTAGAAGATAATCAATTTATTCATCGGGTTGCTGTTGCTCATCGTGATCCAACGAAAGCGGAATTGGGCTGGAAACTTCATCGACAATATCCCAGACAAATTGACGAGTTGGAGGGAGTGCCTAACGTGCTGCGAACCGGGAAAACCGAAATGGGATCTGAAATTCCTGATGCGGCATTGGTAATGGTGGCTCAAGATGCTGAACATCTGCGAATGTTGCGCGAACTAGGTTTAAAATCTGCCATTGTTTCACCGTTGATTGCCCGTGGGCAGATTTTAGGGGCAATTTCCTTTGTGACGGCTGAATCCGATCGCCATTATAATGAAGCAGATGTGACTTTGGCCGAAGACATTACCCATCGAGCCGCGATCGCCATTGATAATACCCGCCTCTATCGAGAAGCCCAGCAGTCGCAACAAGCCGCAGAGCAATCTGCTGAACACATGACTCGGCTTCAGTCTGTGACGGCTGCTTTTTCGGAATCTTTAACTCCTCTTCAGGTGGCAGATGTAATCGTAGATCAAGGAATTGCAGCTTTGAGTGCTGATTTTGCCCTTGTTGCTTTAGTCAATGAGACTGGCACTGAGCTTGAAGTTGTTCGAGCCGTAGGCTGTGAACCTGAGCAAATCAAAGCTTGGCAGCGGTTTTCTATTAATGAGCCTGTGCCTTTAGCAGAAGCGGTACGAACTGGACAGCCCATTTGGGCAGAACCATCACAAACACGAGCCATCCGTTATCCACATTTAACAAAACACTATGAACAGCACCAATTCGATGCTTGGATTTCCGTGCCGTTGATGGTTGAAGGTCGGGCAGTCGGTGGCATGTCTTTTGGTTTTATTGAACCGCAGTACTTGGATGGAAAGCAACAAGTGTTTATTTTATCGTTGGCACAACAATGCGCCCAGGCGATCGCTCGTACCCGCCTGTACGAAGCAGAACAAACAGCAAGAAGTGCAGCAGAAACTGCCAACCGAGTTAAAGATGAATTTCTGGCAGTTTTGTCCCATGAATTGCGTACACCCCTAAACCCAATTTTGGGATGGTCACGCTTACTTCAGTCCCAAAATTTAGATCCCATAAAGACAACAGAAGCGTTAAAAACTATCGAGCGTAATGCTAAGTTACAAGCTCAATTAATTGAAGATTTATTGGATGTATCTCGCATTCTGCAAGGCAAACTCAATCTTAATATTACCCCAGTTAATTTAGCATCAATAATTAGCGACGCGATGGAAACAGTTCGGTTAGCGGCTGATGCAAAGTCAATTCAAATACAGACGATCCTACAACCAAATATAGGGCAAGTTGCTGGCGATTCTAGCCGCTTACAGCAAATCGTTTGGAATTTGCTCTCGAATGCCATTAAATTTACACCGTCAGGGGGGCAAGTAGAAATTCGCCTAGAACGCTTAGACTCGGTAGCTAAAATTACAGTTAGCGATAATGGTGAAGGTATTCTTCCCCAGTTTCTCCCTTATGTATTTGATTATTTCCGTCAAGCTGATAGCACGACAACCAGAAAGTTTGGTGGGTTGGGATTAGGACTAGCAATTGTGCGTCAATTAGTTGAGTTACATGGTGGTACGATTCAGGCTGAAAGTCTGGGAAAAGGACTAGGAGCAACTTTTGAGGTGAAGCTACCACTATTGCTAATTCCAGAGCAGACAAATCAAGTCCGTGAGTCGGTGGAGCAAGCTTTAGGCTTAAATGGTATGAAGATTTTGGTAGTAGATGATGATGCTGATAGCCGCGAGTTTTTTGCTTTTTTGCTGGAACAAGAAGGAGCAGAGGTAGTCATGGCAGATTCTGCAACTGAAGCACTCGCCGCTTTGAGGCAGTTTCAACCTGATTTATTGTTGAGCGATATTGGAATGCCACAAATAAACGGCTATATATTGATACAGCAGATTAGAAATCTTCCACCAGATCAGGGAGGAAATATTCCAGCGATCGCTTTAACTGCTTATGCTGGAGAAATGAATGAACAACAAGCAATAAAAGCAGGATTCCAACGCCATATTTCCAAACCTGTCGAACCAGTTGATTTGATTAGTGTGATTTGTGGTGTGATGAGAAGAAGTATTTAAATATATAGTGTCGTTGAATTATACTTAGCCTTGTGCGATCGCTAGTTGTATGACTCTAAGCCAATCTCACCCTGATCTTTCACCAGAAGAATACCTGGAAACTGAAAAATCTAGCCTGATTAAACATGAATATATCCAAGGACAGATTTATACAATAGCAGGGGCAAGTGATGCTCATGTCACAATTACCACTAACTTAGTTACCCTACTCAGAAATCACATTCGCGGAACTGGTTGTCGTGTTTATGTTGCTGACATGAAAGTACGCATCGAATCTCTGAATATTTTTTACTATCCTGATATCATGGTGACTTGCGACCAACGAGATACAAGTTTTGAATATTTCAAACGCTATCCTAGCTTAATTATTGAAGTTCTATCACCCTCCACTGAAGCTTTAGATAGGGGTGATAAATTTAGTGATTATCAAGAATTAGAAACGTTGCAAGAATATGTCTTAATCAGTCAAAATCGTCAACGTGTTGATTGTTTCCGGCATAATGCAGAGGGCAGATGGGAGCTTTATGGCTATAGAGCCAATCAAAAATTAGAGTTGGCCAGTCTAAATTTTTCTTGTTATCTAAATGATGTTTATGAAGATGTCTCCATCCCCGACACTTTTAACCCTACTTCTGTTTAATTTTTATGGCAAAAATACTACTCTTGTGAAATTATGTATTAAAAGAAATTATTTGCAGAATCAAACATGAGCGATCGCTGAAGTTCGGCGATCGCTGTGATAATTTGACGGTAATGCTGGGTATTTCCTGCTTGAGAATAAAGAGCAGCAGATTCTTGGAAATCAGCAATTGCTCCTGGATAGTCTTGGAGGCTACGGCGAATATCAGCCCGCAGCATGTAAGCGCAAGCCCAATGAGGCTGACGCTGTAACGCTTGGGTTAAATCAGCCAATGCTTTTTTAAAGTCTCCTAACATAAAATGACTACGACCCCGATTGTACCAATCTTCAGCAACGCTAGGGTCAATGGCAATTGCTTGATTATAATCTTCTATCGCCCCTTGATAGTCTTTTTGGGCATAGCGAGTATGAGCGCGATCGCTGTAAAATGTGGCAAAGTGGGGGTTTATTTGTAGCGCTAAGGTGTAATCTTCTACTGCACTTTGATAATTTTCTAAAGCGTAATGCAGAGAACCTCTGTTGTAATAGGCTTCGGCTAAGTTGGGATTAATCTGTAATGCTTGATTGTAATCTGCAAAGGCTCTTTGTTCGGCTCCTAAAAGACGCAGAACATTACCACGGTTGCAGTAAGCTAAAGAAAAGTCAGGAAACAGTTGTATGGCTTGGGTGTAATCTTCTACTGCTGTTGCATAATCTATGAGAGCTTCGCGGGTAATACCCCGACCGTAATAAGCTTCTACTAAATGGGGATTAATCTGCAATGCTTGATTGTAATCTGCAATTGCTTGATGATAATCTCCTAAGCAACGATAAGCTGTAGCGCGATCGCAATATCCTTCAGCTAGATTAGGATTGAGTTGTAGTAATTTATTGCTATCCTCAATTGCCGCTTGATAATTGCCTAAATAGCGATGAGCCGTAGCCCGAAAGCCATAAACTAAAGCTAAATTGGGATTAATCTGTAATGCTTGATTGTAATCCTCAATTGCTTGGTAATAATCGCCTAGACTTTCTCGAACTAAACCCCGTTCGTAATATGCTTGGGCATCATCAGGATTTAGTTGCAGAACTTGATTAAAGTCTTCAATAGCTTTTTGATAGTCTTTTAGATAAGAATAAATTAAACCCCGATTGTAGTAAGCTGTTGTGAAGTCTGGGCTAATTTCTAATGTTTGATTATAATCTGCAATTGCACCTTGATAATCTCCTAAAGCATAACGAGCATGACCCCGGTTATGGTAAGCCTCAATCAGATTAGGATCTAATTGTAATGCGCGATTGTGATCAGCGATTGCTTGGTGATATTCTCCTAAATTATAGTAAGCATGACCACGAATAGTATAAGCTTCAGAAAAATGAGGATACCACTGTAAAGCTTGCTGAAAATCTGCGATCGCTCCTAGATTATTCCCCATATCTAAATGAGTAACACCTCGATGATAAAATGCTGTGGCTATATCAAGATGTATATAATCAGCTAAGTTGATGCTCAGCTCTATGGTTTGATAATAATCGGCGATCGCTTTGTCATAGTTTCCCAGAAGAAAATAGGCATTACCTCGACTATGATAAGCTTGGGCGAAGTTGGGATTAATTTGTAATGCTTGATGATGATCAGCGATCGCTCCGTGATAATTTGCTAAAAAGTAACGTGCGTTAGCCCTGTTGTAGTAAGCCTCAGCAAAATTGGGATTAATTTCTATTGCCCGATTGAAATCAGCGATCGCACCGTGGTAATCTTCTAATACGTTGCTGAGAATAATACCTCGATTATAGTAGGCTTCTACATAGTTAGGATTCAGCTGAATTACCTGAGTATAACTGGTTATAGCTCCTTGGTAATCTTCACATAAATTTTTATCTAACCCTTGGTTGAAAAACTCATCAGCATTCATCTAACTTGTTTGCATCGAAACACGCCCTTACTTAATTGTATGGCGATCGCCCTTTGCTATCAATTGATTTGAGCGTTTATTTTCAACCTAATTATCTATCCAGCAAGTATAGTAATCCGGTTTGATTTGGTGAATCATTCCTAGAGGCAGAGAACAAAGAACAGGGGAGAAACATAAGAATATACCGAGTTTTTTTCAAAAATCAAATAGAAGTCCTACATATCTAAACTACTAGCCTGATAACAACTATCAAAAAAACGTCAAATTAATTCGTAATTGCAATTGATATAAATTTTACTCTCTTAATTACGAATTAGGTTGTCGAGCGAAGCCGAGGTACGAATTACGAATTATAATGCTAGCTTCTTCTTCAATACTCGGCTCAAAGAACCAACTACCAACAAACCTAAAATTGCTCCAGGTTCAGGAACAGCAACTGCTGTTAATTGACCTCCAACATCCAATCTACAGTTTGGATATGTATCACATACTTCTGGCGAAAGGTCATCTTTTAAGAAGATCTTAGCCTCTGATAATCCTTCTTCAGCATTTGCATAAGTATAGAAGAAGAAACCTGTTACATCTGTGGCAAAATTACTTCCTAAATCGAAGCCATTAGGTGTGTCAAAATTATCACTTTGTAGAACAGTCTTGGTAACTGTGTCAAAGTTGAAATTGAAATTACTGTTGGAATTGGGAAAATCGTATTGAAAATTTTGTAATAAATTCCCCTCTGGATTAAAAAAGGAAATAGCGAAATCAGTCAGTTGATCTTGGGTAACAATATTTCCTGAAAAACTATCATCATAGCTGAACTTTCCTTTAGCCGAATAACTTTGATCTCCTAACCAAGTAAGCTCAAAAGAAGCTGCATCAGCACTAGGAATGTTAACTAAAGTAATAGAGGTCATAGCAGCGATCGCTACTGTGGCTTTGATTTGATTACAAATGCTTTTCATTTTTTTTGAAAACAGCAGTAGATTTTAATGTTTCAGTAAACTTTTTATCAGTATTTGATGTCATACTGAATTGTGCCTCAAAAAGGCGAAATCAAGAAAATTTATGTATCTAAATCAGGCATATAATAAAGATGTATAGCCTATTAAATATAAGCTAGTCACTTCATCTAGCCAGATACATCAGACGTTGATAAAGATTGGTCTATACGTGACTTGATTCATGTTTAATAAACATCTGAGGAGATTCTATCATTAAATTCAATTTAATTCCTTGAAAGTATGCTTATTTTTTTGAGAAATCACAAATAAAATATCTAGTTTGCGTAATAAATATTATATTTTATTGAGTTAAATAAATCTTTAACTTATCTTAAACAGAATATTGTTTAATAACGCCGCATTATTCTTGTTGATCTTTTTTTAACAGTCATTTTTACCTTTTAAGGTATAAATAAACGAATAAAATATGAACGAAGTTTTCAGGATTTTTTTATAATCCAATACTTAAAACTAATTAATTGCTTTATATGCCTCAATATCTCAATAAATTAGTCTTTTGAAAAAATTTCAAAAGACTAATTTAGTTAATTAACCACACATTAAATAAAACATTACCTAAGTTTAATCAAAATAAAATATTTTCTTCTCAGCATTTATTTAAGTAACCAAAATATCCTCATGAGTTTTTCAAGACGTAAATTCTTTGCAATAGCGGGTGCGAGCGCTGCTGGTACTTTGATGGCATCTCCTTTAGAAGGTCTGCTTGCCAGAAAAGCTTTTGGTCAAAAACTTGGTAGAGGATATGGGTCACTTGTACCAGACCCGAATGGCTTGTTAGATTTACCACGCGGATTTCAGTATCGGACTTTTTCTTTAACAGGCGATCTCATGAACGATGGCACTTTAGTTGCTGGTGGTCATGATGGTATGGCGGCTTTCCGTGGGCCAAGAAACACAGTAATTTTAGTCCGCAACCACGAACTTAGCCCTGGTTCGGGTACACAAGTCATCGGGCCAAGACCCTACGATCCCCTTTGCAAAGGTGGTACAACAACGCTGGTTGTTGGGTCTAATCGTCAGCTAATCAAACACTTTACTTCTTTAAGTGGAACCTATCGTAACTGTGCAGGTGGACTAACTCCTTGGGGTTCATGGATTAGCTGTGAAGAAAACACTTCTACACCGACTACAAATAACCCAGCAAATCCCGCTAATAATGTTTCAACTTTCCACGGTTATAATTTTGAGGTTCCAGCTAGCGCCACTTCTCCTGTACAGCCTGAACCTCTAATCGCTATGGGACGCTTTAATCACGAAGCTGTGGCTGTAGACCCCAAAACAGGCATTGTCTATGAGACAGAAGATAACGGAAGTAGTCTTTTCTACCGTTTTATCCCCAAACAACCAGGTAATCTCAAAGCTGGGGGCATTTTGCAAGCTCTAAAAATCAAGAATATGCCCCAGGCGATGACAGGTGAAGGTTTTCCCTTGCGTAAGCCGATGAAAGTGGAATGGGTAACGATTACTAATCCTAATCCACCTGAAGATACTGTAAGAATTGAAGGTTTTGAAAAGGGAGCAGCCCAGTTTGTCCGTGGAGAAGGTATCTGGTACGGCAATGGTGAAATTTACTTTTGTTGTACGAGTGGTGGTGCTTTAGGGCTAGGTCAAGTCTGGCGCTACATTCCCGAAAAAGAGACAATCGAACTATTTGTAGAATCTACATCTGTAGACGAACTTGACAGCCCCGACAATATAGTCATTGCACCTTTTGGTGATCTTATTCTCTGTGAAGATGGAGATGATGAGCAGTTCTTAAGAGGAGTAACTCCTGATGGCGAACTCTATAATTTTGCACGTAATGCCTTAAATACTAATGAGTTTGCTGGAGCCTGTTTCTCGCCTGATGGTAAGACTATGTTTGTCAACATCCAAACTCCCGGTATTACCTTCGCTATCTGGGGGCCTTGGAACAGTAACAGAGGCTGATATTTACAAAAAACTTGGTCACAAATAAATTATCTGTAGGGGCGTACATATAGATAGATATATGCTAGATATATGCCCCTATTCATGTATTTTGAGGCTGATGCATTGGTGGTAACATTTCTAAAACCACAATCCGCAAATCGGGAAACTCTAAAGGTGAGATAGTTGCATTTTCTTTCAAAACTACTTGGCTTTGATAGCCATCCTGAGTTGGTTCCCGAAACACATGTAATTGCCGATTAACAACATCTAGCACCCAATAATCTGCAATTCCCGCTTTTGAGTAGGCTTTTGCCTTAGTTTCGCAGTCTAATTTCAAACTGCTATTTGCTACCTCAATAATCAGATAAACTTCAGGCGGGGTAGGATGGTGGTCTGCGTAGTCTAGTGGGTCTACTTTAACGACAGCAATATCCGGCTCTGGTTCAGATTGTTCATTTAACTTTATAGGTTCTTGAATTGATACCCAAGCCCGATTTCCTAAACGGTTTTTTAGCAAATAATCTGTCCTTCCCACTGCTGAACGATGGGCTGTTCCTTTCGCAATCATCCAGATAATGTTTCCTTCAAGGAGTTCTACTCGTTCATCTGCACCAAAAATCCCCGCCTCAGCCATCCGGTGGTATTCTTCAACTGTCCACAGGCGAAGCTTTAAGGTTGTGTCTGTGTTTTGCATGGCTTATTTAGCAAATGTGAGGGTAGAGGACATTCACAAAAGATAAATGATTTCAAAGAATTAATTTACAGACATTTTAACTAATGATCTGCGATCGCTCCTTACGTAAATAGGCAATACGATGATTCCAATAAGCAATTGAGGAAGTATTAACCAATTTAATGGATAGTTGATATTTGAAGCTTTTTAGACCCATTTCCTTGCTTAAGTGAAAAACTACGCTTGTCTCTTCATGATTCCTTTATCTATGTGAAGCAGATATAAATATTTTGTCACTCAAAATTTTTACATTGCTTTTTCAGCATTAGTCACTTATTTTAAATACTTAGATATCAGCAATTTAACTGATAGGTTATTGCTGTTTAATATACTTTTGTTAATAAATATTTCGTTCACAAGTTAGAACAACTTACCACTTTTTTAATTAGTAGCTTTAAAACTGATTGCGTTAACAATTACTAATAAAACAGGACTTACGCGTTTCATAGAGTTATTGCATAAGTCCTATAAAGCAAAGATATCAGTGTTAATTATTTTTCTCTGAAGTTGAGATCACGTAATGGAAAACACTCAAACACCACTTTTCAACAGACAAAACGCTAAAAGCTGCTTAGTATTCATTGACCCTACAGTTGAGGACTACCAAAGTCTAGTTGCAGGGGTATTACCGAATACAGAAGTTGTTATTTTGAATGCTGCACGAGATGGAGTAGAGCAAATTAGCGAAATACTGGCAGGGCGAATTAGAATTGCTAGCTTACATATCATCTCCCACGGCGCACCGGGACGAGTGTACCTGGGGAACACAGAACTAGGGCAACATACTCTCAACCATTATGCTAGTCAATTGATGCATTGGACTGAGGCTTTAAGTATTGATGCACAGATATTGTTATATGGTTGCGATGTTGCTCAAACACAGTTAGGCCAAGCGTTTGTGCATCGCCTAAGCGAATTGACAGGGGCTACAGTTTTGGCATCAGAGAACCGCACAGGTAGTAGCGCATTAGGGGGAGACTGGGAACTGGAGGTAAAAACAGCAAATAGTACTACTGAACTTGCCTTTGAATTGGCAACCTTGGCGGCGTATGGAGCAGTATTGGCTCAACCATACTTGGTAAAAGACATTAACAGTGGGTCTAATAGTTCCTCTCTCAACCAACTCATCAACGTCAATAACACTCTTTATTTCGTTGCTGATGACGGCATCCACGGTTACGAGGTGTGGCAGAGTGATGGCACTAATAGCGGTACTGTCCTTCTTAAAGACATTTCTACTTATGGTGAATATTCCAGACCTTACGATCTCACAAATGTAAATGACACTCTTTATTTTTTTGCCGGTAATGGTCTTGATTTCGGGTTATGGAAAAGTAATGGTACTACTTTTGGTACTACCGAAATTAAGGATAATTTTGGCTCTTACTATGGCTATAGTCCTCTGGGAGAACTAACTAATGTTAACGGCACTGTTTATTTTATTGTTAAGCAAGGTCGTACCAGTATAGAGTTGTGGAAAAGCAATGGCACAACAGAGGGTACTGTCTTAGTAAAAGATTTATCTCCTTATTTAGGCGGTTTACTTGCGTCCTTCTTTCTATCATCCATCGGCCCCGACAGTATCCTGTATTTCACAACCTCCATAGAAAATATAGAGAATTCGTTGTGGAAAACCGATGGTACAGAAGAAGGTACTGTCCTTATAACAGACGTAAACTCTTTTCCGTTGGAACAGCTGAGCATCAATGACACAGTTTACTTTGTGACTGGCGGGGGTATCGGCTCTAATAATTATAAATTGTGGAAAAGTGACAGCACACTAGAGGGTGCAGTCCTACTTAAGAATTTCTACAATAGTAATACTAATTATGATTACTACGAAGAACCCAACTTCTACCTGACTGATGTCAACGGTATTCTTTATTTCATTGCTGACGATGGTACTAGCGGTACAGAGTTGTGGAAAAGTGATGGCACAACAGCTGGTACAGTCCTAGTCAAAGACATCAATTCTGGATCTGGGAGTTCTAACCCAGCCAACTTAATTAGTATTAATAATATCCTGTACTTTATTGCTGATAACGGCATTAATGGTACTGAACTTTGGAAAAGCGATGGCACAACAGCTGGTACAGTTTTAGTCAAAGATATTAATTCTGGGTCTGGTAGTTCTGAACCCTCCAACCTGACAAATGTCGATGGTATCCTTTATTTTGTCGCCACTAATAGCATCAACGGTACTGAACTTTGGAAAAGCGATGGCACAACCGCTGGTACAGTCCTAGTCGAAGATATTAATCCTGGGTCTAGCAACTCATATCCTACCGACTTGACTTACATCAACGGTATTCTCTATTTCAGTGCTGACGATGGTATCCACGGCAAAGAGTTATGGGCATTAAATATTACATCTTCTGTAGCTAGCCCTATTGTCAGTTTGACTGCGATTGATGCTGAAGCCGCCGAGACTAATAACAATCCAGCGGTTTTCCGCATCAGCCGCACTGGCGATATCAGTACTGCCTTAACAGTTAAATACATTGTTAGTGGTACTGCTGACAATGGTAGCGATTACAATCAACTCACCGAGACTATAACCATTGCCGCAGGTGAATCCTTTGTAGACTTCAACGTTACCCCAGTCAATGATGTCTACAAAGAAGGAACTGAAACTGTCACTCTTACACTGTTTACTTTATCTAACTATGCTCTGGATACATCCAAGAGGTCTGCTACTGTCACCATAACTGACAATGCCAGTACCGCAGAAGTAGCTCAACCATATTTGGTTAAGGATATCCGCCCTGGTAATTATTATGATGATAATGAATATCCGATAATAATTCCTTCTAACCTAACTGAAGTTAACGGTAAGCTTTATTTCACTGCTAATGACAACATTCATGGTGGAGAATTATGGAAAAGTGATGGTACATCAGAAGGAACTGTCTTGGTCAAAGACATTAACCCTGAATATGATCGTTATGAACGATACTATTCTTACCCCTCCAACTTAATCAGTATTAACAGCATCTTGTACTTTACTGCTGACGATAGCATCAACGGTACTGAACTTTGGAAAAGCGATGGCACTGAAAATGGCACAGTCCTAGTCAAAGACATCTATCCTGGATCTGGTAGTTCTAGTCCTTCTCAACTGACTGATGTCAATGGTATTCTCTACTTCCGGGCTAATGATAGTACCCACGGTTACTTTGAGTTGTGGAAGACCGATGGTACCCAAGCAGGTACAGTTCTAGTTAAAGACATAGACATCAGCCCTGATGGGTCTGTTATTAACGGCAATTTCTCTCAACTAACCAATGTTAACGGCACTCTCTATTTCACTGTTTCCAATAACAATAAAACTCAATTATGGAAAAGTGATGGTACACAAGCGGGTACTGTCTCGCTCAAAGATATTAGTGCATCCAACCTGACTAACGTTAACGATACACTTTATTTCGCCGATCAGACAGGATTGTGGAAAAGCGATGGTACACAAGCGGGTACTGTCTTGGTCAAGTATGTCTCCTTTGTTTCTAAGTTTCAAGACTCTACTAGATTGTATATTTTCGATCCTGACCTGACGGATGTCAACGGTACACTCTACTTTATTGCCAATGATGGTATACACGGTGCAGAGTTGTGGAAAAGCAATGGTACAGAATCTGGTACTGTTCTAGTCAAAGATATTAATACTGGGTCTGGCAGTTCTTTTTCAAACTTATTAGACGTATATTCTAACTTGAACTTTACTTCTAATTTCACAGATGTCAACGGCACACTCTACTTCATTGCGGACGATGGTATACACGGTGCAGAGTTGTGGAAAAGCGATGGCACAGAAGCAGGTACTGTCTTAGTCAAAGATATTAATACTGGGTCTGATAGTTCTTTTGTAGACTATAACACTTATATTTACTATACTTCCAATCTCACAGATGTCAACGGTACACTCTACTTCGTTGCAGACGATGGTATACACGGTGCAGAGTTGTGGAAGAGCGACGGTACATCAGAAGGTACTGTTTTGGTGAATGACCTCAAGCCAGGGTCTGGTAGCTCTTTTGTCTACTATAACGACAGGATATACTACGATATACCTCCCAACCTAACATACGTCAACGGTATCCTCTATTTCACTGCTGATAATGGTATATCTGGTCCGGAATTGTGGGCATTAAATACTAATCCTCCCAGTAAATCTACAGTCAGCATTACTGCTATTGATGCCAACGCTGTCGAGATTGAAAATGACTCAGCAAGATTTCGCATTAGTCGCACTGGCGACATCAATACAGCACTAGCTATTAAATATACTGTTGCTGGTACTGCTAACAATGGTAATGACTACGACCAAATCACTGGTATCGCTAGTCTCGCCGTTGGTGAATCCTTTGTCGATATTACTATTAATCCAGTGGCTGACGACTTCACAGAAAACGACGAAACTGTGAATCTAACTTTGGCTACTGATAATAACTATGACATCGATACATCTCAAGCTACTGCTACTGTGACAATTTTCGACCAATTAAGTATTATTAACGGTAATGGCAGTCGCGATCCATTAATTGGCACTACTGACAGCGATCGCATTGTCGGTGGTACTGGTAGCAAAATAATTACAGGAGGTGCTGGCAATGATGAGTTTGTCTACACCAGTATTCGAGAAGTCGGTCATCGCATTACCGATTTTACTGTTGGTAGCGACAAAATTGTACTGACACAGTTACTAGATAGTCTGGTCACTGGTGGTTATAACGGCAGTGATGCGATCGCTGATGGTTATGTACGACTGGTACAAAGTAGCAATATTAACAGTACCATTCTCCAAATTGATCGTGATGGTCTCATGGGTACGGCAGTTTTTAGACCATTTATTCAGTTGGACAATGTTACATTACAGGCAATGAATGATACTAGTAACTTTGTGTTCTAGCTTGGTATTTCTAAAGTGCTTGTTTCCAAGTCTCGTAAATTGACAAAGGTATTCAAGAGCGATCGCATGACAAAATCTCAATTTAGCATTAGCGTTTAAAAATAATGTCGTACAATGACAGCAGAATCTCCACCAAAATCAGAATTACCACATACCACTCTACTCGCTGGCTACTGCTATGCTGCATGAACTCCAGCACCGTTTGGGCAGTTTGAGAAATTAGCTCTAGTTTGCGTTCTAAAGCGTTATGACGCTCACGAATTTCGTATTCATCTTCCAAGCGCAGATATAAATTTTCTAGCTGAGGAGATTCCCAGAGTAACTCCGGCTTATCGATAATTTCTACTCGACCGACTATCTTATGTTGAACTAATAAGGTAGTACCAAGTTGACGCAGTAATTCCCGACTCTGGCTTCTACTTCTGTTTTCACGCTGGAGACTCGCTGCAAACGGTTCAATTTGATCAAATACAGTGGCTATGCTAGTTTCGTAATGAGACAGCACTACACTCTTAGCAAGTATATCAGCTACTATCTGCAAGCGTTCAATACTAAATTCATGCAGAAAAATTTTTCCTTCTTTGACTCGCTCACTCTGTACCACGTTGAGATGAACTTCCACTTCTTCCGTCTCTGGGTTGGCAAAAGATTCGCTGACTACAGATGATAGTTCGGTCAAGAAAGCTGTTTTTTCTACAGGCTCAAGGTTAAACAAAACAACTGCACCATAATCCAGCAATACTGCACAGCCCTGTTCACCAACTGTAACCATTAGTGGCATAGTCGCCAAGCAGTCATAATTTTCCAATCTTTGTAGGTTAATTTCCTTACCAAGAAATAGGGCCTGCGCTCTAAAGCCATCTCTGCCATTGAAAATGAGTTTTTGCATTGCCGCCCTATACTATAATTCTGCCTGTTGAACTGTGGAAGTAGCGATCGCAATTAATGCCTGTTATAGGAAATCACTACAATCTCAGCTTACCAATGTAGTGCTGCTTAATTGTATGTAATATGCTTTGGTAGGAAAAAAATGGATATATCCTATCCATAAAACCTTAATTAACCAGTACTTATGCCTTTAAGGAGAAGATCCATAGTTCGGTGCATATAAGCTTCTACTGGCTCTGTTGTGAGTTTGAAAATAAGTGCGTAATATAAAGACCCACTTACAAGGTCAATAATTAGGTCAATATCTGCATCCTTGTGAATTTCACCTCTAAATTTGGCACGTTCTAGGACTTTAGCAAATGCTTCACGTCGGACTTGCGTATATCTTTTCCAGTAAACTTCGGCAAACTGAGGGTTGCTAGATGCTGTACTAATGATTAAAGCAAGTGTTTGTCGACCAAGAGGACTATTGATTTTTTTACCAGCATTCTCAATGAGAATATCCATATCTCCCCAAAAGCTTCCAGTATCTGGTGTTGATAAATCCTCTCTCAAACTTTCGATCGCATCTGCAACTATTTCTTCTTTAGAAGTATAACGCCTATAGATCGTTGTTTTTCCCACTTTTGCACGAGCAGCGATCGCTTCTATACTCATGCTTTGATATCCTACCTCCGCTAGCAAGTCTAGGGTCGCTTGCAGAATAGCTTGGTCGGCATGGATACTACGTGGTCGTCCAGAAATGCTGTGAATCTGCTTACTCATGAAACTATCATCTCTAAGCAATGTCATTTTGACAATTTGCTGGCAAACTTTTCAACCTCAGGAAAGATACTCTTGACCTATTATATACGATACGCTACAGTAGCGTATGCTAATTAAATATATAGCGGTTTTCTGATAAATGAAATACACCACTCTACCCCCTAGCCTCTAATTCCTAGCCCCTTTTGATTACTGGAGTGTATTGCATACAACCGAGAGCCGCTATAGTTTTTGCTTTCAAGTCGTGCTTAAATCTCAGGCTATCTTTCTCTTAACTATTTTTAGTAAAAATGGCTACCACTAATAAACAATCTTCTATTAACCCAACTGGTTATGTGCAAGGATATTTGAAGTGGGCGATCGCTTTCACTGCTTCCTTGGGTGCGATTTTAGAAGTAATTGATACCAGTATTGTGAACGTTGCTTTAACTGACATTCAAGCTACTCTTGGTGCAACTGTTAGTGAAGTAGGCTGGGTTGTTACAGGATATTCCATCGCCAACGTCGTCTTAATTCCTTTGTCTGCATGGTTAGGAGATTACTTTGGGCGCAAAACTTACTTTATTTTCTCGTTAGTCGGTTTTACAATTGCCTCGGTATTATGTGGGCTTTCCTTAAATCTACCGATGCTAGTTATTTCCCGAATTGTTCAAGGTTTATGCGGTGGTGGGTTGTTAGCGAAAGCACAAGCAATTTTGTTTGAGACTTTTCCTCCTGCTGAACAAGGACTGGCTCAAGCAGTCTTTGGAGTAGGAGTAATTGCTGGCCCGGCCATTGGCCCCACCTTGGGAGGTTTTTTAGTAGATGGTTTAGGGTGGCGCTGGATTTTCTTTGTTAACATTCCTTTCGGAATCTTAGCAGTAGCAATGTCTTTTTTGTTTCTGCCCAAGGATGGCGATAAGACTAAGGCGCAAAATCAGGCTGTTGATTGGTGGGGAATTTTATTTTTAATTGTTGCTATAGGCTCTGTGCAAACCTTATTAGAGGAAGGTGAACAAGACGATTGGTTTTCTTCCAGCTTTATTACCACTTTGCTTATTACTAGCATTATTGGTTTCGGGCTGTTTATTTGGCAAGAGATGACAACAGCTCACCCTGCTGTAGATTTGAGAGTTCTACGTCACCGTTCTTTAGCCGCAGGAAGTCTTCTTTCCGCATTGGTAGGGATGGGGCTTTATGGCGCACTTTTTGCGATACCGATATTTGCTCAGAGTGTGCTGCACTTTACCGCTACACAAACAGGACTGTTATTAGCACCTGGGGCTTTAGCATCTGCGATCGTGATGGTTATATTAGGAAAAGTCTCAACCAAAGTTGATGCTAGGTTTTTAATTGCAATTGGTGCTGTAGGAACATCTGGAGTCATGTTTCAACTGGCAGCAATTACCCCACAAAGCGGTACAGATGATTTGTTTTGGCCTTTAGTATGGCGAGGAGCTTTTACTGTATTAATGTTTCTGCCTTTAAGTTTAGCAACTTTAGGAGGACTACCTAAACAAGATATTTCTGCTGGCTCTGGTTTTTATAACCTGACACGACAACTAGGCGGTAGCATCGGCATTGCCCTACTCACTACTTTACTAGATCGAAGACAGGCTTTTCATCGAGCCGTCCTCTTAGCCAAACTTACTCCTTATGACCCAGAAACTAATCAACGTCTCGATGCACTAGGCGGATTCCTTCAAAGCCAGGGAATGGATACGACAACAGCACAACAACAAGCACTTGCTTTATTAAGTCAAACAGTTAATACTCAAGCTGCTGTTTTGTCTTATGCAGATATCTTTCGAGTTGTAGGAACGGCATTTCTTTGTTCATTACCTCTGTTACTGTTTCTAGGTAAGGGTAATGCACGAGCAAAAGCACCAGTCGGTCACTAGTAATTCGCCGAGGGAACTTGGTACTCTAGGTGGGGAGCTACGGTGTACACACAAGTACTATCTACAAGGGTTTCGACCCCTTAAGCCCCTTAAGTTGTCATTACGAGCGCAGCGAAGTAATCGCATAATCTCGTGGTTTTTGCGATTGCTACCCTACGGGAACACTTCGTGAACGTCGTTCCTCCTCGCTGCGGACAGGGCTTGGAGAGATTTATTGCATAGTTCAAAACCCAGTTTTAGATAGGATTTTAAGACTTCTGTGTACACCGTAGAGGTGGGGAGCCCATTGCCCGTTAAGAGTTCCCTCTCCCGCAGAGAGTTCAAAAGTTTTTTCAATTCACAAAAACTAGGATTTACAACGAAAAATCAAGTCTTTTCAAGCAGGTGAAAAGCTATGTGGTGATTTTGCTGCACCTTGTCAAGAACCTCAAAACCCTAATCAACCGACAGTTAGTATTAAATATATAATTGTAAACAAAACAGATAAAACGATTAAATTTGCCCTTCCTACTGGCAAAATTTATCAGTTAGTTCCAGGTGAAAAAGGTTCTTATAAAATATATTACCAGCTAATCGTCTTCGTCTATTTATAGTTATTACAGATAAATTTTATCCTTTGAAAAATGGTAGTTACCAATTTTGGAAAAACTCAAATGGCAAAAATTTTTTAGTACGAGGTCAAATAGCTCAGAAAACTCCAAGAGTTCGTAAAGTTCCAATTCGCCAAATTGAAATAGCTTTTCCTTCTAGAAGTCAAACTATAACTCTTTTACATCTCAGTTCTGGTGAAGACAAATTTTGATGATTTGAATTTCTAATTACTGTTTATCATGGTATTTCTGCAAATGAGCATCAAAAACGTTTTAATGACTTAACTAAAAATTGCTAGCGACCACAAAATATTTCGGTGGTATCAATTGGTGGCAATCTTATATATTTATAGTATGTTAATAAGTGTTTTTGACTCGTAACCATGTCTAATTCTGAAAAAAACTTCACCTACCCACTCAGCCATAAGATTGAGCAAGTTGATAATTATCACGGTACTGTAGTTAAAGATCCTTACCGTTGGTTAGAAGATCCTGACTCGGAAGAAACAAAAACCTGGGTTGAAGCAGAAAATAAAGTTACTTTTGCCTACCTAAATGAAATTACTGCCAGGGAGAGAATTAAACAGCGCCTGACCAAACTTTGGAATTATGAAAAATATGGCATCCCATTTAAAGAAGGCGATAATTATTTTTACTTCAAAAATGATGGGCTGCAAAATCAAAATGTCCTCTACACTTTAAAAACTCTTGACGCTGAATCTAGAATTTTACTCGACCCCAATAAACTATCAGCAGATGGCACTATTGCCTTATCAGGATTGTCTATCAGTGATAACGGAAAACTTTTAGCATACGGTTTATCTAGTTCTGGTTCTGACTGGCAAGAATGGAAAGTGCGCGATATTGAAACAGGAGAAGACTTACCAGATCATCTAAAGTGGATTAAATTTTCTAGTGCATCATGGACGCATGATCATCAAGGTTTTTTCTACAGTCGTTATGATGAGCCAAATGAAAAAACTAAATTAGAAGATGTCAACTATTATCAAAAGCTTTACTATCACCGATTAGGTACAGACCAAACTGATGATATTCTAATTTACCATCGTCCTGACGAAAAAGAATGGGGTTTTAGTGGCGATGTTACTGAAGATGGACGCTATCTAATTATTTCCGTTTGGCTGGGAACTGACCCGAAAAATTTAGTTTTTTACAAAGACTTATCTAATCATAATTCTGAAGTTGTAGAACTAATTAATCAATTTGAAGCCAATTATAGTTTTATTGACTACGATGATAGTGTATTTTATTTTCGCACAGATTTAGATGCACCGCGGGGTAGAGTTATTGCGATTGATATTCAAAACTCTGCCAAGGAAATGTGGAAAGAAATTATCCCCCAATCAGCGGCAACTTTAGAAAGTGTCAACATCCTTAACAACCAATTTATTGCTGATTATCTTCAAGATGCTCGTAGCCAAATTAAAATTTTTGATTTAACAGGTGCATTTGTACGTGATGTAGAATTGCCGGGACTTGGTTCAGTTGATGGCTTTGGTGGCAAACGCGATGATACTGAAACTTTTTATGGTTTCACTAGTTTCATCATACCAAATACCATTTATCGCTATGACATGGTAACGGGTAAAAGTGAAATTTTTCGTCAGCCAAAGGTAGATTTTAATTCTGATGATTATGAGACTAATCAAATATTCTACCGTAGTAAAGATGGTACTGAAGTACCCATGTTTATGACTCACAAAAAGGGGATTAAATTAGATGGAAATAATCCTACTTATCTTTATGCCTATGGTGGTTTTAATATTTCAATTACTCCTAATTTTGCTGTGAGTATGTTGGTATGGTTGGAAATGGGCGGTGTTTATGCCGTACCTAATATACGTGGCGGTGGAGAGTATGGTGAAGAATGGCATCAGGCAGGAATGAAGCAGAAAAAACAAAATGTATTTGATGACTTTATCACTGCTGCTGAGTGGCTAATTGCTAATAAGTATACAAAACCTGCAAAACTAGCGATCGCAGGTGGTAGTAACGGTGGCTTATTAGTGGGTGCTTGCATGACTCAGCGTCCTGATTTATTTGGTGCAGCTTTACCAGCTGTAGGTGTCATGGATATGTTACGGTTTCATAAATTTACCATCGGCTGGGCTTGGACTTCCGAATATGGTTCAGCAGATCATCCAGAAGAGTTTCTAACGTTGTATGCATATTCGCCATTACACAACCTCAAATCAGGTACAGCTTATCCAGCAACATTAATTACTACAGCCGATCATGACGATCGCGTTGTCCCTGCTCACAGTTTCAAATTTGCCGCTGCATTGCAAGCTGCTCATGTAGGTGATGCACCAGTGTTAATTAGAATTGAGACAAAGGCGGGACATGGTGCAGGTAAACCTACTGCTAAGATTATCGAGGAAGCCGCAGATAAGTGGGCTTTTTTGGTGCGTACTTTAGATGTTGAAGTTTAGCCTCATGTAAAGACGCAAAGGCGCAAAGGAAGGAAACAAATTTGCGTCTTTGCAAGAGATTTAAAAGTGCTGAACTCCATTGATAGATCAGTTAAAATTCAATCAAGAACTTTTAACAAATATTAACTATGAAATGGGAAGAAGTTTGTGAATATAAACAATTACAAGATTTGCCCTTCAAAATTGAATTAAATAAATGGGGTCAAATTGTAATGAGTCCCGTAAAAATTAAACATTCTTTTTATCAAGGAAGAATCCAACGTTTATTAGAATCTTTATTGCATACAGGGGAAGTGATGCCTGAATGCGCTATCAATACATCAGAGGGGGTGAAAGTTGCTGATGTTGTCTGGTGTTCTGAGGAACGGTTTGCTCAAATCGAAGATGAAGTATCAGCCTCCATTGCGCCGGAAATATGTATAGAAGTTAAATCCAGTGGTAACACTTTGGATGAAATAGAGTTTAAAAAAAATTTATATTTAGCAGTTCAAGCTTTGGAAGTATGGTTATGTAACGAACAAGGTAAAATGACATTTTATAATGAACAAGGTGAATTAGAACAATCTTTGTTAGTGCCTAACTTCCCTAAGCAAATTAAGCGGTAATTTTATTTATAGTTAGTATTCAATAATTACTATTATATAAAGGCGATCGCTCATTAAATTGGACTGTGCAGAGGAAAAATAATCACTGTAATGAAGGTATTAGTGACAGGCAATGAAGGAATGATTGGTTCGGTTGTAGAAAAAGTTTTGCGTGCCGACGGATGTGAAGTGATTGGCTTTGACATTGCAAGTGGTCATAATATTCTTAATCCTAACGAAATCCGTTCTGCACTTGTTGGTTGCGATGCAGTAGTTCATCTAGCAGCCCTCCTTGGAAGCGCAGAAGAAACACCGGATGAAATCATGGCAGTTAATCTTCAAGGCACTTGGCACATTCTCAGTGCGGCAGCAGAGGCACAACTTAAACGTATTGTTTTCTTCAGTAGTGTTGATGCCTTGGGAATCTTCAAAGGTGAGAGAAAACCTGATTATCTTCCCTTGGATGACAATCATCCTTGTTATCCAGCGACTCCTTATGCTATTTCCAAGCGGCTGGGTGAAGAAATGTGCCGATATTTTACTAATAGCACAGGTATATCAACTATTTGTCTACGACCACCGGGTGTATTTAATCAAGAAACTTACGATTTCATTATTTCCAATCGCCGAGCCAATCCCGATTTTGAGTGGAATCCATTTTGGGAATACGGCGCTTTTCTGGATGTTCAAGACGCAGCTGAAGCTGCACGGTGCGCCTTACACTGTTCCCATCCCGGCCATGTAACCTTGTTGTTGTGCGCTCCTGATATTTCCTCGGCGCATCGAACAAGTCTTGAATTGGTTCAATTTCTACTGCCGGAAGTGGATTGGCGCGGTGGTTACGAGTATGAAATAGAACCTTACAAAGCTCTGATTAACACTCAACTTGCCAAAGAAGTCATAGGCTGGATTCCGCGTCACAGATGGCGGACATAAAGTATCCAACAACGGCAAAATAAGGTCTTAACCCTCATCACAGCAAACCCATTGATTGCAGTGTCTGCACATCAGATTGGAAGTCCTCTGTATCATAGTTGATGTATAAACCGCGTTTAGCTAGTTCATGCTGGAAGTCAAGTACTGTAATTCCTGTCCAGGCTCGAACTTTGCCACTGCTAATTTTACCTTGCTGATAAAGCAAGATGGCAATTTCTAATTTCAGTTCATCCTCAGTCATGTTTGATGCTCGGAGGATTTCATCAGGAATTATGACACTCATCAGGTAAAACTCTATTCACATAAAAAACACCTATGAATACCTTCAGGCTATCATTACATCCTCAATTTTTAGATCTGATCAAATCCACATTATTTGGTATTCAATAGTTACCAGTTTGTAAAGGCGATCATTCATTAACCCTCTTTTGTTACTTTTGGGAAAGAATAATCCCTAAACCTTGTTCTTTGGTAATTTCTCAACAATTAAACTTAAATGAGAAAACTAGAATGCGATCGCTCAATTGATGATTTTGTTTAAGGTTCAGGTTGGGGGCAGTATTTTTCTCTCCCTATAGTGATTAAAGAGGGATTAAATTTAGATTGTACAGGCAATTTGTATTTCACGTCGCCCCTCGTCCTCTCTAAGACTACGAATCAGATCTGTAGAGGCTGGTTGCATTCCGGTTTTGGCTTTTACAGTTTCGCTGCGGGCAATAATTCGTTGATGAGCAATCCATCCCCTGCGCCGTCGCACTTCACGTCTCATCGTAATAGTTGCAACCAAATAGTGATGTCATTTATTGTAACTGCTTTTCATATCATGTTCGCTTGATTAATTATGATTCCGGGCATCTATGCAAAAATATTAAAAATCTCTTTCCCCCTGCTCCCTGCTCCCTGCCCCCCTGCGGTCTTAATGATAAGCCTTTTACCGAACATGATATCAATCGTTAGTATTCAATAGTTACCAGTCCACAAAGGTGATCGCTGATTAAACTGAATAAATGAAGTGGTGCGATCGCCTTATGGTGCTAATATTTCCTAGCCGTGGAAAATTTAAATTTTGCATCAGTCTTAGGAATTATGTTTGACAACTTTGAGTTTTAAACTGCTTATGAAGTTACGCTCATATATGCTTATAGGACTTGTTCTCAGCCTTTTGTTGAGTGTTGTGCCGTTTTCAGGCGATTTGCTCAATGCAGCCACACCAACACCAACAGCAGTTGCACCTGTGTCTGGTCTTTCACTCACTAAAGGAGTACAAAAAACTGTATTGGACAACGGTTTAACTGTGTTAACTAAAGAAATTCATACTGCGCCAGTAGTCAGTGTGCAGGTTTGGTATAAAGTTGGCTCACGCAACGAAATTAAAGGTGAAAATGGCATTTCCCACCAGCTAGAACATTTGATGTTCAAAGGCACAACTGACCGCCCAGTGCAGTTTGGGCGACTTTTCAGTGCTTTAGGTAGTCAGTTCAATGCTTTTACCAGCTATGACCAAACAGCTTACTTCGGTACAGTACAGCAAGACAAACTGACAGCATTGTTGACTTTAGAAGCTGATCGCATGGAAAATGCTTTAATTAACCCTGAGCAACTAGCGAGTGAAAAGCGGGTAGTAATTTCCGAGTTACAAGGGTATGAAAATTCACCAAGCTATCGTTTGAGTCGCGCGGTGATGCGAGCTGCTTTCCCCAACCGAGCTTACGGTTTACCTGTGGGAGGAACCAAAGCAGACGTTGAACAGTTCACTGTAGAACAAGTACGGAATTATTACCAAACTTACTACAGTCCAGAAAATGCCACTCTGATAATTACAGGAGATTTTGCCACAGAACCTGTATTAAAAGTTGTCAAAGACATTTATGGGAAACTGCCAAAACGCCCGAAGACAGCTGCGACTAGAAATACTACTCCCGTCTCTACTTCTACTGCTGAAACTAAAAAAACTCCTATTGTCCTCAAACAACCTGGAAGTGCAGCCTTACTGCAAGCTGTATATCCCTTACCAGATATTAAGCATCCCGATGTGCCAGCAATTGATGTCATGGATGCGATCTTGACAGGTGGACGCAGTTCTAGACTATATCAGGCTTTGGTAGAATCAGGACTCGCTAGTTCAGTTGAGGGCGGTGCAGCCGAACTAATTGAACCGGGTTGGTATGAAATTAATGCCACAGCAGCTCCAGGTCAAGAATTAGCCAAAATTTCTCAAGTACTCCAGCAAGCTTTGACAAAACTGCAACAGCAGCCAGTTAGTCCAGAAGAATTGAACAGAGCGAAAACACAACTACAAGCTTCTTTTATACTGGGCAATCAAGATATTACTAGTCAAGCTAGCCAGTTGGGATATAACCAAACTGTTACAGGAGATTATCGTTTTATTGAACAATATTTAGCAGCGATCGCTAAAGTCACTCCAGAACAAGTGCAACGAGTCGCCAAAATTTACCTTGATCCTGCTAAACAAACCATTGGCTTTTTTGAGCCGACCCAACCAGATGGTCAACCAGGAACTTCCAGCGCTGGTTCTGGGCGTACTGTGGAAAATTTCAGCCCTGGTAAACCTGTAGACCCCGCAGAACTTGCTAAATATCTCCCATCCACGACATCAACTACAGATTCCACCAAGCAACCACTTCCAGAACAGTTCACTTTAGCAAATGGCTTGCAAGTTCTCCTACTACCTGACCACAGTGTTCCCACGATTAACCTCAGCGGACAAGTTGACGCGGGAAGTGAATTTGATGGGAATCAAAAAGCAGGATTAGCAAGTTTGACTGCGACCAACTTAATTAACGGAACGCAGACTAAAAATGCTTTAGAACTAGCGAAAACTTTAGAAGACCAGGGATCTAGTCTAGACTTCAGCGCTAGCCGTGAGGGAGTTAACGTTAGTGGTAACAGTCTGTCAGCCAACTTACCAACGTTGGTTCAAACTTTGGCAGATGTGCTGCAAAATGCGACTTTCCCCAAAGAACAGTTAGAACTAAGCCGTCAACGAGCGTTGACAAGTCTACAAGTTCAATTAGATGATCCAAGTGGATTAGGAAGGAAAGTATTCCAGCAAGCAATCTATCCAGAAAATCATCCTTTTCACAGCTTTCCCACAGTTGAAAGCTTAAAGAGTATTACTCGTGACGATTTGCTTGGCTTCTATAAACAACATTACCGACCAGACACCACAACGATCGCCTTAGTTGGTGATTTTAATCCAATTCTGGTGAAAATCTTGCTCAGTAACTCTTTTAGTAATTGGCAAGCTACGGGTAAGCCACCTGTGCTTAACTTACCTAAAGTGCCATTACCAGAAACCTCAACCCGTGTTAATAGAGAAATTCCTGGCAAAGCTGAAGCTGTTACATATATTGGCTACAACGGTATTTCCCGGACAGATCCGCGTTTTTATGCAGCACTGGTACTGAATCAGATTTTAGGTGGCGATACCTTGTCTAGTCGTTTAGGTACGGAGATCCGCGATCGCCTGGGTCTAACTTATGGGATTTATAGTGGCTTTGCAGCCGGAATTAATCCTGGCCCCTTCTTGATTCAGATGCAGACTGCTCCTGGGGATGCCCAAAAAGCGATCGTCAGCACCATTGCATTACTTAAACAGTTGCGAGAACAAGGAGTAACTGAAGCAGAGTTGAACACAGCTAAACGCTCAATTACTAGCAGTTACCCTGTAGAGTTAGCCAGTCCTAGTGATGTATCTAGTATCATCTTGAGTAATGCTGTTTTCGGGCTGCCACGAACGGAAATCCGCAAGTTTCCCGAACGCATTCAAGCAGTTACTATGGCTCAAGTGCAACAAGCAATCAAAGAGTTAATTCAGCCGGATAACTTAGTGATTGTTACCGCTGGGTCTGAAAATACTACTCCTAAGCCTGGATCTTAGCTCTTTCGGTCAAAAACCCCTTTTTTAACTGCCACTCTGACTTCTCTGTGTACTCTGTGCAGCAGTCGCTTATGGGGGAGACCCCCAAGACCGCTATGGTTTCAAAATAATTTATGGAACCACAGAGGCGCAGAGATATCAGAGAAAAAAATGTTTCGAGCGACACTGCCGCATTCTAAGTTGCAACTGAATCAGAGGATGGGAAAATAAGGATAAGCAATACCTAATTTCAACATTGCTGGACTATTTCCTCAAGATAAACAGCCAAACTGATCATGACTCCAACCGCCTCCTCAAAACCTCGAAAGTTACCAACTCAAGCAATAGGAGCAAAAATTTTTCATTTTGTTAATATTGTGAGCTTGTTTTTTATGCTCACTAGCGGGCTACAAATTTATAATGCCAACCCTGTGTTTGGTGGACGTGCAGGTTTACACATTCCTCCCATATTTACATTAGGAGGTTGGTTGGCAGGAGGCAGACACTGGCATTTTGCAGCCATGTGGATATTTTCTTTAAATCTTTTATGGTATGGAATTTATGTTTTCATAACTCAACGTTGGCGACATCGCTTTGTAGGTGCGAATGACATCAAGGCATTACAAAAAAGTCAAAATTCCCAACGCCTAATTTATGCTTGGCATCGTATCGTCTATACTGCTATTATTCCTATCTTGCTCTTAGCGTTACTGACAGGTATAGGCATGTACAAACCTGCTCAATTTTCCTGGATTGTGGATATGTTTGGTAGTTGGCAAGCCCTGCGAATTGTACATTTCGCTTCAGTACCAATGGTTATTTTATTTGTGATTGTTCACTCTTTGTTAGGACGTAAAGCCGGAGGTGAGCAACTTACAGAGTCAATGTTTTGGTAAATTAATCATGATGGAAAGAGTTAATTAATTTCCAATTTGGAATATATAAAAAATATGAGTTTTTTTGATAAATTATACAATAACATTTTGAAAAATCAAAGCCTACTTTTTGTAGGGCTTGATCCGAATCCAGAGATGATGCCTGCCAATTACGAATCTCAAGATGTCATCTCCAGTTTAGAAAAGTGGTTGCAATTTATTATTACCGAAACTGCTGATTTTGTTTGTGCTTATAAACCAACACTTGGTTTTTATGAAGCATTAGGTATTACAGGTCTAGAACTATTACAAAAAACTTTAGCAGCCGTTCCAAATCATATTCCAATCATTTTAGATGCGAAACATAGTGATTTAAATACTAGTACTATCTTCGCCCGAACTGTATTTAACGAATGGCGTATAGATGCAATTACTCTTAGTCCTTATACAGGACAAGATCACGTCGCACCGTTTTTAGTGTATCCCGACAAAGCGGTATTTATTTTATGTTGTACTTCTAATCCAAAGGCAGAAGTTTTACAACAATATCCTACAAATGAATCTCCTCTTTATTTGCAGGTAGTAAAAGAATCAAAAAATTGGGGAACTCCCGAACAAGTAGGTTTAGAAGTAGGGACTACAAATCCTGATATTTTGGCGCTGATTCGGGCAGTTGCACCTGAACGCATGATCTTAGCGCGTAGTATTTGGGCTGAAGGCGGTAATTTAAACGACATTTTAGGAGCAGGTTTAAATAATAACGGTGATGGTTTATTAATTCCTGTTCCTCAAGATATGTTGGCAAGCCCCAAACTATCTGAGGAAATTCAATCTTTACGGGCAGAAATTAATCAAGCCAGAACCAAAATTATCCGTGATGCTTCTACTTGTTCTGTGTGGTTACCTGATGTTTGTTTGTTAAATCAGCATCCCCAACATGATTTGATTTTGCAACTTTATGACCTTGGTTGCATTATGTTTGGTGAATTTGTGCAAGCGTCAGGAGCTATCTTTCCTTATTATATTGACCTCCGCAAAATAATTTCTAACCCTCAAATTTTTAATCAAGTCCTCAATGCTTATGAAAAGATTTTGCAAAACCTGAGTTTTGACCGATTAGCAGGTATTCCTTATGGTTCTTTACCAACTGCTACTGGTTTAGCTTTGCGTCTTCATTGCCCGATGATTTTTCCTCGAAAAGAGGTCAAAGCACATGGAACGCGCAGGGTAATTGAGGGAGATTTTCATCCCGGTGAAACGATAGTTGTGATTGATGATATTCTCATTAGTGGTAAAAGTGTCATAGAAGGTGCAGAGAAATTACAATCAGCAGGATTAAATATTTACGATATTGTAGTATTTATTGATCATGAACAAGGAGTAAACAAGAGGTTATTAGACAAAGGTTATCGTGGTCATGCAGTTTTGACTATCTCGGAAATTATTCACACTTTGTATGAAGCAGGTAGGATTAATGAGGAGCAGTTTTCAGCTTTTGCAGAGGTATAAGTAGTGGTCTGTCAACCGAACAATGACGGGTGGAGGCAAGCAGGGGGAGCAGGGGAAGCAGAGGAGGCAGGGGGAGAAAAGAACTGGACTTTTTTCCCATTAACCCAGCAAAGTTGGCTTGACAGAGTAGTAGGCAAAAAATCAAAAATTCCACCCACAAGGGAATGGAATTTTCCGTCGCTTTCGATGAAAGCTTGAAATTGATTAAATTAGTCTTTTTTAAATCAAATATATATTCAATAATATACTTTTCAATTAATGATAAATTTATCTCTGAGTCAATTACTTAAATGGTTAATTTTTACGTTGCTATTTCCTCTAATCTTTCTCAATGGTTGGCTAGCATTTCGTTTTTTTGCATATTTTAAACCCATAGTGACAATCTTTGTATTAGCAACTTTGCTAGCATTCATTTTAAATTACCCTGTTAAAGTTCTTCGACACCGGGGAATTAAACGGGGCTATGCAGTAGGATTAGTTTTTATCTCAGCTTTAATGATTTTAGTTGCTTTGGGTATCATATTACTGCCCATTGTGTTAGAGCAACTTAACGAAATCACTAAAATACTTCCTCAGTGGATTAATTCTAGTAATCAAAAAATCAAGATTTTGGATGATTGGGCTATTAGCCACGGAGTAAAAGTTAATTTTAGCCATATCATCAATCAAATTACAGAGCGACTACCTGATGAATTGCAAAATTGGGCTGATAATCTTGTTGGCATTATTATAGAAGCTATTGATAGTTTATCTGATGCATTAATCACAATAGTTTTTACTTTTTATCTCTTATTAGATGGCCCTAGGCTTTGGGAAGGGATATTTAAAAAGTTACCTTGGAGTTTTGCCCAACACGTCAGCCAATCTATTCAAGAAAACTTTCAAAATTACTTGATTGGTCAGGTAACTTTAGCTTCATTAATGGGATTTTCATTAACACTTGTTTTCTTACTTTTTCAGATTCAGTTTGCTTTAATATTTGGTTTAGGAATTGGGCTTTGTAGTTTAATTCCCTTCGGTGATATTGTTAGTATTACTATAATAACTTTAATAATAGCTTCACATAATTTCTGGTTAGCACTAAAGATTGTAGTAATAGCTGTCATTATAGATCAATTAATTGACCAAGCGATCGCACCTCGTCTTTTAGGAAATTTAACAGGACTTAGGCCTATATGGGTATTGACTGCCTTACTAGTAGGAACTTATCTCGGCGGATTATTGGGATTAGTAATTGCAGTGCCTATAGCTGGTTTTATTAAAGATATCGCCGATGGTTTAGATAATTTTTCTCCATCTGGTTTTTCTAGTAAAACTGTTGAGAGTAAAGAAGCACCAGAGATGTTAACGAAAGAATCAACATCTTAAATTAAGTGCTGGAGCTATTGGCTATCGCGCATTTCTTGTTGACGCATTGGCATCGCATCAATTTCTTGAAAGATCACCTCTGACTTGACAGGTTGACTATCACTTCGTTTCGATGTACCATCTTTACCTATAAGAATTGTCCGGAACTCTTGGGGAGCAATGTTGAACTGTTTTTGCATTTGAGCAACATCTGCCTGATCAAGTGTTTTGTCTCCTGCACGGCCTGCACCTTCTGTAAACATTTCAACTAAAACTAAATCTCGCTCTGAAAAACCAGCTTTTTGCTCTTGAAATAGTTGCATTTGCTGCCAGTACAAGTCACTAGTTTTTGAAGGGGCAAACACCAGCAAGAGGCGGTTTTTCCATTGATAAGAATTGAGATTAAAAGCCATATTGTTGTCTGCTAAGTTGACCACTAAATCATCAGTAGGTTTAGTTTTTGGAGCATTGAAAAATGCAGTGGTAGAGGTTTTTATTTTACCTGAAACCCGATCTGAAAATTGAGTAAAATTTGAGCTGCTTGTAGCAGAAATTAGTAGCAGTGCCAGAATTGAACTACGAATCAGCATTGTTATGTACTGGAGTTTAGATTAGTTACCGGTGCGAAACTCTTAAACAAGAGGTGTTTAGACTTATCCTTAATATAAACAAAGTAAGATAATCAAAAACGGAGTAAAAATTATATGTAGATAAGATAATAAATCCTTTGGCAAGAATTGAATCACATCCTCAGGAAGCAAAAAGATTAATTGGAATTAATTATGACCAGTTTTTAGCATTGTTATCGTTAGCATAAAAAAGGCATATAGAGAAACAGGCAGAAATTGAAAAAAATAAAATGAGGAAAAATGTTCATCGCAACTATGACTAATACTTACACTGGACTTGACTGTGCTTATATTCTTGATAAATTTGAGTTGCATTAGATGGATAAACCAAATTACAAACAGTAAAAAGTTATAATTGCTGTTGCGGCTCATGATACTCATCTGGAGCGAGTTCTATGATTGCCCTACCTGAAGTTGCCATCCAAAGCAAAATTTATAAGAGTTCGACATCTTTAGTATATCGCGGTATCAGTTTGCAAGATAAGCGATCGCTCATCGTTAAGATGCTCAAACAAGATTATCCTTCTACTCAAGAACTGATCCGCTACAGGCAAGAATATGAAATTACTCGCTCTTTGAACGTGAAAGGAGTAATTAAAGCATACAGCCAGCAGGAATATCAACGCACCCTGGTAATTCTCTTAGAAGATTTTGGTGGAGAGTCGCTGGAACAATGGATGCACAAGCGTCCAGAGGCTTTCTACCCTATGCCTTTATCCACTTTCCTCCAGCTTGCCATCGAGATTACAGACATTTTGGGCAGAATCCATGCAGCGAATGTCATTCATCAGGATATCAACCCTGGCAATATTGTCCTCAATCCCGATACTGGTGTTGTCAAAATCATTGACTTTGGAATTGCTACCCGTTTTAATCGTACGAATCCGACTTTCAAAAGTCACTATGCTTTAAAAGGAACCCTCCCCTACCTGTCTCCAGAGCAAACCGGGAGAATGAATCGGTTGCTCGATTACCGCACGGATTTCTATTCGCTGGGTGTCACCTTCTACGAACTGCTAACCGGACAGCTACCATTTCCCACAACTGACATCCTGGAACTAGTCCATTGTCATATTGCTAAAATGCCTGTGGCATTAGGGAATAGGGAACAGGAAACGGGGAACAGGGAAAAAATACCGCAAGTGATTTCGGATATTGTGATGAAACTGATGGCGAAAAATGCCGAGGATCGCTATCAAAGTGCTTGGGGAATTAAGGCGGATTTAGAAATTTGTGCCGAAAAATTAACAGCAATCGGTAGAATTGATAGCATTGAATTGGGTTTGCAAGACGTTCGGGATCGGTTTCAAATTCCGCAAAAACTGTATGGAAGAAACAAAGAAGTTGCAATGTTGATAGCTGCTTTTGAGCGCGTTGCTACTTCAGAAAATATTTCTGCACGGGAACAAAATAGTAACTCAAAATTCCCAGTAGAAATGATGTTGGTATCTGGCTATCCGGGAATTGGGAAATCAGTATTAGTGCAGGAAATTTATAAACCAATTACCCAAAAATGCGGTTATTTTATCTGGGGTAAATTCGATCAATTTCAGCGCGATATTCCCTATAGTGCGATCGCCGATGCTCTGCAAAAACTAGTACGGCAACTCCTGGGCGAGTCAGAGGAGCAAATACAACAGTGGCGATCGCATCTGCTCGCAGCTTTGGGAAGCAATGGCCAAATTATCATTGATGTTATTCCAGAAGTTGAGTTAATTATTGGCAAACAGCCGCCTGTACCGGAAGTTGGTGCAACAGAAGCTCAGAATCGCTTTAATCGTGTCTTTCAATCGTTTGTGCGGGTGTTTAGTTCTCAGGAACATCCCTTAGTGATTTTTCTCGATGATTTGCAGTGGATAGACTCAGCAACGCTGAAGTTAATCGAATTGATGCTGCTAGACGAGCAAACCCAAGCTCTATTTTTAATCGGAGCCTATCGAGATAATGAAGTACATTCAACGCATCTACTAACATTAACACTAGAGAAACTGCGAAAACAAGGAGCAGTTATTCAAGAAATTACCTTGACACCTTTAACGCTAGAACCGTTAAGTCAATTGATTGCCGAGACGCTACATCACAATCCTGATAATGTTCGTTATTTAACTGAATTAGTGCTGCGTAAAACTGAGGGCAATCCTTTTTTTGTCAATGAATTTTTGAGAATGTTATATAGTGAAAATTTGTTGACTTTTGATGCTGAAAACTTAAGTTGGCAGTGGAGTATTCCTAAAATTCAATCTCAAAATATCACAGAGAATGTTGTAGAATTGATGCTGGTTAAATTAAAGAAACTGCCAGATACTACACAACAAATTCTGAAGTTAGCAGCTTGTGTAGGGGCTGAATTTAATTTAGATACATTAGCAATTGTTTGTGAAAAATCACCTCAATTAGTTTTTAGGGATTTATTCGCAGCTATACAAGATGGATTAATTCAACCTCTGTCTGAATTAGATGAAAACTTGTTAGTTCAGGAATATAAATTTTTGCACGATCGCGTCCAGCAAGCCGCCTACGCTTTAATCGATGAGGCACATAAACAAGTTGTGCATTTACAAATCGGTCGCAGTCTGCTAGAAAAAACCTCAATCGAGCAATTATCAGAGCGACTGTTTGAAATTGTCGATCATCTCAATCATGGCATTGAGCTGGTTACAGAGGAATCCGAACGTCATGAAATTGCCAGATTAAATTTAGTTGCAGGTCAGAAAGCAAAAACAGCGATCGCCTATAATGTCGCCAAAAAATATTTAGCCACAGGCAGAGCATGGCTAGCTGCTACAAGCTGGCAAACAAACTATCACCTGACGTTAGAAATATGTTCAGCTACGACAGAAATCGCCTATTTGTGTGGTGAGTTTGAGCAGGTAGAGTCTTGGGTAGCCATCGCTTTGCAATCAGCAAAAACAGTTCTCGACACCGTAAAAGTTTACGAAGTCAAGATTCAAACCTATATCGCACAAAACCAGCCGTTGAAAGCAATCGATACAGCATTGCAAGTTTTGCAGCAACTAGGGATTAGTTTTCCCGAACAGCCAAGTCAGTCAGATATTCGCCATGAACTAGATGCGATCGCATTCCTCTTAAGAGATAAACAAATTCAGGACTTGAGCAGTTTGCCCCAAATGACCGAGCCACAAAAGTTGGCGGCGATGCGAATCCTATCCAGTATCACCGTTGCTGCTTATATTGCGGCTCCCGATTTAATGCCTCTGCTGGCATCTAAACAGGTCAATTTGTCGATCCAATATGGTAATGCGTTTACCTCCCCCGTTGCCTATGCCTTGTGTGGATTAATTCTTTGTGACATGGTCAAAAACATAGAGTTTGGCTATCAGTTTGGACAGCTGGCTCTCAAACAGTTGTCACAGCCAAATACTTATTCACTCAAAGCTAGGACGTTGATGTTTGTAAATATCTTCATCATCCATAGAAAAGAACATATTAGAGAAATATTGCCGCCATTACTAGCAGCCTATGAAAGCGGAATAGAAACTGGAGATATAGAGTTTGCTGCTTATTGCGCTCACACTTATTGCCTCCAATCCTTTGTCGTTGGAAAGGAACTTGTTGAGGTTGAACGCGAGATGAAGTTATTCAGTCAAACAATCCGTCAATTCAAACAGAAAGCAGCACTCAACTGGGCTGAAATACTTCAGCAGTCTATTTTAAATTTGCTCGGAGGCTCGGTCAATCCAACCCGTCTGGTTGGCAAACTATACAATGAAGAGAATAGACCGACACAACATGAAAAAGATGGATTTGCAATCTTTTTGGTGTATTTCAATAAACTTATCCTCTGCTATTTATTTGCTGAGTACGATCAGGCAGTTGAGAACTCAACTTTAGCGTCAAGTTATTTGCTCCAAGTAAGAGCGACACCCTCTGTTCCTTTGTACTACCTTTATGACTCGCTGACAAGACTAGCAATATATCCAGAAAGCAACGTTCAAATACAGTCAGAAATCCTCACAAAAGTTGCCCTTAATCAAGAGAAAGTTAAACACTGGGCAGATTATGCGCCAATGAATTATTTGCATAAATATTATTTGGTAGAAGCAGAGACAGCAAGAGTTTTGGGTCAGTTGTTTGAGACAGAAGAATTATACGAACAAGCAATTCAAACAGCCAAGCAAAATGAATATATCCAAGAAGAAGCTTTAGCTTATGAATTGGCTGCAAAACATTATTTGGTACGAGGTCGAGAAAAAATTGCCCAAACCTACATCAAAGAAGCTCATTACTGTTACGAACGTTGGGGAGCAACTGCCAAAGTCAGAGATTTAGAAACCCGATATCCGCAGTTTTTTTCTCAGTCATTAAACACGACTTCTCAAACAATTCCTAAAGTTTCCAAAACTACCTCTAACAGTTCGCCCATTGCTTTTGATTTAGCGGCAGTACTCAAAGCCTCACAAGCAATTTCGAGTGAAATTGAATTAGAACCATTGCTCAATTCTTTGATGAAAATTTTAATTGAAAATGCTGGCGCACAAACTGGATTTTTGATTTTGGAAAATTTAGGAGAATGGGCAATTGAAGCTGCTTGCGAACTCAATGATAGCGAACATATCTGTGCTACGCGAGTGCTGCAATCGATTCCAATAGCAAATCGCTTACCTGAATCAATTATTAATTATGTACTGCGGACTCATGAATCTGTGATTTTAAATGATGCCACTCGTGAAGGTAATTTTATCAACGAGCCATATATTCAACAGAATCAAACTCAATCAATCTTATGTTTGCCACTACTAAATAAAAGTAAACTAGTCGGCGTATTGTATTTAGAAAATAAATTGGCAACTGGAGCATTTACACCAGAGCGATTCTCCGAAGGAGACGCTACGCGATCGCAAGTTTTACATTTATTATCCACCCAAGCCGCGATCGCCATTGAAAATGCCAAACTCTACTCCAAGTTACGCGCTAATGAAAGTCAGATGAGCCAGTTTTTAGAAGCGGTTCCCGTAGGAATTGGAGTTGTAGATATACTAGGTCGCCCTTACTACGCCAATCAACAGGCAATTGAGCTATTAGGCAAAGGGATTGTACCTGGTGCAACAGCAGAGCAACTTGCAGAAGTTTATCAACTTTATCTAGCAAGAACAGACCAACCATATCCCATTGAAAACCTACCAGTGATGCGGGCGTTAAAAGGCGATCGCACCAGAATTGACGATTTAGAAATTCGCCAAGACAATGCAACTATTCCCGTTGAAGGTTGGGGAACTCCCGTTTTTGACGAACAGGGTAAAGTGGTTTATGCGATCGCTGCTTTTCAAGATATCACCGAGCGCAAACAAGCAGAGCAACTGTTAGCCGACTACAACCGCACCTTAGAGCAACAAGTAGCCCAACGAACGGCAGCTTTACAAACAAGCGAAGCCGCACTGCGCCATCGAGAACAGGAATTAAGACTAATTACCGATGCTTTACCAGTATGTATCTTTTATACAGATGCTAATCAATGCTATCGGTTTGTCAACCAGACCTGTGAGGATTGGTTTGGGCGTAGTCGAGATGAAATTGTTGGCAAACATAAACGTGAAATTTTGGGTGAAGCAGCTTATCAAGTTGTTGAGCCTTATGTCAAGCAAGCACTAGAGGGACAGATTACAACCTATGAGACAGAACTTAATTATTCATCGGGCAAAAAACATATCAGTGCTACCTATATCCCCGATGTCGATGCCAATGGTCAAGTGAGAGGATACTATGGTTTGATTGCAGACATTAGCGAACAGCGCAACGCTGCACTCCGCGAACGCCAACGCGCCGAAGAAGCATCAATTTTGCAAGAACGCAACCGTATGGCTAGAGAAATACACGATACTCTAGCCCAAGCTTTTACTAGTATCATCGTTCACTTAGATGCTGCCTCCCAACGCCTTACCCTCGACCCAGATGCCGCCCAGTCACACCTAAAAACGGGGCGCACTTTGGCGCGTTCCGGGCTAGCCGATGCCCGTCGCTCGGTAGAAGCACTCCGCCCGCAGATATTAGAAGAAGGGGATTTACATAGCGCCCTTGATCGCCTTGCAGATGAAATGTTTTCTCTCACCTCAGTCCAGGTCGTTTGTCAAGCGATCGGCGAACCTTATGCTTTAGCCAAAGAGGTAGAAACTAATTTATTTCGCATCGGGCAAGAAGCATTAACCAACGCCTTTAAGTATGCTAATGGCAGCGAAATTTGCATTGAATTACGCTATGAATCATCGCAATTCATCTTGCAAATCAAAGATAATGGTCAAGGCTTTGAAAGCCAAAGTTTATCCGTAGGTCGCGGCTTCGGATTACTGGGAATGACCGAACGCGCCCAACGCATTGGAGCAGAATTAACAATTGTCAGCCATCTGGGACAAGGGACAGAAATCACAGTGAAGGTACAAATAATTTAGGGACTTCCAAATGCAATTTTTAATTGGACTTTGGACAAAAAATAGTTGTTCGCGTAAAAGTAGCGGCAGAACCTTTTAATAGACCTCTTGCAAAAGTCGTTACTTGCGCTCTTTTCTTTGCGCCTTTGCAACGGCAGTCGCTTCAAGTCGGGGAACCCGCCCAACGCGCTGCCTCGCCTTTGCGTGAGACAAAAAGATATTTATGCAAGAAGTCTAATGTAAATCAAGACAAGTGGTGCGGTTGTCCAAAAACATCCAAAAAAAGTAAGAATAGGTGAGGTGATTCTGAGTTTGATGGGATAAGTCAGTTTATGAACTTACAACTGCAAAATTGGAGCCAATTCTGTCGATATTATTCACAAGACTTGTATGGAACTTGGACTAGATATTACATAAAGGAACAATTTAGAGAATCTTTGCAATGTATTAGAAGTTTTCGTGCCAACGATGATTGTAGTGAAATTTCTCATCAAAATCATTATATTTATGCCGATGGCACTAAAGAGTCTAAGACTTTTGGCCCCTACTTAAAACCAATAACGAATGGATTATTTTTAGATACTTGCTTTTCCTGGGGGTCTAAAAGAGTAGAACCAGGCATCCCCTTTTTTTTCGATACATGTTTAAGAGATGAAGATAGGCGTGCGACTGCGATTGCCAGATACAATGAAAGCGGCTCTTTACAGCGCATTACAGTTCTGGTAGAAAACTTAAACAGCTTTGCTGAAAGTTCTCCTGTTTCCGAGATGAATAACTCAAACGGTAACTGGCAAGGAACACTTATAAAAATGACACCTGATTGGACAGTATACCCAGAAACTACAACTTCATGGATTCAACTTCATGAACTATCGGAGAATAACCTTATTTTAAACTTGAACGACGGGGTGAGTGTCAGTTTTCCGCAATCTGTAGAAAGTGGAAGGATGTTTTTTTTGACAATGGATTGGCTAAGTAATGATACTTTATTACAACGTGCTATTCGCCATTACGACCCATCGGATTTTACAAGTTTAACCCTCGAAATATTTACTCCGCCCCAATAATTTTAAGGCAGGGGGAAGAGAAAGCCGTTTTCAAGGAGCGAAATTATTTTCTGGAGTTCCCTTAGTTCTTCCTTTGCGTGAGATAAAAAAACAAAGGACAGAAATCACAGTGAGGGTACAAACCCGATGACGCACCCTTCTAACTCCTCTGCAATCAGCATTTTAATCGCTGACGACCATCCATTTATGCGAGAAGGTCTAGCAGCCGTACTCGACTATCAACCGGATATGACTGTGATAGGGCAAGCCTGCAACGGCTACGAAGCAGTAGAATTTTTCCGCCAACATCAACCCGATGTCACATTAATGGATTTGCGGATGCCGGAACTCAGTGGTGTAGATGCGATCGCTACTATTTGCGCTGAGTTTGCCGAGGCTCGAATCGTTGTCCTGACAACCTACGACAGCGACGAAGACATCTATCGCGGACTGCGGGCAGGTGCAAAAGGCTATGTATTAAAGGATGCAGAACCAGATGAACTACTGACAGCAATTCGGGCAGTTCACAATGGTCAGCAGTACATTCCTCCCGCCGTGGGTGCAAAACTAGCAGAAAGATTGCGGAGTCCAGAACTAAGCGATCGCGAATTGGAAGTATTGCGCTTGATGGCAACGGGCAAGAGTAACTTAGAGATTAGCACTGTTTTGGCGATCGCTGAGGGTACGGTGAAATTCCATGTGAAAAATATTTTGAGTAAATTGGGAGTAGGCGATCGCACTCAAGCAATGATTGTTGCCCTCAAGCGCGGTATTATTACACTTTAATAATTCAACCGCCTATGCCAATCTTGACGTTAGAAACCCTATGCTCTGAAGCAGCAATCTTTTCAGCAGCCGAGTCTCAGCATCCAGAACCAATTCTTTACGGTGTTACAGATGGTAAAGCTGTTGGAACATATTTAGAGCAGAAGTTTAGACTTTATCTCAAAGGAAAATATGAGTTTTTGGAAGGCAATTCAGCCAGTGGAATCGATTTTCCCGGTTTGCTTGTTGACGTAAAAGTAACCAGCATTAGACAACCTCAGTCGTCATGTCCTTTTAAATCTGCACGACAAAAGATTTTTGGTCTTGGATATTCGTTAATTATTTTTGTTTACGACAAGGCAGACAACAGCACAAGCCGAACAGCAACTTTAAGTATTTTACACACGATTTTTGTGGCTGCTGAAAGAACAGCAGATTTTCAGATGACTCGCGGAATTCGTAATATTTTGGACAATGAAGGAAATAAAGATGATTTGATTGCATTTATGCTGGATCGAAACTTGCCTGTTGATGAAATTGAAGCAGCAAACATTACGGATGAAATACTTGCGAATCCTCCAATTCAAGGATTTTTAACGATTTCCAATGCTTTGCAATGGCGGCTACAATATGGAAGAGTCATTGAGCGTGCTGGGCAAGAAGCAGGTGTAGTTGCTGTTTATAGAGCAAACTTATGATTCAGGTTACTCCAAAGCTGAAAACAGAGTATGGAGACTTTCAGACTCCATTAGAGTTAGCTGAAAAAATTTGCCATAAATTACTAGAACTTGGTGTAAGTCCTGATATGATTGTTGAGCCAACTTGTGGTATTGGTAACTTTATTCAAGCTGCTGCATATTCGTTTCCATCGGCAAGCAAAATCATTGGATTGGAAATCAATCAAGACTACATACAAGAGATTGTCAATAATCATCAGCTTTTAAATGATGAGAGAATCCAAGTTCAGCAAGGAAATTTTTTTGAGTTTGATTGGTCATCATTGAGGGATGAGTTTAGTGGAAAAATCTTGGTACTAGGAAACTTTCCTTGGGTGACTAACTCTCAACAAGGTGTAATTAGTGGTAATAACTTGCCCCAAAAAACTAATTTTCAGAATCACAAAGGTTTAGATGCAGTTACAGGCAAGAGCAATTTTGATATTTCTGAGTGGATGTTGATTCATTCAATTCAATGTCTGCAAAAGCATGAAGCTTATCTGGCGATGTTATGCAAAACTTCTGTTGCTAGAAAAATATTAAATTACCTTTATTCACAAAGTTTAAATCTTGCTTACTGTGCAACTTACAAAATAGATGCAAAAAAATATTTTAATGCAACTGTTGATGCTTGTCTTCTGTTTTGTAAATTTGACTCGACTTCGCAAAACTACTTTTGTAATGTCTTCGATAGTCTTAATTCTGATACTTATTATCGAATAGGTTATCGTAATAATACTCAGATTCGAGATGTGATGTCTTTCGATAGACTGCAAGATTTACATAATCCGAAGATGGGATTAAAATGGCGCTCTGGGATTAAGCATGATTGTTCTAGTGTAATGGAACTTTGTAAAGTTAACGATACCTTTATCAACGGACTAGGAGAAGTTGTTGATATTGAGGAGACTTATCTGTTTCCTTTAGTTAAAGGTTCTGATATCGCTAATAATCGCACAAAAAGCGTTAAGCGATATGTTTTAGTCACGCAAAGTTATATTGGCGAGAAAACTGAGGAAATCAGAGACTTAGCTCCTAGAACTTGGAAATATTTAGAGACTCATTCAAAATATTTAGATAATAGAAAAAGCAAAATTTATCAAAACAGTTTCCGCTTTTCTATATTTGGAGTTGGTTCGTACACATTCGCTCCCTGGAAGATTGCAATTTGTGGACTTTATAAAAAACTAGATTTTCGGTTGGTTGGTAAAATGGATGATAAAGTTATTGTCTTTGATGATACTGTCTACTTTCTAAGTTTTGATGACGAACGCATTGCTAGCCAAACATTTGCACTTTTGACTTCTGCACCAGCAATAGAGTTCTATTCTTCTCTAATTTTTTGGGATGAAAAGCGTCCAATTAAGTCTAGTATCTTGAACAGCTTAAATTTGTCTGCTTTAGCAAAAAGATTATCCATAAAATTGCAATATTTTGTAAAATAAAAATTATTACAAATCATTGACTGTGCTTTTCTATAATTGTCTAAAATACCTGCTCTTAAGGATAGGTTATTTCTAGCCCTAAGAGTAAGTTAACCCCTATCCCTATTGCTAGTAGAAAAACTTATCACAGGGGATGTGACAAAGTGAGAGCAATTTCTATATTCTCAGAATCAAGAAACGATATTCAATTTCTTACACCAAATTGGCAGAGAAAGTATTGTTTTGAATTTGTGAAACAACTTTGTAATTAAGTCTTTTAATCCAAAATCTCAAATCTAAAATCCAAAATTTGTACTGCTGTTCTTTCCAGCATTTTTCATCGTTAAGATACTTCCACAGACCGCATAACCAAGATAAGTCAGACAAGCGATCGCGACAGGCTTTAAAGCTTTAACTCACTTTGACTTGCATTTTTATTGCATCGCCTTACATCTTTGTTGTATTGCCTTGCATTTTTACTGCATCGCTTTACATTTTTATTGCATCGCCTTGCATTTTTACTGCATCGCTTTACATTTTTATTGCATCGCTTTACATCTTTATTGTATTGCCTTGCACCTTTATTGCATCGAAGCGCAAAAAATAACTTTCTCTGTCTTACATAACAACTTTAAAAGACTTGTGTGTACAAGGTAGTTAAAACAGTACTCATTGAACTCACGTTAATCCAATACAGACAACGAAGAAGGAGAAACTATCATGACTCAGTATGATTACATTGTAATTGGTGCGGGTTCAGCAGGCTGCGTAGTTGCTAACCGTTTGACTGAAGACCCTGACACAACTGTATTATTGCTCGAAGCAGGCAATCCAGATACAAAACCAGAAATTCAAATTCCGTTGGACTGCACAACCCTACCTGGAACTGAGGTGGACTGGGGATACTTTTCTGAACCTGAACCGTATCTGGGCGATCGCCAAATTTTTTGTCCTCGTGGCAAAGTTTTGGGAGGCAGCAGTTCGATTAATTTCTTAGTGTATATCCGGGGCAATGCTCACGATTACGATCGCTGGCAGGAACTAGGAAATCCTGGTTGGTCGTACCAGGATGTATTGCCTTACTTTAAAAAATCCGAACACCAGCAACGCGGATTTGACGCATATCATGGCGTAGATGGAGAGTTGAGCATTACTGATATCATCTCCCCTGCTCCCATCTCTCAACGATTTGTTGATGCAGCCGTGGCATTAGGGTACGATTACAATCCTGATTTCAACGGCATCAAGCAAGAAGGAGTAGGGCCGATTCAGCTAACGGTCAAAGACGGCAAACGGCACAGTACGGCTGCGGCATTTCTCGTGCCGATTTTAACTCGTCCGAATTTAACGGTGCAAACAAGTGTGTTAGTGACGCGGTTGTTGTTTGAAAGCACTCGCGCCGTTGGGGTGGAATATTTGCATGAGGGAATGCTGCATCAGGTCAGAGTTAATCAAGAAGTGATTGTCAGTGCGGGTTCCTTTGACTCGCCCAAGCTGCTCATGCTTTCTGGCATTGGCGATAAAGCACAATTACAGGCAATGGGAATTTCTGTGGTGGCTCATTTACCCGGTGTGGGTCAAAACCTGCAAGATCACATTCTCATCCCTGTTCCCTACGAAGCAACTTGTGATTTACATACGGCAAAGACCAGCAATGGCTGTGCTGAAATTGGATTGTTTGTACATAGCAAGAACAATCACGAGGCTGCACCAGATTTAGAATTAATCTTTGGCCCAATTATGTGGGCACCTCCTGGCTATCCTAACTCTGGTTTGGGTTTCACGGGTCTGATTGCTTTAGTTCATCCTGAAAACATTGGCAGTGTCAGTTTACGCTCTTGCGATCCCAAAGACACACCGATGATTCGCCTAAACTATCTGCAAAGTCAATCCGATGTGCAGAAGTTTATCGAAGGGATTAAGTTAATGCGCCAATTGTTCCACACCAGTGCTTTTGATGAATTTCGCGGTCGAGAAGTAGCTCCAGGCGCTGATGTCACTGACGATGTAGCTTTGGAAGCATACATCCGGGCAAATTGCGGCACGGTATTTCATCCCATCGGCACTTGTAAAATGGGTACTGACCTAATGGCAGTTGTAGACCCCCAACTGCGGGTTTATGGAGTTGAAGGGTTGCGGGTTGTCGATGCTTCGATCATGCCAACTCTCAATACAGGACATACAAACGCGCCAGCCATTATGATCGGCGAAAAAGCAGCAGATTTAATTAAAGCAGGTAAAGTTGCAAAGCCAGCACAGAAAGTACTTACCAACTAACTCATAACAATTCGCAATCAAGCTTGTGGACTGGCTAACGCAATTACTTTTTGTAATGGGGATTTTACCCCGATACAAAATGTGCTGCACCTAATTGTAGGGAACTCAAACCCTAAATTTTGTTAATAATTTGAGGTAGAAGCAAGATGAAAATTGCTCAGTATGGAACAGCGATCGCGGTTGTTCATGCGATCGCCAACGGACTGCATGGTTTAGCACATATAGAAATTCCAGTTGCCCTTTCTGGGCTTCAAAGTTCGTTTGTGGCGATTGTAATTTTTCTTGCTCCCATCATTGCCGCCGTTTTACTTTGGACGCAGTTTTACCGCCTCGGTAGCTGGCTGTTGCTGAGTTCAATAGCTGGATCGCTGCTTTTTGGCATCTACAATCATTTCCTTGTAATTAGTCCCGATCATGTTTCTCAAGTTGCCTTTACAGGTTGGGGAATGCTATTCCAAATTACAGCCATTGTGATAGTAATTGCCGATGTATTGGGCTGTTGGGTTAGTGCGTGGGCATTGAAAACAATCCAGCAACCAGAGAAAGTCTTTTGATACTCCTTAGCTTTAAAAGGGAACAGGGAACGGGGAACAGGAAACAGGCAAATCCCCATAATTCATTAATCTTGCATTATAAAGAAAAAAAACCATGAGTATATCTTATTTATCCACTACTGCTCAAGAAGCGGCTACTGATACCATCCTGGATATAGATCTCAAAGTTCAAGCCGAGAAAAGTCCAGATTTGCGAAAAGACCATCCTAAAAGTCACGGCTTGGTTTGGGGAGAGTTCAAAGTTGAAGATAATATTCCCGAATCTTTGCGAGTCGGTGTTTTTGCCCAACCCAAAACCTACCCAATTTGGATGAGACTATCCAACGCTTCCCCAGCACAAAAGCGCGGTCAACTCGCCTCAGACCTCGATCCCGATGTTCGCGCGCTTGCTATTAAACTTTTACAGGTAGAAGGTGAAAAAGTTCTCGATGATGAGCAAGAAACTCAAGACTTTTTGCTGATTAATCATCCGGTGTTCTTTGTGCGCGATGCCCAAGGGTTTGCTAACTTGACGAAAGCAAGCGTCGGTCAGGCGAATGAAGAAGAACTGCGATCGCTACAACCCACGTTTGAAGTCCTCAAAGCAATCACGAGCAAACAAGTTGCAAATCCACTGCTAATTCAATATTGGAGTACAACTCCCTATCAACTTGGCTCTCAATCCATCAAGTTTTCTGTCAAACCTGATCAGCAAGATATTCCTAGTTCGCCCCCGACTTCTGAGACTTACCTGCGCGAAGCAGTTGTGGAATACCTCACAGAAAAAGGTAAAGATGCAACCTTTGACTTTTTAGTGCAGCTATATGTTAACGATGAAAAAACTCCAATTGAAGATCCGATGCAGGAGTGGAAAGAGGAAGACTCACCGTTTATCAAGCTTGCAACCATCAAAATTCCCGCTCAGAAATTTGACTTCGAGGAGCGAAAGCGACTGGATGAAGGTCTATCGTTCATGGCTTGGCATACCCTCCCAGAACACGCACCATTAGGTAGTGTCAATTTAGCTCGTAAAAAAGTTTATCAGGAAATAGTCAAGGCTCGACGGAAATATGCCCAACACCGCATTCAAGAACCGCAAGCTTACAGTTCAATTTTGGACGAGCCTCAGTAATTATTTCTAATCAGGAGATAACCCATGAAAATTGCTCAATATGGAACTGCGATCGTGGTGATGCACGAGATCGCAAATGCATTGCATGGTTTAGCCCATATTAAAATTCCAGTCCCTCTATCCCCGCTTCAAAGTTCGTTTGTCGTAGTTGTGATTTTTATCGCTCCCATCATTGCCACCGTTTTACTCTGGACATGGTTCTACCGCCTTGGTATCTGGCTGTTGCTAAGTGCAATGATCGGTTCTATCTTTTTCTCAATCTATATTCATTTGATAGCTATTGGTCCTGCTCATATTCCTCAAGTTTCTGCGGAAGGTTGGGGTTTACTCTTTTATGTAACAGCTATTCTCATCATATTTATAGATGGATGGGGATGTTGGATTAGCGGATGGGCATTAAAAACAATCCAGCAACCAGAGGAGGTTTTATGAGTTTGTGATCAATTGCTCTTTTAGTTAATCGATCGGCGTTAACGCAAGCTCTTTGACAAAATTTACCAGCTATGCATAATAGCGATCGCCATCAGTGGCATTGGCGCGAATACTTTGCAGAATTTTTGGGAGCCGCTTTCAATATTTTCATCGGTTTGAGTGCAATTGTCTTGAACTTTGGGCATGGTTTGCCAATAGAACAGCTTGTACCTGATTCCAGCATTCGGCGGCTGATTACGGGACTAATTTTTGCTGGAAGTGGAGCGATTGTAGCTGTTTCGCCGATTGGCAAACTGAGTGGCTCTCACATCAATCCTTCTGTATCACTCGCATTTTGGATACACGGCAAAATGCACCTGAGAGATTTTGTTGGCTTTGTAATTGGACAATTTCTCGGAGCGATCGCTGCTGTGTTATTGCTTGTGACTTTATGGGGAGATTATGCCAAAAGTGTTAGTAACGGCATGACGCTGCCCGGATGGAATTACCCACTGTGGATTGTATTTTTATCAGAAGTCACGATTACATTTCTCTTGGTGTTGACAATTTTTATCTTTGTCAGTCATCATCGGCTGATGCGTTGGACACCTTTGGTAGTTTGGCTGTTAATTGCGGGGATGGTGTGGCAAGAAGCTCCAATTTCGGGAACCAGTCTCAATCCAGCGCGGAGTTTCGCTCCAGCACTGGTGAGTGGAAATTGGCATCATCAATGGATTTATGCAATTGCTCCGCCAATGGGTGCGGCGATCGCCGTGGGGATGTTTCGGCTGATCGCGCTAGGCGAACGGGATGTTCTGACAGGGAAGCTTTATCATGCTTTTGATTACCCCAGTATTTTCAAAAATATCAAACTACCACATTTCCAGCATCAGCCCCAATCGCACAAATGAGCGTAGATGAGATATTTGTTGATACTGCTCTTTATGTATATGCTTAAAACAGAAAAGTATGATTATTGGATCAATGCTACTCGCGATCGCGATTACAGCCTGTAATTCCTCTACCACATCACAACAACCTCCCGCAAATACCCCAGCGATTGCAAATCCGTTGGTCACATCCAGTCCGACCTCACCACCAGTCTTTCTTACACAAAACGCTACTGGTGACAAGCCACTTCAGCAGCAAGCAGTCCAAGTTATCCGTGACTATTACACTGCTATCAATCGTCAAGACTATAAACAAGCCTACTCGGCTTGGGAGGGAAGTGGTACTGCTAGTAAGCAGTCATTTGAGCAGTTTAAGCAGGGTTTTGCCGACACCGCATCCGTTGCTGTAGAGGTTGAAAAACCGGGTCAATTAGAGGGAGCAGCAGGCTCATTATACATTAAGATTCCGGTCACTGTTACTGCTATCACCACTAATGGAACTTTGCAGCGATTTCACGGTAGCTATGTGCTGCGGCGAGTCAACAATGTTCCTGGCTCTACTAAACAGCAACGTCAATGGCATCTTCACTCGGCGAATATTACTAAAAATTAGTCTGCTACAAAACCCTATGTTTCTGGCTACCTGACACATCTATACCAAACCCTTGATATAAACTAAACCATGTTCAAACGATCCGCTAAATTCTCTGTTGTACTAATCATGATTACGGCGTTAGTACTGGTATGCTTGCAGTTTTTTGAGTCAAAATCTGTTCTATCTCAAATGTTAGATATACACTCTTTTAAGCACTCAACAATTGTTGCAACTGCCCCCCTTCCCCCCAGTCTTGTAACTGCCGTATTAGGAGGCAAACCAGTTTATGTTCTGTACGTGACTCGATCTGAAGATACTGTTTTGGTGCGTTGTTATCCCGGCTATGAACCAACAATAAAGATTCGAGCTATGGGCAGTAAAACCAATGCTAACACGCAGAAAGAAGGGGTCATGACCTGTCGTCCTTCTGCATAGAAGTTGTGCTGTACGAGCAATTGCGGTTTGACTTATCGAGTAGCGATCGCCGACCAGAATAAAAGCTAATGTTTTGCTCTGGGCTTATAAAACTACCTGATCAATACCTCTGCCAAATTACGAGGGTTCAACGCCCGTAGAAACGGGATGAATGCGTCCTAAAGAAGTAAGCTTGGCAAAAATCTGGTTTAATAAAATAGGCTCAGGGATTTCTGGAAGCATTTTTAAAATTTCATGGATATATCGAAAGCCACGATAATGAGCCTTAAGGTCAATAATGCCGGAGCCGGGATTAATGAGGCGAAAATCAGCGAGAAGATGATGAGATAAATTAACCATAAAAAATGCGAAATTAGCAGCGTTAGTTACCGCAGTTTGCCTCAGATTCATAAAATCTTCCAACCCCCAAAACTGCTTTGCATCACGGAAGTTAAACTCGATTTGAAAGCGGAGTTTGTAATAATCAATTATTTTTTCAAATGATAATTCCAGGTCACTGGAGAATAGAACTACATGGCTACGAACATTAGTCTTAAGATTGGTTTTGACTAAAATCACTACATTTAGAGCTTGGGCAAATTCTTTGTGAAGGAGAGTGGCTTGATAAATATCACTTTGAATCTCATCCTCAATGCTACTTTTAGATAAATATTTGTCAGGTATATTACTATAGTCTAGTTTGTCACCGTATTTACGACGAGAGCGTTTATGATAGTCAGGATTTTCATAAGGGATATATAATGCTGAATCGTGGCGCAACTTGGAAATTATGTGCAAGTTCACTTGTCGTGCCATCTGTAAAGCGTTGTTGTTACCAAAATGACCATCTACTACCAAGTATGTTAGGGGAATAAAATTAGCTACTAACTTGAATAGTGAATTAATCATCTTTTTAATTAGCAATAGTTCAGATGTGAATATCACTTCGGTTTTATTTTTGTTTTTACTCCCTTTTGGTCGTCCACGTCCACGTTTTTCTTTGGTTTTTATTTTTTCGCTTGACAACTGAATATTTGTTTTAGTATTACTCTTGATTACTTGTTCTATTTGAATCGGAAATGACTGTCTTTGCTCAACACTTACTAACGACAAGACAAAGAAAGATAGCCCTGATATAGGTTTGTTTACTAGGCTAGAGAAGAATCTATCCAACCCATAAGTCTGTTTACCCGACTTGCTGACTACAACTTCATCTCCGGCAAGCAAATATACTTCATCCTTTCGCCATAAATGTTTACGAAAAAACAGCCAAAACAATGTTGCCCAAGGTATTACTGTATGAAAAAATCTCAACATTGTCCGATAACTACCACCAATGTCTGTCCAACGAGAAATTCCCAACATGGTGGCTCGGCCGCTCATTGCTAACATGGCCATGATGATCTGGTTCATTCGGCGCATCGTCGTAGCGTTGATCTGCGGTAGCAGGCATTGTAACAGTGATAGGATGTCCAACATGGGCGAATTGTAGCTTTTGAGTTGTCGTTTGGGAAGACAACAACTCTACTACAAAGCGCCCTCTCTCTTCATACTCTTTTTTTGGCGAAGGTATTGCTGATGAAACAGTTTTAGAACTGGCTGCTGGGTTAGGAAACAGCGTGATCGCTCTGGCAAAACGTTATAATATCCAGGCTGTTGGTATTGAAAAAGACCCCAATCTAGTTGCCAAAGCAAGAGCCAAGGCGCGATCTGCTGGCTTAAGCGATCGGGTTAAGTTTATTGAAAAAACTATCATCAACTATCACAAACTCTGATTGCTATGTTGAGCGATGACATATAAGCATCCTTTAAAACCCTTGTACAGACTGAGTTATAAATTTACGGACAAGTTTATTGTGAAACTGGGTTTAGTCATCTCCATCTATTAAGCGACAACGGTTTTGGGTCTGGCAAGCTTGTCGAGAAGAACGCTCCTGTACAATAGTCGCTAAATCTGGTCGTCGGGTGAGGAAAAGTCGCCAATCTGCCCAAACCCTATATAGGAAGTCGGCAATAGCACCAATAACTGGTAAGGAAGTTGCAGCATAGACCCAACCCATCCCCAGAATTTCATAAATGCGACGGAAAACCTCAACATTTTTAACTAGCGTTCCGTCTGGCAACACAGCATGAATACGCCCCATTGCAGTTTCATAGTCAACATTGCCATGCGCTTGGGGATTGTAGTCATCAGCTGCAATATCTACAAACGCCACCAGCCCGCGACCCGCGTCCCGGTTCTTCAAAAAGTTAACCTCACGCAGACACAAGGGACATTGACCGTCATACAGCAGTTTGATTTTCCAAGACGGCAGAGTGGATAAAGGCTGGTCTAGAGAGTTGTCACAAGCATAGGATGGGATTTGTGGTGAGGACATTTTGGGGTCTTAACTAAATTTATTTCCTTATATAAAGCGTAACGCCTCCAGAACGGGGGTGAGATATTTCACGGCGCTTGCTTGTTACATACATTAATTACGTATCGCAAAAAACGTACTGCCTCAATAGCCCGATTCACTCTACTACGGTAGCAGGAGCCGTGCCGATTTGAGCGGAGGTTAATTGCTTCAGTAATCAGCCGATGCCATTGTGTTGGAAGATGCACCAATGCATATCGACCAGCCTCGGTTTTTGAGGTGATATCATGCTCCCTCAACGTGTAAAACAGTCTGAGAATGCCAAGCACAGCCCACTGAATACCACTATCCGTTACTAAATATGCTATTTTGTTTGGCTGACGTGTCCAACTCACCCAATAGCTGTTGAGATTTTCCTGAATATTTGTCCGCAGCAGATTCCCATCGACTGTAAATGCAAGGGTCTGTGGTGAAAGTCCCATAATGGAAATACCTCGATGCTTCAACACCCACCAAGTGACAAGGTTCACATCATGATAACCAGCAGAACGCAGAACGCCGTCATGGTAATAGGGATAGGGGACAATTTCTTGTTGCTCCCGCCCTAAGTCTTCCCATTGTAAATAGCTTCCTTCTAGTTTCCATTCGGGGTAAAGCATTTCTACCTGCTGATGAACCGCTTTGAGTTTTTCTACTTCTTGTGCTGTAGCTCGTCGCGCGAGAATGGTAATAAAATCAATATCACTAAAGTGTCGATTGAATGCATCAAGTGCAATAGAACCGTGAATATAACAAGCATCTATCAGATTAGGGAGTTCGGTTTTTAGTGACAATAAATAATCAGCTAACACTGGACGAACACATTCTGGTACGCGAATATCCATACTTGAGTGCGGAAATTTTTGTTCCCCTTCAATGGTAGCTTTATAGCTTTTTTTTAGTGCTATTTGTTACAAGCCTATACTGCACAAATGAAGTGATTAAGACTTCAAAATAACACAAGCGCTAAAAAACGGTAACAAATAACACTCCAATTATCCCTGCGCTGTCAAGATAACTTATTTGAGAAGATAGATTTTTGTGCCTTGATTGAGAAATTCAAGAGAAATTATTTCCAAAAAACCACCTACGACTTTAGAGTGTTGAAATAACTAAAATAACTATCTATTTGAAGGTAAGGTATGACAACAAACTTTAGTCGGCGTGAATTTATCTTGTTTGGTTCAGCCGCGTTTACTACTAGCTTAGTGGTGCAAGCTTGCAGTAATCAGCCGACGACACCAACGGGTGGTACTGAAGGGTTTAAAATAGCGATCGCTCTGCCTGGTACAATTACCGATAAAGGCTGGAATCAATCTGGTTATGAAGGAATCAATCTAGCAAAACAAAAGCTAGGTGCAGAAACCGCCTATGTAGAAAAAGTAGCACAAGCAGATCAAACAGAAGTATTAACAGATTTTGCTCGTAAAGGCTACAATCTCATCTTCGCGCATGGCGGACAATTTGATGCTGCAATTGAACAAGTCGCCTCACAATTCCCCAACACATTTTTTGTGGGAGTAAATGGTAATCTCAAAGCTGAGAATATTGCTTCTTTACGAATAGATCACCTACAAGCTAGTTATTTATGTGGCATAATCGGTGCTTCTATGACTAAATCTAATAAATTAGCTTATATTGCTGGAGAGAAGTTTCCTGCTACCGAGGGAGAACTGCGGGGATTTGAATTAGGGGCAAAGTCTGTTAAACCAAATATCCAAATTACTTCTACTTTTACGGGTGATTGGAATGATGTTGCCAAAGCTAAGGAAGCAACTCTAGCGTTAATTTCTTCTGGTGCTGATGTCATCTATCAATGGTTAGATAATGCTTCAGCCGCAGTCTTACAAACAGCAGCCGAAAAAGGAGTATATGCTTTTGGTAACACTAAGGATCAATTAGATGTTGCACCAAAAGCTATTTTAACTAGCGCAGTGAAACGCTTAGATTTAGCTATAGTTTACATAGCAGAACTAGTCAAACAAAAACAAATCAAAGGACAAATATATACAATTGGTTTAGAAAGACCAGATATATTATTTTTAGGTAAATTTGGGGCAATTGTGCCGGAAGTGGTTAAGCAAAAGGCATTGAATGCAAAGCAAGAGATTGTTAATAAAAAAATCGTTTTTGAAGACTGCAAAGAGGCTGGTAAGGATACGCGTTGCGTGAAGAAAACAACATAGTACCGCAGGGCAGAAGTCAAAAAGCTTATAGGGCAAGTTTTTTGGCGATTTTTAAAACAGGTGGTTTGTTTACGCTGTACTGTACTGTAATAGGTTTAGCAGACTATACTAAAAAACTTTTGTGGTGAAGACTTTAGCCGACATTTTAAAGACTAAAGTTTTCACTACGAGCTATCAGTTTTGCAAACATGAACTATTTACGCTTAAACAATATTACTAAACGCTTTGGGTCTTTTATTGCTAACGACAATATCAATCTCTCTGTTGCATCTGGAACTATCCATGCAATATTAGGGGAAAATGGTGCAGGTAAGAGTACTTTAATGAATATTATTAGTGGACTTTATCAACCCGATGCTGGTGAAATTTATCTCCAAGAGCAACCAATGAAAATTACCTCACCAAATAAGGCAATGAAATTAGGCATTGGGATGATTCACCAACACTTCATGCTTGTGCCAAACTTGACTGTTACAGAAAATATCATCTTAGGAACGCAGAAAACTTGGTGGCTAAATTTACAAGATAAACAGCAAGAAATCGCCGCATTATCCCAAGTTTATGGATTAGAAATTGACCCCACTGCCAAAGTTGAAAGTTTGTCTGTTGGGACACAACAACGGGTAGAAATTCTCAAAGTTCTCTATCGTCGAGCAAAGTTGTTGATTCTTGATGAACCTACAGCAGTTTTGACACCGCCAGAAGTAGAATCATTAATTGTTATCTTGCGTCAATTGGCAGCCGCAGGAAATGCAATCATTTTTATTAGTCATAAATTAGAAGAGGTAATGAATCTTTGTGATTCAGTCACAGTTTTGCGCCAGGGAAAGGTAGTAACAACAACATCAACTTCATCGGCGACACCTCAGCAATTAGCAACATTGATGGTAGGACGGCAAGTAGCTTTACAGTTAAATAAAAATGTTACATTACCAGGAGAAATCATCCTGTCGGTGCAAAATTTACAAGTTACTAATCAAAGAAATATTCCTGCTGTAAATAATGTATCTTTTGAACTACGGGCGGGAGAAATTTTAGGAATTGCTGGTGTCGATGGCAATGGACAGCGAGAATTAGCTGATGCGTTGGCAAAGCCCGTCGCAGACATCGCTCTTTTGCAGACTATTAAGCAGGGTAAAATTGAGTTTACGCACAGAAATTCTTTAGTAGGCTATATTCCAGAAGATAGGCAAACAATGGGATTGGTGTTGCAATTTAGCATCGCTCAAAATTTGATTTTAAAAGCTTTTAAATATCTACCATTTTGTCGCCGTTTTTTGTTACAACAAGAAGCGATCGCTAATCATGCCCAAGTTGCAATGCAAGAGTTTGATATTCGGGCGAATGGGATTGATGTCAAGGTAAGTCAGCTTTCGGGAGGAAATCAACAAAAAGTAGTTTTAGCGCGAGAACTAGCGCAAGCACCAGCTTTAATTATTGCTATGCAACCCACCAGGGGGTTAGATGTCGGGGCGACAGTAGCCGTCCAGTCTCGAATCTTAACAGAACGCGATCGCGGAGCCGGAATTTTGTATATTTCTACTGAATTAGAAGAAGTGATGGCCATGAGCGATCGCATTGCCGTAATCTACAGAGGTGAGTTTGTGGCTATTTTGGATGCAGCCACGGCGAAGGTGGAAGATATTGGTTTGTTGATGGCTGGGGGAATTAATTAACCTCAGTTCGGATTAAGGACTTAATCTTAATTGCTAAGACAAGATAATAAGGTTTTCTGGCTTTCCAAACTAACGCCAGAATCAAGGTTTCAGCTTATTCCAAACTCAGGTTATATTAGCAACAACACTAAAAACAGAAAAAATTCATAAAGGTGACTCTATGACTCAAGCTTTACCTAAAACCAAGCTAGTAACCTTTGAAGAATTTGTACAGTGGAAACCTGACGGGGGGCGATATGAACTGCATGATGGAGTAATTGTAGAAATGACACAACTATTGGGCGATCATGAAGAGATCACAGGATTTTTAGCTACAAAAATTCCAATCGAATATGATCGGCTTAAACTTCCTTACTTCATACCAAAAACAGCACTCGTAAAACCACCTGAAAATGAATCCGGTTATTCTCCAGATGTATTAATAATCAATCGCTCCAATCTGGTAAATGAACCTTTGTGGAAAAAAGAATCTACTGTTACTCAGTCCGCATCAATTCCTTTGGTGATTGAGGTAGTTAGTACCAATTGGCGTACTGACTATTATACTAAGCGTGGTGTGTATGAAGAAGTTGGTATTCTAGAGTATTGGATTGTAGATTACCTAGCTCTGGCAGGCAAATCGTTCATTGGCAATTCCAAAGAGCCTACAATATCGATTTATTCACTAGTTGAGGGCGAATACCAAGTCAGACAGTTCCGTGGGAGCGATCGCATTATCTCACCTACTTTCCCGGAATTGAATTTAACCGCCGAGCAGATTTTTCAAGCTGGAAACACCACCACATAAATTCCTAGTTATGCCTCAGTGCAAGCGTTCTATTGGGTTAGGCTCGTGCTGACACTAATTAATCGGATTCATCCTAGATTGCTACCCCTACTATCACCGCTAATTGCGATTGTTTCTGCCCTCATTGTTGGTGCTATCCTCATGCTAATGGCTGGGGCAAATCCCATCACCGCATACAGCATTTTATTTCAAGAATCTCTCTCTACCTACTTTGGATTTGGTAACACCCTCACCAAAATGACACCGCTATTGTTCGCTAGTTTAGGCGTGTTAGTGGCGTTGCGGGCTGGGCAATTTAATATCGGTGGAGAAGGACAAATTTATCTAGGTGCATTGGGAAGTACTTTAATTGGGTTATATGTGCAAGGATTACCTGCGGTGATTCATATCCCCTTAGCACTTTTGGCAGGATTTTTTTTTGGTGCAGTTTGGGGTTGGATTCCTGGTTATCTCAAAGCCATGCGCGGAGTGAATGAGGTAATTACTACATTGTTGCTCAACTATATCGCTGTGAATTTAGTTAGCTACCTTGTACAAAATCCATTAATGGCAACAGATGCGCCTAGTCCTTATTCGCCATTAATTGCTAAAACAGCCCGTTTGCCGATAATATTACCCCAAAGCCTTGCCCATGCTGGGATTTTATTCGGTTTAATTACCGCAGGCATTTTATGGGTATTATTAGTGCGATCGCCTCTAGGTTATCAAATTACGGCAGTGGGATTTAACCCGATTGCCGCCCGTTATGCCCACATATCTGTTGAACGTACCATCATGCTGGTTATGGCTTGTTCAGGTGGTTTAGCTGGGTTAGCTGGGAGTTGTGAGGTGATGGGGTTGAAATATCGGCTATTTGAACAAGTTTCCCCCGGTTATGGATTTGATGCTATTGCGATCGCTTTTTTAAGTCGTGGTAGTGTTATCGGTGTAGTCTTGACTTCTTTGTTTTTTGCAGCGCTTCGCAGTGGTGCGAATGTGATGCAGCGTAGCGCAGGTGTGCCGATAACTGTAGTTTACGCAATTCAAGGGTTTATGGTGTTATTTATTGCTATTAGTCTTGCAGTCGAAAGAGAGATAAGAGTAAAAACGCAAAGGAACGCGAAGGTTTAACCCAGAGGAACACAAAGAAAACTCTGCGAAACTTTGCACTTTCTGCTGCGAACCTCTGCATTAAAAAATAACTTTATGAATCATCTCAACTTCTTTTCTGATTACTTAATAGCTACTTTACGTCTAGCCGTTCCCTTAACATTTGCAGCTCTTGGAGGATTGTACTCGGAACGATCAGGAGTGTTAAATATCGCCTTAGAAGGAATGTTGCTTACTGGTACTTTTACTAGCGCTGTGGCTACTTTCTACACTAATAATCCCTGGCTTGGTATCCTTGCATCCTTAATTGCTGGGGGATTAGTCGGACTACTTCATGCTTTTTTATGTGTAACTTTGCGTGTCGATCAATTGGTATCTGGGCTAGCAATTAATCTTGTTGCAGCTGGATTAACATCGTTTTTGGCTCGGTTAGTGTTTAGTGGCAGTAGTACGCAGCAGTTACCTGGAATTGGGACAATTATTATTCCTGGTTTAGCCAACATTCCTCTAATCGGTCCACTAATATTTCAGAAGGATTTTTTAGTATATTTGTTATTTATCTTAGTTATTTTAACTACATACATTTTGTTTAAAACTAGCTTTGGACTGACATTGCGGGCAGTAGGTGAATCTCCTCAAGCTGCTGACACGGCAGGAATTTCCGTATTATTTGTCCGTTATATCGCTGTGATAATTAGTGGCACTCTTGCAAGTTTAGGAGGTGCTTATTTAGCTCTGGTACAGGTAAGATTTTTTGCCGAAGGGATGAGTGCAGGTAAAGGATTTATTGCGATCGCAGCATTAATTTTTGGCAGATGGCATCCTATAGGTAGTGCTTTAGCTTGTTTGCTGTTTGGGGCTACAGAAGCTTTACAACTGCGAATCCAGGCATTAGGGGCAAATGTACCTTACCAATTTTTAGTCATGCTACCTTATGCGATCGCTTTATTGGCATTAGCTGGATTTATGGGCAAATCTACACCGCCTAATGCTTTAGGTACTCCCTACTTTGGACAAAATCGTCACTCAGACTAAAAAAGCGATTAAGTCTTAATCTAATCAATCCGCAAACTGCCAGAATTACCTGACTATATTCTTCCGAGAATGATTGAAAAAGTATAAAATAAAACTTTTTTTAGCAATACTTCATTTTTAATAGTAATTAACCCTTAGTTAGCAATATAGCTCTGTGCTTTCGGAGTCTCCTCATGAGCTTGATTAATCTGGATCTGGTTTTTAACGCCATAACTAGCATTGCCAATCCTTTGATTAAAGAAAAAATTCTGCGGAGTGAGACAGTAATTAAATTACTCCAGCAATTTAACCTAGATCCAGAGCATCCACCAGCTGATTTTAGTGGTGTTTACGCCTATGCCTTAGTGGAGTACGGTGTTGGCAAACCAAAACCATTACTGGAATTATTTCGACAAGAAGCAATTAAACAAGCTTTTCGCACAGCATTAGACCACAATAACCCTGCAATTCTGCTGTCTGAGGTTGATGCTTTTCTCGATGCCTTTGCATTGGGCGATGATATTAGAAGTTTAGAGCTTGATGTCAGGCGAGAGGTAGCTGAATTTGCGACGGTATTTATCGAAGTGGCGAAACGTAGCCGCACACCTGCTGATGTGTTGATGAACCAGAAAATCGGTTCTCTGCATAACAGAATTGCGAGTATCCAAGAACAATTGGATAGATTACCGACTCTGGAAGGTATTCGCACAGAAATAGCTAGGTTAGCAGCACAGAATTATCCTGCATTACCAGGAAGTGTAAATGAAAATCAATGTAGGGCTATAGCCTTAGCTCAACAAATGCGAGGATGGTTTGAAACCTTGGGCTATGACTTTGAAAAATATGAAATCTGGGCAGAAGAATATTTTGAATGGATAATTAACATCCCAGTACGTCGCAGTTATGACCGCATTCTGATCCGTGGTGTGGCTGGAGAAGTGGGACTGAGTGATGTCATGGCGTTGCGTTCCTCTGTTGAGGCGCAAAAAACTGATGAAGGATGGTTAGTAACTACCCGCCGCATTTCCCGCGCTGCAAGGGATGAAGTCAAAAAGGAAGAAAATCATCGCCTTGATTGTTTCACTTTTGACGAACTGATTGACTTGGATGCAAATTTTAATGCCTATCTCGACAGGTTAGAAGCAGAAATCAAACGCCGGAAAATTGATACTAAATATGTACCTCTTGCTTGTACAAAAGAAGAAATTGACCCAATTAGCAAACGGCGAATTGGGGTGAGTCGATATGAAGCAGAAGACGGCTGGATTGATGGTTATATCGATTTATGGCTTGATGACCCCGCAAAAGAGCATATTTCCATTTTGGGAGAATTTGGTACAGGTAAAACTTGGTTTGTCTTTCACTATGCTTGGACTGCACTGCAACGTTACCGCGATGCTCAAAAACGCGGTGTTGAACGTCCTCGTCTTCCTTTAGTAATTACCTTGCGTGACTTTGCCAAAGCGATAAATGTGGAGAATGTTTTGGCAGGATTCTTTTTTACCCAACATAATATTCGCATCAACAGCGAAGTTTTTGACCAACTTAACCGCATGGGTAAATTGCTGCTAATTTTCGATGGCTTTGACGAAATGGCAGCAAAAGTTGATCGTCAACAGATGATTAACAACTTTTGGGAACTGGCAAAGGTGGTAGTTCCCGGTGCTAAAGTTATTCTCACCTGTCGGACTGAGCATTTTCCAGAGGCGAAAGAAGGACGTGCTTTACTCAATGCAGAATTGCAAGCATCAACTAAAAAATTAACCGGGGAAACACCGCAATTTGAAGTTTTGGAATTGGAAAAATTCAACGATGAGCAAATTCGCGCCTGTTTGTCATACCAAGCTGAAGCCGCGACAGTTGAACAAGTCTTGAGTAATCCGCAATTATTAGACTTAGCCCGTCGTCCAGTAATGACCGATTTAATCTTGGAAGCATTGCCAGATATTGAAGCGGGTAAACCTGTGGATATGTCACGGGTTTATTTATATGCAGTGCGGCGCAAGATGGAACGCGATATCAAAGCAGAACGTACTTTTACTTCTTTGGCAGATAAACTGTACTTTTTGTGCGAACTTTCTTGGGAAATGCTATCTAATGACCAAATGAGCCTGAATTATCGGCTGTTCCCAGAACGCATACGCCGCTTATTTGGTTCTAGTGTTCAAGAAGAGAAAGATTTAGACCACTGGCATTATGACATGATGGCGCAGACGATGCTTGTCCGCAATGCTGATGGTGATTATACTCCGGCGCATAGGTCGCTGTTAGAGTTTTTTGTAGCGTATAAATTTGCCGCAGAGTTGGGGGCTTTGGCGAGTGATTTTACGGAATTGGCACAGGGGCGATCGCTTGTAGATAAAACTGTCGCCCCTGTTGATTATACTTGGTCTGGTTATTTTTCGCGTCAAGGGAGTGGTGAGGCGATCGCACTACTGAAGGAATTTAGAAGTGAATCTTTGGATAAGTTGAGAGAGACATTTGGTAAAGCACCACTCACGAAAGCAGTAATGGATTTACTTCTGCCGATGTTAGCTAATAATGAGTCCCTTATTAAGGTTATTGAAGCGACGCGGGGTAAAACTGAAGATGAAGCAGGTTATGTTGGCGGGAATGCGGCAACGTTGGCGGTGAAAGTTGATAAGGGAGCATTAGAAGGAAAAGATTTTTCATGTGTGGTAATTAATAGTGCTGATTTGACTTATGCCAGCTTACGTGATGTCACTTTTGCACAAGCCAATCTGATAAATTCTCTATTTGCTGAAACTTTTGGTTCTATTTTGTCTGTTGCATTTAATCCAGATTCAAGCCTTTTAGCTACAGGTCATGAATCAGATGGCATAGTTCACTTATGGCATGTGTCAACAGGAAAAGAAATTTTAACTCTTGAAGGACATCAAACCGCAGTCTGGTCAGTTTCTTTCAGCCCCATAGAAAAAATTCTTGCTACTGGTGGTTACGATCACAGAATAAAAATATGGGATCTTCATAACGGTAAATGCTTAAAAACGTTAACTGAAAATGACAGTTGGTTACGTTCAGTTAGTTTTAGTCCAAATGGCAAAATTCTTGCTAGTGGCAGTACTAACAAAATAATAAGACTTTGGGATATACATACAGGAGAATGTTTGAAAACTCTAACAGGACATACAAAAACCGTTCTCTCTGTTAGCTTTAGTTCAGATAATCAGATACTTGCCAGTGGCAGCAGCGATAAAACAATCAGGTTATGGAACGTCAATACTGGAGAATGTCTGAAAATTTTACACGGGCATAACTATCTTGTAGAGTCTGTTGCTTTTAGTCCAGATAATCAGATACTTGCCAGTGGCAGTGCCGATAAAACAATCAGGTTATGGAATGTCAATACTGGAGAATGTCTGAAAACTTTACACGCGCATGATATTTGGATCAACTCAGTGGTCTTTAGTCCTGATGGTCAGACTCTTGCTAGTGGTGGTGGAGATCAAACGGTGAAGTTATGGAATTTTCATACTGGAAAATGCCTGAAAACATTGCTAGGACACACAAGTTCAGTTTGGTCAGTGGCTTTTAGCTCAAATGGTAAAACTCTTGCTAGTGGCAGTAGAGACCAAACACTTAGGTTTTGGAATGTGGATACAGGAGAATGTTTGAGAATTTTTCAGGGATATAACAATGCTGTACGTTCAATCGCTTTTAGTCCAGATGGTCAAAGTCTTGTTAGCGGTGGCAATGATCAAATAGTAAAAATATGGGATGTCAAGACAGGTAAATGCTTGAAACTTACCCAAGAACAAACTGACTTGATACGTTCAGTAGCTTTTAGTTCTGACAGCAAAATGATTGCTAGTGGTGGTCATGACAGAACAGTAAGGTTGTGGAAATCCGATACTGGTGAGTGTCTAAAAATTATGCAAGGACATCATGATTGGGTTCGTTCAGTTATCTTCAGTCCAGATTGTCAGTTTCTTGCCAGTAGCAGTGGTGACGGTACTGTAAAGCTCTGGAATACTTTAACAGGTGAGTGTTTTAAAACTTTTCAAGGACTTAACGGTGGAGTCTTATCAATTGCCTTTAGTCCAGACGGTCAATTCTTGGTCAGTGGTGGCTTAGATCAAACTGTAAGATTATGGCATATTCACACTGGCTCATGCCAAATGACTCTAAAAGGACATACAAATTGGGTGCGTTCAGTTGTTTTTAGCTCAAATAGTCAGTTTCTTGCCAGTAGCGGTGATGAAGCGATGATTAGGTTATGGGATCTCAATAGTAGGCAATGTTTAAAGACTTTGCAGCATGAGAGTATAGGGGTACACTCCATTGCCTTAAGTGCAGAAGATGAAATGCTTGCTAGTGGTAGTTTTGACAATACTATAAGACTTTGGGATGTCAACAGTGGTAAATGCCTAAAAATTTTACAGGGACATACACAGTGGATCACTTCAGTTAATTTTAGTCCAGATCGTAAAACGCTTGCTAGTAGTAGTGGTGATGGCACAATTAAGTTTTGGGATATAAAAACAGGCGATTGTATCAAAACACTTAGCGATCGCCCTTATGAACGTATGAACATCACAGGTGTTAAAGGCTTAACCGAAGCTGACAAAGCTACCCTTAAAGCATTAGGTGCGGTGGAAGATGGAGAATAAATCTGAGAGATATGCAAGCTATGTTTAGGCGATCGCACTCCCCATCTCTTTACACTCATACAGTAAGAGCGATCGCATTACCAATTTTGACAGGTCTTGAATGTGCGATCGCATTACCAATTCTGACAGGGTTTGAAGGTGCGATCGCACTCTCCATGCCTTTAAACTAATCCAGTAATCGCGATCGCATTACCGATTCTGACAGGTCTTGAATGTGCGATCGCACTACTCATCTCTTTACACTACAGTAAGAGCGATCGCATTACCGATTCTGACAGGTTTTGAATGTGCGATCGCATTACCAATTTTGACAGGTTTTGAATGTGCGATCGCATTACCAATTCTGACAGGGTTTGAAGGTGCGATCGCACTCTCCATGCCTTTAAACTAATCCAGTAATCGCGATCGCATTACCGATTCTGACAGGTCTTGAATGTGCGATCGCACTACTCATCTCTTTACACTACAGTAAGAGCGATCGCATTACCGATTCTGACAGGTTTTGAATGTGCGATCGCACTACCCATCCCTTTACACTCATACAGTAAGAGTGATCGCATCACCAATTCTGATACGTATAGTAACAGACTCAATTACGCAACTTGATAAACTGTTGGCTGTGGAAGCGGTTCATTTGTGGCTTCGTAAGCCATAATTAGGGATTCTAACGCTTCAATGCCGTTCGCCACAACTTCCTCATAAGTATCGCCATGAGTGCGCCAACGCTGTCCGGGAAAATCAGGGAATCCAACTAAGAAGCAGTTATCTTCAACAGACCATTGAATTAACATTTGATACTTAAAGTTACTCATCTTCCTGCTTCTGTTGCTGTTGTTTGGACTCTACCTCTTTTATAGCTTGTTGCACATCCTTTTCTTGGTAGGGTTTAGCGTCCGAACTATCTTTCCTGAAACCGTTAGCTTTCCAGCATATAAGGGATATATCCAGTTAGTATGGCTTCCTTTTCCTGGGAGTTTAGTAAAACCTACTTGGCGTAACCATTGTTTTAACTCCCTAATTTTCTTAGGCATTATTTAGATCGACTATCAACCACAGTATATTAACTTCAGTATGCGATCGCAGAAGATATGCAAGCGATGTTAAGATTTAAGACGATCGCATTACCAATTTTGACAGGTCTGGAATGTGCGATCGCCTGCTTTCGGTCATACATGTACATTCGCAGATTATATGTCGTTTTTCGCGAATAATGTCGCAACAGTCTATAGCGCCACGCAAGGGTAGATCTTAAACTTAAACCAGGAGATCATCCTCATCAAGCTACTGTTTATAGAATTTTAGCTCCTTTAATAGAACAGCATACAAAGAAGACAAAAGTTAGAAATCCCGGTTCGGGATCGTGGATGACAGTGGTAACACGAGATGGACAGTTTTGGGATATATACGGACTTCCTTATCAATATTTTTTTACAGATGGTGGCAAAGATTTTAATTCAAAACATCTCAAAGCTATTGGTAAGAAACTAGATTTTCAGTGTGAACTACGCGATCGCCTACCCGAAGGTGGTATTGTAGAACGTCTTTTCAAAACCATTAATACTCAAGTTCTCAAAGACCTACCCGGCTATACAGCAGGGCTGTTTCATTCCCTAAAACAGGTAAAATGGCAAGTGTTGAGGGGGATAAAAATCATGGGTGCAGCTCTGATTGAACAATTGAAGCAAGTCGAAGACTTGAGAACGACTGATGGACGAAGACATCCACTATGGTTAGTATTGCTGTTTGTCATCATGGGAACAATGAATGGATATATGGGATATCGTGGGTGTTCCCGATTTTGTCAAACGGCATCGTCGAGTATTAATAGAGAAATTTAGCATTCAAAAACATGGAGTTCCCTCATATTCAACAATCCGACGAGTAGTGATGGGAGTAGAGTTTGATAAACTTGCGGAAAAATTTCATAAATGGGCAAAAGATTATGTAAATTTAGAGTCAGCAGAATGGTGTGCTACAGATGGGAAAAGTATTAAGGGTACAGTGCAAAACTACAATTCATCTCATCAGAATTTTGTCAGTATAGTATCAGTATTTGCTGGTAAAAGAGGGCTAGTTGTTGGCATGGGTAAATTTGAGAATCAGCAAAAAAGTGAAATACTCGTTGTACAAGAGCTAATCGCAGCATTGGGTCTAGAAGGTGTGGTATTCAGTTTCGATTCTTTACATTGCCAAAAAAAACTTGCCAAATAATTATAGAGGGCGGTAATGATTACGTCATTGCTGTGAAAGATAATCAACCTAAACTACATCGCCATATTCAACACATTGCTAGCACCAGAAAACCAACTTCTCGTATAGTTGAGACAGAAAAGACTAGAGATAGATTGACAACACGTACTGTCGAAGTTTTTCATGATATCAATGGAATTGACCCAGAATGGACAGGAATACAATCTTTAATTAGGGTTGAAAGAATTGGTACGAGAAAAGGTAAAAAATATCATGAAATTGTCTGTTATATTAGCAGTCTGATTCGGACAGCAAAGGAATTTGCTTTCGGTATTCGCGCTCATTGGGGTATCGAAAATTGCCTCCATTGGGGAGGCAGCGCCGTGGGCGGGTTTCCCGACTTGAGGCGACTGCCGTTGAAAGATGTTGTGTTGAAAGAAGATAGTTCGACAATCCGTATGGGCAATGCTCCGGCAAATCTTTCCATCATTCGCGCAATCGCTCTCAACATCCTCCGCCGAAATGGTCATACTTCCATCACAACTGCTCACAGATTTCTCTCTCATGATATTGACAAACTGCTTCGTCTTGTGTAATGAAACAGCCCTGGGGGAAGCAGGGGAGGCAGAGGGGCAGAGGGGCAGAGGGGCAGGGGGGCAAGAAAAAAAACACTACTGACAACTGACAACTAACTACTAACTACTAACCATTGACTTTTTCGTCAGTTTGTTAACAGCTGCAATTAGCTCAGATGGTTCTGCTGGCTTAGTAACATGCATCTGAAAACCTGCGGAAATTGCTTGTTGGTGATTATATTCTCCAGCATAAGCCGTTAAAGCGATCGCGGGAATTTGTCCGCCTTCATTTGGTGTCCCAGCTCTAATTTGGCGAATCAGCATATAGCCATCCATTTCTGGCATACCAATATCGCTTAACAGCACATCTGGTAAGAAATTTGATAAGGTTTCCAATGCCTCAATAGCCGACGAGACTGATATTACCTCTGCACCCTCTTCTTGCAGCACAAAACTGATAAAGTCTCGTGAATCAATATCATCATCCACAACTAAGATTTTCATTCCTTGAAGGCTACGCAAGTTAAAGTCTATTTCTGCTTCTTTTTGCCCTTCTGGTGTTTCACCTTTTATTGGTAAAAGTGGCAACTGGATTGTAAATGTTGCTCCTTGCCCTTCACCTGGACTTTCTACCAGGACTATACCTCCGTGGAGTTCTACTAATTGTCGCACGATCGCCAGTCCTAACCCTAATCCCCCAAATTTTCTGGTAGTAGCACTATCTGCTTGGCGAAAGTAATCAAATACGTATGGTAAAAAGTTAGAGTCAATGCCTTTACCTGTATCCATGACTCGGATTTGAATATGAGAATCATTACGCTCTAGGTAAACTTGCACTTTCCCACCTGGGGGTGTGAATTTAACAGCGTTAGAAAGTAAATTCCAAATAACTTGCTGTAAGCGATTAGGGTCGCCTATTACTAAGAATGTGGAATCGGGAGATTGCTTTTGATGATCAATAGATTCAACATTTAAATCAAAATATTGCGGTTTCAACTGGGGAAAAGTCGAAAATTTGACATCAATAGATTTTGCTTCAGCGGCTAAACGTACTGTCTCCAAAGCACTAGAAATGGTTGATACCAAATCGACTATATTCACATTTAATGTCAACTTCCCTTGAAGAATATGCGACACATCCAGCAAATCTTCAATCAACTGAGCCTGTAACTTGGCATTTCGCTCAATGGTTGATAAGGCTGCTGCTGTTTTTGAAGCATCAAATTTCCGACTTTGGAGTAGCTTAGACCAACCCAAAATAGGATTCAGTGGGGAGCGCAACTCGTGGGAAAGCACAGCAAGAAACTGGTCTTTAATGCTGTTTGCTTCTTCGGCTTGAGTACGTGCTTGCTGTTCTGCTGCGTAAAGTCTAGTATTTTCAATTGCTATTGATGCCATTTGAGCTAACTGGACAATAATAGCTTCGTCTTCTTCAGTAAACTCGCCTTCATATTTATCGCTTAATTGAATTAGTCCGATGTTATGACCATCTCGCGCAATTAATGGTGCAGCTAGCCATCCCCGCATGGGTGGATGCTTGTCGGCTTCTTGCCCAAAACCCTGCCACAAAGGATAAGCTTCGAGTTCAGCTTGAGTCATCCGCACAGAAGCATTCATCTGACAAAGGTAGTCATTAATGCACGAACCATTAAGCTTTTCTAAATAATTTTTCCATGCAGTATATCGTTCTGAAAGGGAAATGCAACTAATCGACTCTGCCCAGTTTTGATCTACTGTTATACTGGTAACAGATTGGTGTGCGCCGATAATAGCCCGTGCCTGTTCTGTAATTATTTTTATAACTTCTTCAATAGAGAATACTGAATTAATTGCCAATGCTGCCTCAGTCAACCCATGCAATTGTTTGGCGTGTTGCTGCGATCGCGCTAACATAAGTTCACGTTCTGCTTCTGCTTGTTTGCGATCGTTAATATCAATACTTGAGCCGATATAACCCAGAAAATTGCCTTCTGAGGTAAAACGCGGCATTCCTATATCTAAAATCCAACGATATTCGCCGTCAAAACGTTGAAGCCGATACTCCATTTTAAATTCTTGACGAGCGTTAAACGCATTTATATAAGTATCAAAATAACGCTGTAAATCATCGGGATGTACCCCTTGGAAGCAACTAGGACACATTTTTTCCTCCACTGTACGACCTTTAAACTCCGGCAAGTTCTATCGAAGTAATAACAGAGTTAATGTGTGTCCAACATCCACATTAGGGAGGGAAATGCGTCTACCATTTGATGAAATAGTTGTTTACTTTCCGCAATGTAGCTTTTACTTGTTTGCGCTACCTAAGGTTAAAATGTCAGATTTATTACATAAATTAGACTTATATTGCTGCTAATATACATAGTAATCCTAAATCATTTGTAAAATCAAACTTTCATATATTCAAGCTGGAAATTTTCCCAAATTATGAGTTTATTCAGAACGAATCACACTTACAGGTATCTCAACTGAACCTTCTCTAATCTTTTGGTTTTTGGGAATCTTTAATGCAAATTTTTTTCTGGAAAATTAAAGTTTACTATTTATTAGTAATGAGTAATTAATCTTATATAAAAATCCGGTTTTATTTGGTGAAATTACTTGTGTGGTGCGCGTTCGCAAAGCGTCTCGCACAGAAGCGCAGCGCAAGCGCGATAGGCAGGGAACAGGGAACAAGGCTCTTTGAGGCGTACTGAATTTTTTCAAAAATCAAATATGAGTCTTATATTTTATACCCTATTAGCCATTGATATTTAAAAATGACATTTTTTTACATTATCAATTTTTCCTGACTTATGTCAGCGTTTTTTGTTGGGCAAACTACTTACTAAGTTCGTTTTCCGTTACTTAAGTAGTTTTTTCTCAATTTATTTCTGATTTTTGACTCCACTAATTGTCGTTTGGGGTGTACTCTCGATATACAGTAAATCTCAAAATTGACTTTTGCAATTATTTACACTCTGAGGTAAATACCATGAGAAATTATGCTGACAAACAAGAATTAATATTGAGTCAAATCAAAGATAAATTTTGTCAGCGTCGGGATTTTAGTGGCTGTGATTTAAGTGGTATTGACTTGAGAGGAATCGATTTAAGTGGTGTCAACTTGATAGAAGCAGATTTACAAGAGGCTAATTTATGTGGTTCTATTCTCACTGGTGCTAATCTCAATCAAGCGAATTTAACACAAGCGAGTCTACAGGGAGCTAATTTATATGAAGCCTCTTTATCGGAAGCTAATTTGATGAATGCCGATTTAACGCACGCAAATTTGTGTAGAGCTTTTTTGTGGAGAGTGCAATGCAGTGGTTGTAAACTTTGGGGAGCTTCTTTGTGTGATGTAGATTTCAGAGAAGCAGATTTGACTGAAGCGACATTAATTGAAGCATCCTTAATTGAAGCCAATTTAGCTAGAGCAAATCTCACAGCAGCAAAATTATGTGGAGCAATATTGTTAGAGGCTAATTTAACTGAGGTGAATTTAACTGGCGCAGACCTTACTTGGGCAAACTTAACTAAGGCAAACTTAAGTAACGCGAACCTCCATGAAACAAAAATAACTTATGCAAAGCTCAGAGAGACTATTATGCCTGATGGTACAATTCATGACCCTTATACCGTTTTACTTTAAAGTTGATACATTTGGGCAAGCAGGGGAGCAGGGAGCAGGGGGCAGGGGGAAAGAATTAAAGACCAATCATCTGTTTCAAATATTTCATGAAATGGTATTAGTCCTCTCTTTTTTTTACTTAAAAAGCACAAGCGATCGCTAATTCTCCATGTTGTAGTAATGTATTTTTATCGAGAGGATAAACAATATATTGCGGTGTGACTGCTAGTAATTTTTCGATTCTGTCTTTAGCTGCTGACACTACAGATTCGTCTAAACTACCATCGCTCAAAGAATCGGCGAAATCTTCAGCAATTTTATAAGTTCGTTCAATAGATGAAGAATTAATATTGCGCGAAACGATAAACAAATCACAGCCAGCATGAAACGCTTGGGCTACAGTCCCTTTATTCATAAACATATCTGATACAGCTTTCATATCCAAGTCATCAGATACGATTACTCCCTCAAAACCAAGTTCTTCCCGTAGTATATTTTTGAGAATATTTTGGGAAAGGGTTGCAGGTAACTGAGGATCTATCTGAGGAAACAAGATATGCGCTGTCATGATTAAAGGTATTTGGGCTTTTATCAGCGCTTGAAAGGGTATAAGTTCTCGATTTCGCAGGTCATCTAAAGTGAGATTGAGTGTTGGTAATTCAATATGAGAATCTTTACTAGTGTCTCCGTGTCCAGGGAAATGCTTAGCACATCCCAAAATTCCTGACTCTTGAAGTCCGAGAAAATATTCACGCACACCTAAAATAGCAGCTTCAGGAGTATTACCAAAAGCCCGCGCCCCAATAACAGGATTTTGAGGATGAGAAAAAATATCTGCTACAGGAGCCCAAGATAAATTAATCCCCAGTGATTTTAGCTCTATTGCTGTAGCTTTTGCAACTTCACGCGATCGCGATCGCAACAACAAAGCGTGAGGAAATCGGGTAATTGGTTGCGGTGTGCGAACTACACGCCCTCCTTCATGATCTAGAGTCATAAACATGGAGTCACGTTCGGCATATTCTCGGATTTGGTCATTCAAATCCTTGAATTTATCCAACCAAACCTGATAAGGAGTTCCATCCAAAAAGTTTTTAGCAAAAAAAATCACCCCTATTGGCTGCAATTCACTCAGTAGACGTTTATCTTCATCACTTAAAGTAGTCCCAGAAATACCAATAATCAGGTGGTTTCCAAAGCGCTCTAGCTGCCGTGAGACTGACATAAAGTTTTACCTATAGTAACTACTAAAATTTTCAATCTACAGGACATAGCTTTTATCCTACACTTTTAATCATTATTGATAAAGGTTGCTAAGTGTTGACTGTCAACAGTCTACAAGACTTTCTATAAATATCTAAGTAACTTTGTGGTGATTCATCTGATTGGTTCCAACAAAAATTCATATTTTTAACTCTTTAAAAAAATAATCTTTCGTACAAAGAAACAGTAAATTTACTGTGATACGGTAGCCTAATTAATTGTGATCGATTAGCATTTAATCACATAACTTACATATTTATACTTACGTACGACAAAGTGGCGATCGCATACTGCTGTTTTCATCTCAGGAGTTTTATGCTGATAAGTTTGTTTAATAATTATTTTCATAGGGCCTTTGCAAAAATTTATGATATTTCTCATGAATGTCATAAAGGACTGACTAAAAATCCTCGATGGCTTTTAATGCGTAAAACTGCCCGATTTCGGATTGTGCGATCGCTAGTTAAATATTTCTCTAAACGCTCAATCAAATCATATTTATCACTGCTTAATGAAAATAATTCGTGTTTTGCAGATGTAAATATAGACGATGCTGTGAATAGTCTCAAAAACGAAGGACTATATTTAGGTATTAATCTACCTCAAAGTTTTGTTCAAGAAATAGTTCAATTTGCTCACTCTACTCCTTGTTATGGTAATCAAAAGCTAGAGTATGGTTTTTATTATCATCAAAAGGCAAAAGCACAAACTCAATCTGGTAAACATTTTATTACAGGTCATTATTTCAACACAGCTTTATTTTGTCCAGCCATTAAAAAACTCCAACACGATCCAAAACTATTAGCAATAGCTGCTAAATATTTAGATGCTCAACCAGTACACCAGGGAAATAAAATGTGGTGGAGTTTCGCAGGAAAGATGACTTACCGTGAACAAAGTCAAGCTGCTCAATTTTTTCACTACGATGTAGATGATTATTGCTTTATCAAATTTTTCTTTTATTTAACTAACGTAAATCATCAAAGTGGCCCTCATGTATGTGTTCGTAAAAGTCATAACCAAAAAACTAGTTCACATCTATGGCTACGTAAACGAGAAACAGACCAAGATATTATCAATTATTATGGTCGGGAATCTTTGGTAGAAATTTGTGGACAAGCTGGTTTTGGATTTGCCGAAGACCCACTTTGCTTTCACAAAGGAATTTCACCTACTCATCAAGATCGCTTAATCTTACAAATAGAATTTGCTAGAACTGACTATCAAATGCAGCATGATCTTAGAAAAACTTCTTTATTGAAATGTATTGTGCATAATTCGTAATTCGTAATGACGCTTGCAGACTCGCTAATGTAATTATTTAGAAGGCGGTCTAAATGAAAATTTTTTCATCGCAATGCATGTAATACCAATTCTCTGTGAAGCCGCACATTATTTTGAACCCTCCCCTTATACCGTTTCACTTTAAAGTTGATACATTTGGGCAAGCAGGGGAAGCAGCACTTCGGCTACGCGGTAGTTGAGTTTCGACTACGCTCAACTACCGCGCAGCGCTGCACTGAGCCTGTCGAAGTGTCGAAACTCAGTGACCAGAGGCAGGGGGAGTAAGAAAAGTAATTTGTATCCATAATTTCGTGAAGTGGTATTAGTAACTACCGTGTACACATAAATGATCTCATCCCCCTAAATCCCACTTTTTTAAGGGGTTATGGGGGATCAAATTCTATGCAGATTCATAAAAAATTGGTATTAACCCAAAGCTAGCTCAATCCAAAACCGACTTCCCTGGTTGAGTGTTGACTCTACCCCAACTTGTCCACCCAAACGCTCAATACCTCGCTTGACGATCGCCAATCCTATACCCGTTCCCGGATAAGCTTCTACTCCATGCAACCGTTCAAACGCCTTGAAAATTCGCTCTTGATGCTTGGGGTCTATGCCGATGCCGTTATCTTCAACCCAAATTCTGACTCGCTGCGGATTCACTTGTGAGTCACTACCCAACAACTCTTGTCGTTCTGCCCAAATCCGAATCTGAGGCTCTAAATCTAACGCTACAAACTTGAAGGCATTGTCAATTAAGTTGCTCAATACTTGCTTGAGAACACTGCGTTGAGCATAAACAACTGGTAAATTTGAATCTATTTTTATCTTCGGCTGTTTAAATTGCAATGTTGGCTGCAAATCAGCCAAAACTCCTTCCAAGACAGCGGCAACACTGACCCGTTGTAAATGAACTTCAGTCCGTCCTAAACGGCTATAGGTGAGCAAATCTTGAATTAGGATATCTAAATGTTCAGCAGAAGTTGCCATGCGGTGAATGTATTCTTGACCTAAATCATCCAAGGCAGCATCATAATCTTCAATCAGCACTTGAGCGAACCCCTGAATTGCCCGTAGAGGCGCGCGTAGGTCATGGGCAACTGAATAGGAAAACGCTTCTAATTCTTGATTAGCTGCCTCTAGTGCCTGGGTACGGTCTTGTACACGCTGTTCTAAAGTAAGATTGAGTTGATATAGTTTTTGCTCAGTTTGCTTGCGTTGGATAGCAGTTGCTAACAAGTTAGAAACAGCCTGTAAGAAATTAATATCGTCTTGCGTAAAATCTCGATGTTGCTTGGAATGCACTCCGAGTACTCCGAACGGGCGGTTATCTTGCCCTTGAATAATCATGCTCATACTACTAATCACACCGTGTTCGATGAGCAAAGGAGGGCTGTTAAATCGAGTTTCTACTCGTAAATCTTTAACAATTACAGGATTGTCAGACAATAAAGTATATCCTGCTTGAGAGGTGCGATCACTACTCACTGTCGCCTGTCCTACCAAATCGGCTTGCCAACCCACCCCTGAACGCAAAAGCAGAGAACGACCATTAGGCAGCAGTTCCAGCACTTTACAGTACTCTACAGCCAAACTATCAGCAACCAGTCGAGTTGTCTGGTCAAATAAGGCTGTTAAATCTAGACCCGATAAAGCAACTTGACTCAGTTGAGCAACTGCTGCCTGTTGCTTGATTCTGTTGGCAAGAGCTACTTTTGCTTGCTTGCGCTCTGTAATATCAGCTGCCATTGAAATTACCAGTCGTGTACCATTCAAACGACCCAACGGAGCAGAGCTAAACAGCCAAGTCCGAGTCTTACCACTCTTTGTTCTGACCTCAAACTCTCCTTCATTAATCCGCCTGTTTAATTTGTAAAGGCGGTTGATTTGCGCCAAAATATCACGTTGACGTTCGCCATAGGCTCGCTCTGTCCAGTCAGCAATCGTATGAATCTCATCTGAAGAATATCCTGTAATATCTAAAATTGCTTGACTCATTTGAAGGATTTCACCTTCTTCCGCATGGATGAAAATGGGAAAAGGAGCCTCTACGATCGCCCGTCGGAATCGTTCTTCACTGGATTTTAATAGAGCTTCAGCTTGTTGACGTTCTTGAATTTCTTGTCTTAATGTCTCGTTGACAGTAATGAGTTCAGCCGTGCGCTGAGCAATTCGCAGTTCTAATGTTTCATTTAGCTGTTGTAATGCCGCCTCAGCTTGCTGATGCTCAGCTTCGTAGCGTTTTCGTTCGCTAATATCGGTACAAGTACCATACCAGCGAACAATTTGTCCCTGTTGATTCTGGACTGGCTCTGCCTTGCTCAAATGCCAAACATACACTCCATCTGCCCGCCGCAATCGGTATTCTGCTTCATAACTCGTTCCGGCTGCAACTGCATTCGGCCAATGGTTTAGTGTAGATTCCACGTCATCCGGATGCATAACGGATAACCAACCCTTGCCCATTACTGCTTCTGGGGTTTGCCCAGTGTAATCAAACCAGCGTTGGTTATAGTCAATCCTTGTTACCCCATCTGCCTGTGCTACCCAAACAAGCTGCGGAATCGTTTCGATTAGGGTACGGTAGCGTCCTTCACTTTCTCGTAACTCAGTTTCAATTTCTTTGAGTCGAGTAATATCTCGTCCGACAGATTGACATTCTACCGCCTGTCCATGTTCGTCATAAAAGCAGTGATTGTGCCATTGCGTCCAGCGTACTTGTTCATTTACAATCACTCGGTTTTCAATGGTAACTTGCGGATTGCTGCAATTCATGGAATTGACCAAACGGGTAACTTCGGTGCGATCGGCTTCAAAAATCACAGGTGTATAGCTTTTACCAATCAGTTCGTCCCGATCTATGCCAAAATAACGACAGTAGGCATCATTCACATAAAGAATGGTGGTATCTGGCAAATAGCGGCAAATTAATTCGGTTTGGTCTTCGACAATGGCTTGATAGCGCCATTGGTCTTGATTATCCGCAACAGTAACATCTAATGAGTTAGATTGAAATTGCTGCTTTTCATTGTCATTACTGGACAGTAATGCTCCCAAGAATTTAATTAACTGAGATTGATAATGTCGGATAATATCTATCACTTGTGCAGTCAATTTAATAAACCAAAGCTGCAACAGCCGAGAGAGCGCTACTGTGGTATTATCGACTATTTGAAGCAATACAACTTGGAAAGTCATGTTTTCTCGAAGCAAGCAAGCTGCTTGGTGCAAGATTAAATAAAAATGTTTAATGTTTTAATTAAGCCCCTTCTCTTCGAGAGGCTGCGCCTTAAGCGTAGCTATGCCGTAGGCTTTACGGGGCGGGAACAGGCAAGAGGGAACTTTTAACAGAAGAAAAAAGTAGCCCCAAATAATGGTTTTAAATCCCAACGCCCTTCGGGTGACGCGACGCTCCTGCGTCGCTACCGCTTCGCTATCGCAAGCTCGCTACCGCTACGCTAACGGCAGTTGTCTCAAGTCGGGAAACCCGTCCACGAGACTAGCTTCCCCTTGTGGGCAGCTTGGCTTTTCTGTTGCCTGTTGCCCGTTCCCTGTTCCCTTTTATTGATTTTTTTAGTAATTCTGTGCTTTATTCCACACAAACATTTAACCTCATCTTCTCTCAAAAAAAGAGTACAGGGTTATTTTTTGAGCATTTGATTAAAGTTCAACAGTATCAAGTGCTAATATCCCATGTAATAAATGCAAGTTTATGATGACGAACAGAGCCATTGCATTAATTGCTATAAATGTCTAACTAGTGTTTCTTCAGTTTACCTGAAACAACACTAAATGAGAGTCACTTATCTGCCCTTGTGTCTTTTACCTTCAATTTGTGCCTCCTTTAACTCATTTGCCTAAAAAGCCGGACATCAAGTACGACAAAAATTCTCTACCCACCATTCCCTATTCCTTATTCCTAGTATGATAAATATTAGAGACGTGTTGTAATTATTTAAAAACTAGGACTATGGCGATTTTGACATTGGGTTGGGTATCACTGTTAGTTGTATTCACTTGGTCGATTGCAATGGTAGTTTGGGGACGCAACGGATTATAGAGGAATTGTGGAAAGTCCATTCCTGAGCATTTTGGCTTTAGTTGCCTTGGTGCTGCTATTAGCAGTTACTGGTGGTGTTGGTTATTTGACGCTAGCAGATTGGCGCGATCGCCGTCGTCGAGAAGACGAAAAACGCGAAACCCGACGCAGCACCGTTAAGCGGCGATAACTTTTTTGTCATCTGAGTTAACTCAACAATGATCGCTACCAAACTTTCTGGATCAATGGGTTTGGCAACGTGAAGTTGAAATCCCGCGGCGATCGCTTGTTGCTGATTGATTTCTCCCGCATACGCTGTTAAGGCAATGGCGGGAATTTTTCCTCCTTGTTCTGATGAAATGGTATCAACTGCAAATTGCTCGTGTATAAGTTTTAGCAACAACTTTAGTTGACGAACCAGCGCTTGAGCTTCAAGTGGCGGCTGAGTTTTTCCTATTTCCTTTGATAAAATCAAATAAATGATGTGCCATAAGTAGCTTAGAACAATGGGAAATTTCTATCTTTCGCCTTTGCTTATCTAAAACGATCGCTTGATTATTGTCACTACCAAAACCACTATCAGGTAGATCGATAGGATTAGCAACAATCATATCCAAATTTTTACTTTGCAACTTTTCCATCGCTGGTGTGATAATATCTCCTGTTTGCGCGGCAAAACCAATTAAACACTGATGGGGTTGTTTGAGTTGTGCTAATTGAGCGATAATATCTGGTACAGGTTCTAGGGGTAAGGTTTGGGGAAGCGATCGCTTGGGTAATTTTTCTCGACTGTAATTTCTAGGTTTGACATCGGCAACGGCAGCTGACATAAAAATTACATCAGCATTGGGTAAATATGACCGCATAACTTGCTGCATTTCCTCAGCAGTGTTGACAGGAATTGCTTGTACTCCCAATGGTACATCCCAGTTAGCCGGGACATGTACTAAGGTCACGCCAGCGCCGCGATGCAACGCAGCTTGTGCTAAAGCTAATCCCATCTTCCCCGTAGACGGATTACCAATAAACCTCACAGGATCAAAATACTCTCGTGTTCCCCCAGCACTAATTAATACTTGCTTACCAGCTAAATCTCGGACTCCTTGGGTATGCAATAGCGATTGAATATATGCGACAATTTCCGGGGGTTCTGCCATTCTGCCAGCACCGATGCGATCGCAAGCTAATAAACCCGATGCTGTATTCATGCCATGATATCTGCGATCAGTTAATATTTGCTGCCAGTTACGCTGCACCGTTGATTGTTCCCACATATCTGTATTCATGGCTGGCGCTAACAGTACAGGACAAGTAGAAGCGAGGACAGTATTTGTCAGCAAATTATCAGCCATTCCATAAGTTAACTTGGCTAATGTATTCGCTGTTAAAGGAGCAATTAATAATAAATCTGCCCATTCACCCAATTCAATATGCAAAGGACGAGAATGAATTGGCTGCCAGAAACTATCATCTGTATAGGCACAATGACGAGATAAAGTGGCTAAAGTTAGAGGCGTGATAAATTCTTGGGCTGAACGGGTGAGAATGACGCGGATTTCTACCCCCGTTTTAAATAATCTCGAAACCACCTCACAAACTTTATAGGCGGCGATACCGCCGCCTACACCAATTAAAACCCTTTTTTTGAGAGTTGCAGGATTAAGCATGAAAATAAAGCATGAAAGTTAAGGTGAATACAAAGTAATTCTGACACTTATACTTTCAGCTTTCATGCTAGGCGGGTCAGTTGTTAGTTGTCAGTTGTTTTTGATCTGGTTTAATACCCCATTTCTTTGTGATTGTTAGATGGTTTTAAAACATCTTTACCACTGACCACTGACCACTAACCACTGACAAAACTCTATCCACAAGGAGATAAAGTTTTGATCCTAAGCTTCATCGTAGGGTTCTAAATCTAAGAGGTAGATATAGGGTTCCACTAACTCCGGGCGCTGAAAAGCGATCGCTCGCAATACATGCCAATCATTTAAACCCTCAAAAGCATTGTTATAATTATCCAATTCCAAACGTGTAGCTAGTTCTTCCACCTCTGCTGCGGTCATGGCAGCAATTTCTTTTTTGGAAATGCTTAGAGTTGTCATAATGCTTGCCCCTCCCTTATTGCAGCATTGCCCCGGCTTGGATTAAGTTACGCTTGGCGCAACCTCCCAATCTATATTACTCATTGGCAGGCATTGATTTCGTAAAATTTTTCAGGATTTTACCTGAATTTGTGAAAAATTTGCATTTCAGATTATTTCATTACATTTACTACAAACTTTCGTAGCACCTCTAACATTTCGGGACTAATTTCATGTCCCATATCAAATTCGTGATATTCTGTCGCAACGCCCAAAGCTTCTACAGTTTCCCGTGCTTTTAAGGCAGCTTGCAGCGGCACAACTTGATCGTTTCTGCCATGCATAATTAAAGTTGGTGGAAAACTACTTTTAGTTGCTGTTGCTATTTCAGGATGTAAATATCCACTCATCACAATTAAACCTGCTAAGGGCAGTTGTAATCCTACATCTAAGGTCATAGCGCCACCTTGAGAAAAGCCACTCAAAATAGTCCGCGATAAAGGTACACCAGTACTACTTTCTAAAGATTGCAACCAATCTGTTAACAGTTGTCGACTTTCTGCTAACCCTTGAAACATATTCTCCATTCTCAAGTCATACCATGCCCTACCTGTTGCAGAATCAGGAAAAGGATAAGGCGCATTGGGAAATACAAATTGGTAATTAGGTAATCTAAAAAAAGGTAATAAAGATGCAACATCCTCAGCATTAGCTCCCCAACCGTGCAGAGTGACTATCAAGCCGGCGGGAGGTTCAGAATTTGAGGCTGAGAAAGTAATATGTTGTAAAGACAGAAGCTTACTCCTAAATATTTTGCTCTTCAAGTAAATCCTATCTTGTGAACAACAAGATCCCCGACTTCTTAAAGAAGTCGGGGATCTGAGCCTCTCAGCTAATTCGCAGTCCCATAATTATTAAATCTCGTTCAATGCCGTCAAGTTCTGCAACTTGGGGTAAATTTCCCCAAGGTTGAAACCCGAATGTCTCAAACAGCTTTAAACTAGGTTGATTGTGAGCAAAAATAAAGCTGACTAGGTTTTTGATGCCTAAATTTGGACTTTCGCGAACTGCTTTTGCTAAAAGTTGCCTTCCCAAACCATGTCGATGAAAAGTTGGGGCGATATAAATACTAATTTCGGCAGTTTTAGTATATGCTGGTCGTCCATAAAATGATTGAAAACTTAGCCAGCCGACAACTACACCTTCTAGGTCTATCACCCAAAGCGGCCGCTGTAAAGGCGATCGCCCCCGAAACCAAGCTAGGCGACTTTCTACAGAAACTGGCTCTAAATCAGCGGTAGCGGTGCGGCTGGGAATTGCAGCATTGTAAATTGCCACAATTGCAGGTAAGTCAATTTCAGTCGCATGGCGGATAGTCAAGTCGCTTCGCTCCAATTAAAAATTAAAAATTATTAATTAAAAATTGCAATCAGCGAAAAGTTCTGCGGGAGGGTTTCCCTTGGCAGGAAACTTTTCAAGACAGTCGGGGCTTGTACCCAGAATTAATTAAAAAGCGAAAAGTGAGTGCGTCCGGATTTCCCGGCGCTCAACATTTCAAGATATTCTTCTTGTTAATTTTTAATTTTACATTTTTAATTTTTAATTCAAAAAAGGTCATCTTTGCTGTTAGGGAGAAAATATTCAAGAATATAGCAGCAGAGGACAGGGAACAGTTATTAAAGCATATAGTAAGCATTGAAACCCAACTATGTCTGTTAACTGATAACTGTTAAGCTCGTGCTAGTAAAGGAGCAGCAGCTAGTAAGGTTTTAGTATATGGGTGTTGGGGATTGGCAAAAATCTGTTTTGTCTGTCCTAACTCTACAATTTTGCCTCCATACATCACAGCAATGCGATCGCATAAAAACCGCGCTAACCAAAGATCATGGGTGATAAATAAGTAAGTTAACTCAAATTCTGCCTTTAATTGCAACATTAAATCCAGTACTTGCGACTGCACACTAGCATCTAACATACTCACAGGCTCATCGCAAATTAAAAGTTTAGGGTGAGTAATTAAAGCACGAGCGATCGCTACTCTCTGCTGTTGTCCACCAGACAAGTCTGAGGGATAACGTTCATAATACATTTGTGGGGGTGTTAATCCTACTTTTTGCAGCATCCATAAAACCTGTTCTTTGGCCTTGGCTACATCAGCAAGATTGTGAATAAACAAAGGGTCAGCGATACTTTGCCCTACAGTCATAGCTGGATTGAGACAAGCATGGGGATCTTGAAACACCATTTGCATTTGTCGTCGGGAAGAACGAATTTCCTGGCGTGACAACGTAGTTAAATCTTGGCCTAAAAATTTGACTTTGCCAGATGTCGGACGAATGAGTTGCAATATTGTCCGTGACAATGTACTTTTGCCGCAACCTGACTCGCCAACTAATCCTAAAATTTCCCCCGGATACAAATCTAGGTTAATGCCATCTACGGCTTTAATAATTTGACCTTGCCCTTTAAATAGCCTTTCGATCAAATTAGGCTCTATGGTGTAATGTTGCTTGAGTTCTGTAACTTGCAAAATTGGAGATTGCTCATGAATAATGGATGATTGCTGTTCTTGGGCATCCGCAATTATTAATTCTCCATCATCATGTACAGCTTGAATATGCAAAGCTGCTTGTAAGAGCGATCGCGTGTATTCGTGCTGGGGTTGTTTAAATACAGATTCTGTCGCCCCCATTTCTACCATTTTGCCTTCATACATCACACCGATGCGATCGCAGTACTCAGCTACCATTGCCAAGTCGTGAGAAATCAGCAGCAAGGCCATGTTTTCTTCAGCACACAAACGAGTTAATTCTTGTAAAATTTGTGCGGAAACGGTAACATCTAAACTAGTTGTGGGTTCATCGGCGACAATTAACTTAGGATTGAGTAGTAAAGCTAAGGCGATCGCTACTCTTTGCCGCATTCCACCGCTAAACTCATGGGGATATTGATGCCAACGACTGGCGGGAATATTTACTTTTGCTAAAGTGGCGATCGCTTTTTCTTTGGCTTCTTGATCTGATAATTTTGGTGAGTGCGCTTGCAGGGTTTCAATACAGTGTTTGCCAATTGTCATCAACGGGTCAAGACGCGTCATCGGATCTTGGAAAATCAGCGCTACTGCTTCCCCCCGAAATTTTCGCAGTTGAGGTAGCGTTAAATCAAATACTGATTGTCCTTGAAATGTTACCCGTCCCTCAACACGGCTAGAAGTTGGCAACAAGCGCATGGCTGCCCGTCCTAAGGTAGATTTACCACAACCAGATTCTCCCACCAATCCCATTTTTTCACCTGGTTGCAAAGTAAAAGATACATCATCAACTGCCCAGCTTAGTTCCTCTTGGCTACGCTGAGGATAAGCAACTCGCAGATTTTCAATCCCAAATAAGACTTTACTCATAGTTATTTATCAGCCCTGAGCTATCAGCTACCAGCTGTTATATTCCAAATTGACTCTAAACTCTAATAAGTGTAGCGGTAATTTAAAAGCACCCAACTGTAGTGTAGGGGATTGATTAACGATCTAATGATCGTTTGCTGATGGGTTAACGCTCAATTTACTCATGATAATTGCTCCCTCTTTCTTTGAGATCGTCAGATAATTCAATTTTTGGTTCAACTTTTTTTTGCCCATAATTACCCAAAGTCGCTTCATCTTCTAAATGTACAGAAGAATACTTATTCAAACTAATCCGCTGGGCGACATAAATACCGGAATGTCCTGAAAATAAGTAGCTTACTACACAAGCAATACCAATAAATATTCCTGCTTGCAGCCCAAAGAGTTCAATTCCCATCAAAGTTGATGCCAAGGGCGTATTAGCTGCACCTGCAAACACACCAACAAATCCCATACCTGCTAATAGTGGTGTAGGTAATGTCAAAATCAAAGATAAAGCATTGCCTAAGGTTGCACCAATAAAAAATAAAGGAGTCACTTCCCCTCCTTTAAAACCTGCTCCTAAAGTCAGAGCAGTCAAACCAAGTTTTGCTGCAAAATCCCAAGGAGGTAGCTGAACATAGAAAGAATCAACGATAGTTGGAATACCAAGGCCAATATATTTAGTTGTGCCACTTAACCCAACAATTGTAGCTACCAACGCACCGCCTATTAAAGGACGTATTGGAGGATAAGATATCTTGGCTTTAAAGAAGTGACTGATTTTATGAGTTAATTGAGCAAAAAATCTCGCTACTATCCCAAAGATTGCACCTGCAATAATTGCCGAAATCAGCCCCCAAGTTGTCAGCGTTGGTATAGACGGAGCGTGTCGGTATACTGTGTGATGTAAACCCAACAGCAAAGTCACTTGATTGCCAACTACCGCTGCAATTAAAGAGGGAAAAAGGGCATCGTAATGGATTCTACCAATTGCTAAAACTTCCAAACCAAAGACAGTTCCAGCTAAGGGAGTACCAAAAACTGAAGCAAATCCGGCGCTGATACCTGTCGTTAGCAAAATTCGCCGACTTGCTCCTTGAAAGTTAAATATTTTAGTCAACTGGTCTGCCAAAGAAGCACCCATTTGTAATGCTGTACCCTCACGACCAGCTGAACCACCAAATAAATGAGTGAGGTCTGTTCCTAATAGAACAAGAGGAGCCATACGGAAAGGAATAATTTCTTTAGGGTTATGGATTTCTTCAAGTAAAAGGTTATTTCCCGCTTCTACAGTTTGACCAAACTGATGATAAATCCAACCGCTGAAAAAACCGCCAAGTGGTAATAAGGCAATGATCCACTGATGCGATTCTCGCCAATCAGTTGCCCATTCCAATGATACCAAAAGAACCGCAGAAGCAGTTCCAGCCAAAATGCCAACAATAAACGAAATAGGCAACCATTTTATGAGATGTGGTAAGGCAATAAATGGTTCAAACTGACGAAGATAGTTCATATTAATTCGTAATTCGTAATTCGTAACTAAAATACACTACAAATGTGTGACAAAAATTGTTTATAGTATTTTCTTTTTTTACTTGAGAAATGGATATTTATAAAATTTGATGAACCTTACATCAACCGTCGAACTCACGTTTACTTGAACCCTGGAGTTTCATAAATGACCTCATCGCTGATACTAAATTACTTTTAAAGTAATCGCCAGTAAGGTGTTTTTAATTATTTAAATAAATATTTTCCGCCCTTCCTAAAGTTATTGGCTCATACCTCCTGTAAATAAAAATCTACCGCGTCTACACACGCAGCTACTTACAGGTTTGAGGTAGAAACTATCAGCCGAGGAGGCGGTTTTCTAAATATTTTAGAAGGCGAGTCTCATCACCTTAGTCACATTTTACAGAAGTTTTTACAACTTGCAAGCAAGTCATGAACAATTCATACTTACAGAGTTTTTCGGTTGGGTTTAGTACACCTTTTAAGAAGAAAGGGGCTAGAGATTAGGAACTAGAGGCTAGGGAAATGTACTTTATTTAAATAAAAATTTGCTGTATAAATATTTACATTTTTAGCTTGACTCATTTTAATGATCTGCTTATTTCTGTCGAGTTGTGCTAGTTAATTTAAACTCACTTATACCAATTTAATGTCAGGTTGCATATATCTAAATCCCCGTAAAAAAGGAGAACTTTGAGAGATTTTCTCCAGTTCTCCCTTTATTAAGCAGAGCTAGTACTCTGTCACATCAACTTTGCGGAGTTAATGTGAAAAAGTCCAGTTCTTTTCTCCCCCTGCTTCCCCTGCCTGCCTCCACCTGTCATTTTTGGGTTGACAGACTACTAGGGGGGATCAAATTCTATGCAGCTTCAAAATTGGTATTAAATTCATTATTTTCTAGCAAAATTACAGGTATGGTGCTGGTTTCCAAGACTGCTTGTGAAAAGCTATTCCTTGTACTCTGCTTCATGTCGAAAAATTAAGGAATATTGCAATTACGTGAAAACCTGGAGGGTAAGCGAGAAATCAGCCAAAAGACCGTGATACGATGCTTTCGGTAAATGTCAAGATTGGGAGAAGACCTTTGACACTACGGGTTGCTGTTGTTGGGTCAGGCCCTGCTGGTTCATCTGCCGCTGAAACACTGGCCAAAGCAGGAATTGAAACTTATTTGTTTGAGCGTAAGCTAGACAATGCTAAGCCCTGTGGGGGAGCTATTCCCCTGTGTATGGTGGGCGAATTTGACCTACCACCAGAGATTATTGATCGCCAAGTGCGAAAGATGAAAATGATTTCGCCCTCTAATCGTGAGGTTGATATCAATCTGGTAAATCAAGAAGAATATATAGGAATGTGCCGCCGTGAGGTGCTAGATGGTTTCATGCGCGATCGCGCGGCCAAACTCGGCGCAACTTTAATTAATGCAACTGTTCATAAACTCGATATACCCATAAACAATACCGATCCTTATACGATCCATTACGTTGACCATACAGCAGGCGGCGGACAGGGTATTACTAAAACCCTGAAAGTGGATTTAATTATTGGAGCGGATGGGGCTAATTCTCGGATTGCCAAAGAAATGGATGCTGGGGATTACAATTATGCGATCGCTTTCCAAGAGCGTATTCGTCTACCCGAAGATAAAATGGCGTATTACAACAACCTTGCCGAAATGTATGTCGGCAATGATGTTTCTACCGACTTCTACGCCTGGGTTTTCCCCAAATATGACCACGTAGCCGTGGGTACTGGCACAATGCATATTAATAAAGCCAGTATCAAACAGTTGCAAGCTGGTATCCGCGCCCGTGCTTTTGAAAAGCTAGCAGGCGGTAAAATTATCAAAGTCGAAGCCCATCCAATTCCTGAACATCCCCGTCCTCGTCGCGTTGTCGGTCGCATCGCTTTAGTCGGAGATGCTGCTGGCTATGTTACTAAGTCTTCTGGTGAAGGCATTTATTTTGCCGCTAAGTCTGGGCGGATGTGTGCCGAAACTATTGTGGAAATGTCCAATAGTGGTAGCCGTATTCCCACAGAAGACGACCTCAAAGTTTACATCAAGCGCTGGGATAAAAAATACGGACTCACTTACAAGGTATTGGATATCTTGCAAAGTGTGTTCTATCGTTCCGATGCTACCCGCGAGGCCTTTGTGGAAATGTGCGGTGATATGGATGTGCAGAAGCTCACATTTGATAGCTATCTGTATAAGACAGTTGTTCCCGCCAACCCCATCACTCAACTGAAAATTACTGCTAAGACTCTTGGTAGTCTGATTCGCGGTAACGCTTTAGCTCCCTAAATGGGGGATAGGGCATGGGGCATAGGGCATGGGCATAGGATTATTATTCTCCCCCGCCCCCTGCTCCCCTGCTCCCCTGCTCCCTGCCCCTCTGCACCCTGCCCCTCTGCTCCCTGCCTCAGTTAACTACTTGACTACCATGACTGCGTGGATCATCTTGATTACTGGCTGGTGCAGCGGGGGCTGAGAATTTGGAAACTTGCCCGCTAGTTTGGGCATAAGGTAAAGATGAACCAGTAACCAAAGCATCTAAATTACTTGCCATGACTAGGCGGGGCTGATCGCCGATCGCTTGGGCGATAGTTTCTCCATTTTTAGCCAAAAACACAAAATTGGGAATGCCATCTACCCGATATTTCAGCATCTCTGGTAGCCATTTAGTATTATCTACATTCAGCATGACAAAATTCACTTGATCAGCATACTGCTGTTCTAGTTCGGCCATATCTGGAGCCATTTTTTGGCAGACAGTACACCAATCTGCATAAAATTCTACTATTGATGGCTTACCGTTACTGATAGCTACTTCTAGGGGTATGGATGTCTCTTCTAATTGAGCTAAAGAAGCTGAAGTTGTCTCAGTTCGCAAGCCTAAGACTAAAGCAACACTAAGAGCGATCGCTACTATTGCAACTAAGAAATTTCTCAGACGCACGCCAATCGTAGATGCAGGCTTTTCAGGCGTATTTACTGGTGAGTCTTTAATCATAAGAAATTTATCTAATACTAAAATAGCTAAAGTGTTCCCAAATTAATTCTATGGGGCTAAATACCACTTTAAATTAACATTGAACAGCACAATGTTAGGAATGCTGAATTTTAAATTGAGTAATCAGGTATATTGTATCCATAAAAAAAGCTAGCCATTTTTATTGAAGCAATAATCTCCGTATGAAGTGTAGCGAAATGCAAAGCTCGTCAAAACTTACAACTAAAGACATAGAAAAACCCTTAGTTCTCATTTGAGATCACTTCTTAAGATAGTAGATTGATCATGCGTAACAGACTAATCTGGTCTTCAAAAGTTATTCAACAAATTCTTTAACGAGGACATAATTTATGGCTAACGAACCTAAAAAAGCTCCAGATACTTCTGATCGCGCTGGGGTCGATTCTTATGATAGAGGAATTGTGCCGGCTGAAACTGCCGCCCGTAAACAAAGAGAAGGAGACAAGTATAAAACAATTCCTACAGAAGAAAGAGAAGCAAACTCTCCTACCGACGACCAAACTGATAGTGAAAGTATACATACCACAGATGGTTATACAGTAGACAAAGAAGGTTTATTGAATAACTATGCAGTTGAACCAGAAATGTACTACGATACACCAGGGGACGCAACTGAAGAAGCAGTAGAAGATACCGCAGAACGCGTTGAAGAACTTCAAGAAGTAAATGAAGACAAAGAAGGCGAGTTAACAGAACGCAGTGACAAACGCGGCAAAGGTCCAGGAGTAATTTAGTTAATATCTGTCACTTTTGTCGGTGCAAATACAGGATTAAAGGTTTAAGAAATAATCAAAGAAACCTGATTTATACACACCTAATAAGACATAAATCCTGAAGGTAAAATCCCATTTTGAACAGACGTGATTAATCGCGTCTGTTCATTTAATTTATAGGCATCATATCGTGTCCGGTCAAAGACTTACAGCGTTTCTCGGTTGGGTGTAGTACGTCTTTTAAGAAGAGAGGGGCTAGGGACTAGGGATTAGAGACTAGGGAAATGTACCTCTTTTAAATGAAATTTGCTGTATTAAAACCGCTGGGGGCAGCACTTCGGCTACGCGGCAGTTGAGCGTAGTCGAAACTCAGTAACCAGGGGGAAAGAGGGTTTCCTGGTTTTTGCACAGATGCGGGAATTATAACTAATTACGCGGACATGATATCAAATAATAAATGGTTCAAATTCATGGTTATGCCATTGTCGCTGATACCATTCGGCCACCAAAGGACGGACAATAAATTTAGGATGGCGATCGCCTCGAATATCAATGCGAATACCTGAGTATGGTCGTCGCTTCTTGGAACCGTGACCGTTGCGACCAATAAAAAGATGCGATCGCGCGACTAATTTATTTTGATCTCCTACGGTTTCTATTAAATCTGCTCCTTCAGTTCTCTGACGGCGCAAACTATACCCACTACCACCACAAACAATCCAGTGGATATGAGAATCAGCATGTCCAGTATCTAAAGTTTGCAGATGTTCTAAACAGTGGGCATGACCATTTAATACCAAATCAACTAAGGGACGACCCTGATTTAAATCACCTACTGTTTCAGCGACCGCATCTAGTACTTCCCGTAGACGGCTACGAATTGCTAAAGTTTGGGCTTGTTGCCACTTTGTGGCCTCCGTCACATAAGGAGGATGATGAAAATAAATTACCCTACCTCTAACTTCTGCGGTATTCCAAGATGTAATTAGTCTTTGCTTGAGCCATTCTAATTGTTCGATATCAGTCAGAATTGTTTTGTTAGTTGCTAGTTGTTTATCAATATCAACAATAAGTTCCTCAATTTGCGACAGTTTGGACTGTAAATCATCCAGTTGTTCAGCTTCGCTGGGATTGTCAGGATTCAGCTTTGCTGAGGTTTCAATGATTTGTGATTTCTCTTGTTCAAACTCCTGACGGCGTTTTTGCAAGATTTGACGATCAGCTTCACCTTTTCGTGTGTGAGGCAGCGGCGGCGGATCATTAAATGTATTAGAATCCAGCGCAAAAAAGTCAATACCACGGTAGCGAAAAGTATAGTAGCGATTAGGAAGGCGAGTGAAGTTCCCTGGTTGATAGTTTAGACAACGACCTGTATCTGTCTTAGCGGTGTAGTGTTGATCTAAATGCCGGGCTAAGTCGCCTGGAAACTGAAATGCTTTGAGATAATCTAGAAACGCTCGCGCGTAAGCCTCACCGGTTCTGGAACCACGCCAGCCAATATCTATATCTAGCCGCGATCGCAATAAACGACGCAGGGGTACTGTAGTTACTGAAAGTAAGCCTAATACAATCGGTAGGTTATAGTAATCATGATTGCCCGGTACTGGTAGAATGGGCAACTTAAAAATCATTTGGTCGTAAGCAATTTCTTTGGGATGTTCTCCACCTAAAAGGAACTCCCGATAAGGCTGGATAAAATTATCTTGGTAGTACTCGCTCGAACCGACTAGATAAATTACATCGCCTGTGTGCAGCATGAATTGGCATTCTTGATGATGGGGTGACATTAGTTGCGCCACCTGCTGCTGGGGATCATATCCTATGTGTTTTCCAGTACCACTATCACCGACAACTAAAAACGAGAAATCATCATTTTCTTTTTGATCATCCTCTATTACCAATTGAGTTTGATCAATACCACGTTCTACAATTAGCGGATCTTGCCACCGTACCCGCTGCTGCATTTTACTAATTTTTTTGGCGATCGCTGGATCGGAAACAAGTTTCAATGCGAATTACTCCTGAATCTGATTTTCTGCTTCCTCTGCTAATTCTTTCATTTCAATAATCAAATTTGGTAATCCCTCTAGTTTTTCTACAGGTTCAACTTCTGCTACTGATGGTACAAAAATAGTCAAACCTTCTGGTATGCACTTAATTTCAACTGGCGTTGTGCCGACCATTTCTCCATCCAATACTACCTTTTGTGGCGGATCTGCTTTAATTTTGAATTGTTTCGCCCGTAAATAGCCAATATCATCTCGTTCGGCGGCATTGCCTGTAGAAGCCGTTTGAAATAAATGAAATGTTGCTGCGATCGCTCCTGCTTTATTAGCTGGAGCAACTATAGTTAAATCAAGGAGTCCATCATTATAAAGAATACCTGCGGGGCCTTGAGCTAATACTGATGTAGGAGGTGCAGCATTCGCCACAGTTACTGCTGAGGCACTAGTTTTAATGATTTTATCTTCGGTTTCAATTTCAACATCAAAACTCTGTAAATTTCGCAGTTGTTGGACTCCTGCTAAGACATAAGCCATAATCCCAAAGCGCCTTTTTGCTTCTCGGTCTGCCAGTTCTACTGTTTCTGCCTCAAAACCGATACCTGCCAGTAGTACCATTGGCTTACCATTACAATAAGCTACATCTATAGTTCGAGTTGCACCTTGCAAGATGACATTACAAGCAGCTTCAATAGTGTCAGGGATGGCTAAAGCTGCGGCAAAAGCGTTGGCTGTGCCTCTAGAAATCACACCAAAGGGAATATTAGTACCCACTACAGCAGTTGCTGCTACTGACAGTGTACCATCGCCTCCCGACGCGATAATGGCATCTACTCCTCGATCCAATGCTGCACGCGCTAGTTCATCAGCACCAACTTCTTGACTGGTGAAATAAATATCTAGGTCAATTGCTGGTTCTAAGATTGCCCGAATTTGTAATAGGTCTTGTTCTGGATCACCTTGACCCGCAACCGGATTAAAAATAAGGCAGGCCGAACGATTCATAAGGATAAAAATTAAGCTGTAATCACTAAGAATATCAAACTATTCTTAACATCTGTGTCAAATATCGACTTCCTTCTTGTGGCAGGTTTGCCTATTCTGTAAAGAATGCAAGTTTAAGCCGCTGATCGCAAAAATTATACGTGCGCTAATATATTGTACATAAATATATATAAACAGATAAATCCTTATCCTTTGCATAATATACAGCCATACCGTTATGACGACCCCACAGAACCCGTCGCTTTAGAGGACTGGGAAATTCTGCAATGATTATACTTGACACTCATATTTGGGTTTGGTGGGTACAAATTTAAGCAAATAGAGAACTTATTCCATAATATAAATTACAACTTTTAAAAAAATAGAGGAGATTAACCGTAGCTAGTACTTCTCACAATGAATGATATTAAAGTATGCTCCGACAAATTTCTCATTTCTGGTTACATCATATACATCCTCGTTTGGCTCCTTTAATTACCACAATTGGTATTGTTGGACTTGCTAGTTGTCTGCTGATACTTTTTGTTTTAGCACAAATAGCTGAAGAGGTTTTAGAACGAGAAGCTTTTGCATTTGATACTACTTTTTTATTATGGCTACATCAGTTTGCCAATCCAAGTTTAGATAATTTGATGTTGTTTATTACAAATCTTGGTAATCCTACTACAGTAACTATAGTTGCAGGTGTTACATTCTTGTTACTTTGGGGGCGACGTTACCGAAAAGAAGCGAAAGTTTTTGTACTTGTTTGCTTGGGAGGAATTATTTTAAATACAGGGTTAAAATTGTTTTTTTCTAAACCTCGACCTGAATTATGGCATCGTTTGATTACTGAAAAATCTTTTAGTTTTCCTAGTGGTCATGCATTAGGTTCTATGGTACTTTATGGTTTTATTGCCTATGAGTTGGCAACTCATTATCCTCAGTTTGCCAAAGTTATTTACAGTTTGATAGTTATTTTAATTGCTGCTATTGGTATCAGCCGTTTGTATTTAGGAGTCCATTGGCCTACAGATATAATTGCAGGTTATGGAGTCGGCTTTTTGTGGTTGATGATATGTATTACGATGCTGAAATTGCAAAAAATGAGGCAAAGAAAATTAGTTGATTAAATCGTATCAACCTCTCTAAACTGTTCCACATTTAACTTACATATTTTTGATTTTGGGGAAAAACCTATTAATCCTTCTCACCTGCACCCTGCTTTCCCTGCTGCCTCAATGTGCAAATCAAAAGTTTAACAGCTTAACTCACCGAAGAAGCAGAGGGAAGGGGGCTTTTGCAGGGAGCAAGCCATTCTTTTGTGCCTCTTCTATATAACTGTTTACTGTTCAGTATTTTAACTCTCGTTCTAGGCAGTGAATTTAGAACGAGGGTTTCGTTGAATGGAGGAATGTAAAAAAATGTAAAGACTAACCAAAATAAAATTTTACTTGAATACAGCAATAACAACACGGTAAGTCACCCACTGCGGTAGTCTAGATCGAGAGTGACATTATCGCCTGGTTTAACATATTGTTTTATGACTTCAGTTGTTTCTAGTCCCACACGCACTATTCGTATTGGCTCTCGTAAAAGCCAACTTGCTCTAGTTCAGTCATACTGGGTACAAGAGCAACTCCAGAAAAGCTTTCCTGAGATTTCTTTTGAAGTCCACACCATGTCTACCCAAGGCGACAAAATCTTGGATGTAGCATTAGCCAAAATTGGTGATAAAGGGCTATTTACCAAAGAATTAGAACTAGGAATGCTAAATCAGGAAATTGATTTTGCTGTGCATTCTCTTAAGGATTTGCCAACTAATTTACCAGAAGGGTTAACACTAGCAGCAATCACAGAACGAGAAAACCCAGCAGATGCATTAGTGGTACACGAAAAGCATAAAGATAAACAAATTGATACATTGCCAGCAGGTGCAGTGATTGGCACATCTTCTCTGCGGCGATTGGCACAGTTACGCCATCAATTTCCTCATTTTACATTTAAAGATGTGCGGGGAAACTTGAATACACGCATGGCAAAACTAGATGCAGGGGAATATGATGCTCTGATTTTGGCAACAGCTGGGCTACAACGATTGGGCATGGGCGATCGCATTCATCAAATTTTACCCAAAGAAGTATCCCTACATGCTGTCGGGCAAGGTGCATTGGGGATAGAATGTCGCGCCGATGATAGCGAACTCATATCTTTACTCAAAGCCATTGAACATCCCGAAACCCGCGATCGCTGTCTAGCTGAACGAGCCTTCTTACGCATCCTTGAAGGTGGCTGTCAAGTACCCATTGGTGTTAACACAGAAATTAATGGTGATAATTTAACACTAACAGGTATAGTCGCTAGCGTGGATGGTCAAAAGCTAGTCAAAGATACTATTACTGGTAAAGCCAGCAACCCTGAAGCCGTAGGTGCAGAGTTAGCACAGATGTTGCGACAACAAGGCGCACAAGAAATTTTGGAGGAAATATTCACTGAGATTCAACGCGGCTCATAAACTATTGAGCAAGCATTGTGATTAGATAAGAAGTGATTACCCTTGCACAAAATTTGTGCCTAGTAGATCGTAAGTTTAGATTGAAAATATAGACGAAACCAGGGAAACAAAAATTACCATGCGGATTCTATTCGTTGCAGCAGAGGCAGCTCCCGTTGCGAAAGTAGGAGGAATGGGTGATGTCGTCGGAGCATTGCCCAAAATCTTGAGACAAATGGGGCATGATGTCCGAATCTTCTTGCCTTATTACGGCTTTTTACCAGACAAAATGGAAATTCCTCAAGAACCTATTTGGTGGGGAGATGCCATGTTCCAGCATTTTGCCGTTTACGAAAGCGTTCTGCCTGGTACTGATGTTCCTTTGTACTTATTTGGACATCTGGCCTTTTCACCCCGCCACATTTATTCTGGTGATGATGAAGATTGGCGGTTCACTTTGTTTGCCAATGGTGCAGCGGAATTTTGCTGGAATTATTGGAAGCCAGAGATTATCCATTGTCACGATTGGCATACAGGCATGATTCCTGTATGGATGCACCAAGACCCTGATATTACCACTGTTTTCACGATTCATAATCTGGCTTATCAAGGGCCGTGGCGTTGGTTCTTGGAAAAAATTACTTGGTGTCCTTGGTACATGCAAGGACACAACACAATGGCAGCGGCGGTGCAATTTGCCAATAAGGTAAATACAGTTTCTCCAACTTATGCCGAGCAAATTAAAACACCTGCTTATGGTGAAACATTAGAAGGTTTGCTGTCTTTCATCAGTGGTAAATTATCCGGGATTATTAATGGTATTGATCTGGATATTTATAATCCCGCAGATGACAAATATATTGCCCAAAACTTCACAGCCGATACCCTAGATAAACGTAAAGCTAACAAAATTGCTCTGCAAGAAGAAGTCGGGTTAGAAGTCAATTCCAATGCATTTTTAATTGGAATAGTGACACGTTTAGTAGAGCAAAAAGGCATTGATTTAATCTTACAAATTCTGGATCGCTTCATGGCGTATACAGATGCACAATTTGTATTATTAGGGACAGGCGATCGCTACTATGAAACCCAAATGTGGCAGTTAGCATCCCGCTATCCCGGACGTATGGCAACTTACTTGTTATATAACGATGCCTTATCTCGGAGAATTTATGCTGGTGCTGATGCCTTTTTGATGCCTAGTCGTTTTGAACCTTGCGGTATCAGCCAAATGATGTCTTTGCGTTATGGTTGTGTACCTATTGTCCGCCGTACAGGTGGATTAGTTGATACAGTAACACACCACGATCCAGTGAATGCAACTGGTACTGGTTATTGCTTTGATCGTTATGAAGCCCTAGATTTGTTTACCTGTATGATCCGGGCTTGGGAAGGCTTCCGTTTCAAACCCCAATGGCAGGAGTTACAAAAACGCGGCATGAGTCAAGACTTTAGCTGGTATCGATCTGCCAAGCAATACGTGAAGTTGTACAGATCAATCTATGGCTTGCCAGAAGAAGAAGAGCAAATATCAAAACCAGAGTTAGTATTAACGAAACAGTAATTTAGTAAGTTTTGTAAACGATGCTGACTTAATTGATATCCTCCTCACTGGTGCTAACGCATACAATGTAGGAGGATGTTATCCTTTTAGATATAAAAGGCGATCGCTCATTTTTAAGGAATATTTATGCACATCCAATATTGACATTAATCAAATTATATGATTTATAATTATTGTCATAGTAGCAGACAAATCATCATCTCAAAATTAAAAGCGGAGGTTGGTGGTCGCATCTGTAGCAATTCCCAATTCTTGCTGGGCGTATAGTCAATTAGTTGGGTGACTAAGTTACCTGAAATCTGGAATCGTTAGTCATTCAGCTAGTTGATTGCACGCCTAGTAAGAATCGGAAATTATTGCATTTGCGACTTCTAATCTATATAAATTTAGTAAAACTCATAATGAGTAGGCTGAGTGTAGTTTTGCATATAAATTTCCAGAGAATAATTATTATCTCTGGAGATTCCATTGTGGAACACTATTTTGATGTTTGATGTTTCGATGCTGTTGTAAATAACAAATTTAATGGAACATCGACAAAATGAATACTCAACAAAGACGTAATAAAAAGCAGCAATTGATCAGTTTGTATGAGTCTTACTGTTGGTGGTGTGGTGAATATGTGCCATTAAACCAGCTAACAATTGAACATCTTCTTCCTAAAAGTCTTGGAGGCTCTAATTCTTTTGAAAATCTTCGTCCAGCTTGTTTATACTGCAATCGTTCTCGTGGAAATAGTCTCTATCCACCTGGTTGGATAAAAGGTAAATGTTTTTTAGATAAACCTGATTTTTATTAGGTTATTGTCTGATGGGTTGGGCATTCTGTCTGTCCTTCCCATTAGATTAAACTCATAATGTAAAAGAAAACAATAATGCACAAACTGTTAATCTTCCATAATGAAAAACTTTTACGCCATGCACTGACACATCGCTCTTATGTTCATGAAAATCCTACAGAAGGTGAACACAACGAACGTCTAGAGTTTCTTGGTGACGCTATACTAAACTTTATCAGTGGTGAGTATCTTTACCGTCATCACTCAGAAAAGGGAGAAGATGAATTGACTCGTCGGCGTTCAGCACTGGTAGATGAGAAGCAATTAGCAAAGTTTGCTGAAGAAGTAGGCTTAGATTTTAGAATGCGCCTAGGTAAAGGTGCTATTCGAGATGGAGGCTACCAAAATCCCAATTTACTTAGTAGTACTTTTGAGGCTGTGATTGGTGCTTACTATCTAGACAACAATTCAAATATAGAAGCGGTTCGCGCTGTTGTAGAGCCTTTGTTTGATTCTGTACCTGAGCAAGTTGTTGTACATCGCTCCAATGTAGACTCAAAAAATCGTTTTCAAGAATGGGTGCAACGCAATATTACTCCTAATCCTCCCAAATATATCACAGTCCAAGCAGGCGGTTTGCCTCACGCGCCAGAGTTTATTGCTAAAGTATTTGTAGGTGAAAAAGACTACGGCGTAGGTAAAGGACGTAACAAAAGAAACGCAGAAAAAGCAGCAGCTGAAGATGCTTTAGCTAAATTACAAAAACAAGGATTGTTATAAAACTAAAAGATCCTGAAAATTATAATTACGAATTACGAACTTGTACTGAGCGTAGCCGAAGTATTACGAATTAGTAATTATTTTAGTTGACAGTTCTTTGTTCTTTACTATGTATTTCTACTTGCAAAGGCAATTTCACAAAAAAAGTAGAACCAATCCCCACTTGAGAAATTAAGTTGATTTGTCCTTGTAACAGTTTCACTAAGCGGTAAACTATTGCTAATCCTAAGCCAGTGCTGTCGGGAAGAGGCGGCTGATTGGCAGAATTAGCACGAAAGTAAGGTTCAAATATTCGGCCTTGATCTTCTGGTGCAATGCCAATTCCTGTGTCAGAAATCGCGATCGCAAAGTATGGTTTGTGATCCAAAATTGCCTCGCAAGCAGTTACCATTGTTTCAGAGGTTGCAGGAGAGAGATTTTCTAAAACAGAATTACTGGGCAACATCAAAGCGATCGCTTGTCTATCATCATCCAAAATTTGACACAATATCTTAATGGTTCCTGATTTAGTGTAGCGAATGGCGTTACTCAAAAGATTAGTTACAATCTGCTGTAATTGTAAAGAATCTGTAATTACTTTATCTGGAGCGCGATCGCAGTTTACCACAACTTGTAAATTTTTTTGTGCAGCCATCGGCTCTAACATTTCGCACACATTTTTGATTAATTCACGCACATCAGTAGATTCTGGCTGGAGTTTGATCTGTCCTGCGTCATACCGGGAAATTTCTAAGACATCATTAATCAGGCGCAGTAAATGTCTGCCATTACGTAATACGCGCTCAATATGTTCTATATTGACATCAGTATCTTTCTGGCGTTGTTGGCGTAAAAACAGATCCGAGTATCCAATAATCGAAGTTAGAGGATGTTTGAAGTCGTGAGCTAGTTGTGAAATATAATCTTGATTGGCATTAACTAAGCGTTTAAGTTCTTGATTATGGCTTGTTAATGATGCGTATAAATACTGGATTTCTCGCAAACGCTCATTGACATAACTTTTAAAACACCGCGCGCTCGCTTCATCAATCACAGCGTCAATCAAACGCATAGAACGAATTATCCCTGCGGGTGTTATCCTCAATAAATCTGTTTCTATAGTTTCAAAAATAACTGTTCGTAATAGATGATACTCACGGGCAATTTCTGCTGGATCAAAACCTTGTTCAAATCGCAGCACCCCATGCTGGAAACTAGCAGTTACAATCGACTTGATATCACTATCCTCAGATTTAGAAAGCACCGTCACCATCGCTTTCAAGACATCAGGGATATGATTTCTAATTGCTGTATAAGATAGATCATCCGCACTTTCAATTCGCCTATCCTTGCGAACTGCTATCACCCAGTGATAAAGGATTGTATCAGTTTTTTCAGCCAGTACTTGACTAAAATCCATGATGTTAAATTCGGCTAGGAGATAGATGAGTCAATTGCCATATCCAACTAGTGTAACTAGTACGGCGCATTTTTACCAAAATTATGAAGAAGCTCCACCTACCAAAAGAAGTAGATTTACCACTGCCACCAATTTGTCTAATGACTGTTTTATCTCGTGTTCGGGTAAAGACTTATCATTAAGACTGCAAGGGAGCATACTTCGACTGCGCGGCAGTTGAGCGCAGTCGAAACTCAGTAACAGACGAGAAAGAGTTTTCAGGTTTTTGCACAGATGCGGGATTCATAACTAATAAGCCGGACATGATATTAATTCTCAATCAGGATATAAAATCCATAGTCAGCGTGTATAACAGGAAATAGGCTTGAAAGTCTCTTGGTATCAGGGTTTTATGATCAGCTTATGTCCTAAACTATTTGGCAACAGCTATATCTTTGTAACTACTTGTTAATCAAGCAGATAATAGCTTTTATGCTTGATTGCACTATGATATTTTACTTTCTGATACATCACAAAAGTAATTTTATCGTTCTATCTTGCAGAATTAAGTGCTAAAAAATGCTAATAGCGCCAATAAAACCAGCATTGTTAATAAACACCTGTCAATGGTAGACTGAACGGCGAATGATAAATATCCTAATAGAATTTATGGAAGGATCAACAGTTAGTGAATATTGCCACAGTCTTAGCGATACCTAAGAATATTATTGGTAAGTGAATGTTTGAGAGCTAATTTTAAAAGCATCAAACCTTCTCAATAAGGCTATTACCAGTATGCAAAACTCAAAAAAAGATTTATAATTTCACAATTCCCTCTCAATTTTATCGATAGGCATTCTACTCAAAAACAGTAAACTAGACTATCATTTCTTTAGTGGGTAGCCTAATTCAAATTCATTAAACCTGAATTTGGAACGGAGGAACCAATGTTTGGGGCTAATCTTGCGAGAGACACCTTCCAGTCTTAGCCCGTCAGCTAACTTCGTAGGCAATGGAAGGAACCCCCAAGACTTATTAATTGTTATTGGGGTTTCCTGAAAGAAAGGATAAAAAATAAAGGATCTTCGGCGAATGCCCTTGGTGCAGCCTCTTATTAAGAAGTTAGGATGAAAAATATACTTTATCATTCTCACTTCATCCTTTAATTATCCTGCTTCTCATTCATCATTCATTTCATTGGGGAGAAGTTATAACTGTGGAAATCAAGTCAATGTTAGTGCGCTTGCAAAGCACCATAGGTAGAGATGATTTAATTGAGCAAATGGTATTACTACCAGAGCCAAAGAAACCTTTGACTAAAAATACTCAAAAAGAAAAACCAGTCAACTTAATTGTTGGTTATGACGCTTCTCCTAACAGTCATACTGCTCTAGATATCGCTTTCTGGATTGCTCACCAAACACGTTTAGCTACCAACACCCAAGTCACAGTACAAGCAGTTTATGTAGTTGAACGAAATCACAAAAGTCACTATCTTGAATCTTTGAGTTTTAGCAGATATATACCTCAGCTAGAATGTGCAGTCAGTAACGTTTCAAGGTCTATTACACCCGTTTTAATTCAACCCAAATTGCAGGTAGATGTAAAGTCTGCACAAGATAAATCCACAGCTACCCTCCAAGAAGCAGACACAATTCTTTGGCAAGCGCGAAGTCTAGCTGAGGAATGGCAAGGTTCCTTCCAATCTCATTTGCGGTTTGGTGATATTGCCACAGAACTGAAAAAAGTTGTGGAATTAGAAGCTGCTAATATACTTTTTTTAGGCTGTAAATCTGTTAATCATCCCATAATTCAGACATTAGATACTAATTTTCCTTGTGCCGTTGTTGGTATTCCTAATTGTATTGATGAATAATCCGGGTACTGAAATTCGGTAATTTTTCACCTAACTAAGATTTATAAACGAGTCACCTATATTGTAGGTGGCTTTTTTCACTACTAAGCAGCTTAATAAACTTCGAGAGGTGTAATGTGGAAAACTGGCAAGCGCTCTTGAGTGTTTTCACATTTCTAAGCGTGATTATTTTAATCATGATGGAATGGGTACATCTGACTATTATTGCCTTATTGGGAGCATTGTTATTAATTTTTACCAACATCATGACTATGCAAGAAGCTGTCGATTACATCGGCAACAGTTATGGAACACTGGGCTTATTTTTTGGAGTTATGGTGTTAATACGGGCTTTCGAGCCTACCAAAATATTTGATTATTTAGCCACTCAAATAGTGATTTTGGCTAAAGGGGAAGGCAAGCGTTTATTAGTTGGTATCGTAGCTATTGTTACCCCTATTTGTGCAGTTTTGCCAAATGCTACTACAGTCATGTTATTAGCACCTTTAATTCCGCCAATGGCACAGGAATTAGGCTTTAATTTTGTGCCTTTACTGATATTAATGGTATTAGTTGCTAATAGTGCCGGACTACTTACCTTAGTAGGTGATCCAGCTACTTTTATTGTTGGTGATGCCGTTAATATTAGCTTTATAGATTATTTATTACGCTTGAGTTTAGGGGGAGTAATTGCCGTTGCTGTTGTGATAGTAACGTTACCATTTTTATTTCGTAAAATTTGGAATACCAAACTAGATAATCTCGAAGAGCTACCACACCCCCAAATTAATCATCCACGAGTTCTAACTTTGGGTGCAGTAATTGTAGCTTTCGTATTAATCTTTTTTGTCATCGGAGAATCTTTACCAATCCCCATCTCACCTGCTGCTGTTGCTTTGTTAGGAGCAGCTTTAGCTTTATTGCTATCTCATAACAGCAAAATTGATTCAGTAAATAATATCTTGCGGGATGTAGACTGGAGTACACTCATATTTTTTATGAGTATATTTGTGCTAATTGGAGGGCTAGAAAAAACAGGTGTAATCAATGGTTTATCAGGAATATTGGCAGTAATTTTGGGTAAAAATATTGTTCTAGGTTCGTTGGTCTTATTATTTTTTGTCGGCATATTATCCAGCCTAGTACCGAATATTCCTTTAGTAGTAGGAATGGTACCCTTACTCAAACAATACATTGTTACTGTCGGACTAGCGCCTGCGGAAGTCTTAGCACAAGACTTTCAAGGACAATTTCCTCCTGAAGTGTTGCCCCTGTTTTATGCCATGATGTTTGGTGCAACTTTGGGAGGCAATGGCACATTAGTAGGAGCATCTTCTAATATTGTCGCTGCGGGAGTTGCTGAACAGCACGGACGACGTATTTCGTTTAAAACTTTTCTCCACTATGGTATTCCGGTAATGCTACTGCAACTTGTAGCTTCAGCATTGTACGTGTTGATTCGCTTTTTAATTTAGATTAAGAGAGAAGTTTAAACTCACACCTATATTTTTTACAAAAATTTAAAAACTATAAATACATTGACACTTTCAGGATAGTACGATTTATTCTTGTTAAGACTTACGCACTGGTAAAAAAACCAAGCCTTTGCGATTACTAGCCTGCGGGAACACTTAGTGCTAAGCGTAGCTATGCCGTAGGCTTTACGCTTTGCACCCTGCGGGAACGCTAAGAGCGAACGTAATAACGTAAAATTGTAATCGTTAAGTAAGTTCTGCTTGTATTCAATTACGCTTCCTTACCGAGTAGCATCCAAACCACGCAAATAGGATTACACCTGAGAGTAAAAGCAAATCTCACCCTCAAAAAGGATTACAAATATGAACCCGCCTGAAGAATATATCAATAATAATTCTGGAGAACTAGTAAAAGGAGGTACACATCAACTTAGTAATAATGGTGTGAGTGAAAGTGGTAATTTAGATAAAGTTAGGGAACTACTTTTTGGCAATCAAACTAGAGAGGTAGAAAAAAGATTTACGCGTTTAGAAGAACGTTTAGTTAAAGAGTTAACTAACATTAAAGATGAGACAAGAAAACGTTTAGATTCTTTAGAAAATTATATCAAAAAAGAAGTTGAATCCTTAACAGAACGGCTAAAAAATGAGCAATCAGAACGTGATGTTAAAATGCGATCGCTTACTGAAGAACAAAGAAATGTCACCATATCTTTAGAGAAAAAAATCACCCAACTTGATGAACAAACTACCAATAGTCAGCGGGAATTACGTGAGCAGATTCTTAACCAATCTAAAAACCTCCAAGATGATATTCAAAAAAAATATGATGAAATTCTGACCTTGCTAGAACGAGAAACTCAAGAGCTTCATAGAAATAAGACCGACCGTTCTCATCTTGCAGTTTTATTTACAGACTTGGCTATTCGCCTAAATACAGATCATAAGTCTTAATTTTTGTCAACAATGTGTTCCTTCACTCTTCTAGTTTTCTTTGTAGTTTCTACAAAAAAATGCAACTTTATCTAAATTGTCAAGTGGGGGATTTTCGTAATGACTGAAAATTTCTCTAATCAAAAACCTCAAATATCCTCTGAAGCAGAACTATATTCAGTTAATAATAGTACAAAAGTCATTGATGAACTAAGTGAACTTCGCAGTTTACTACTTGGTATTGAGCCACCGCAAGTTAAAAAACTTTACGAGCGATTAGATAACCCACATATTCACCCAGAAGATATTAGTCGCTTACTTCCAGAAGCTGTGATTTTACGGTCAAAGCAAGATAAACAATTAGGTGAAGCAATTGTTTCGACGGTTGAATCAGCCATTCAAACCTCGGTTAAACAAGATCTAAATGTGCTTTCAGAGGCGTTTTTTCCGATAATGGGGCCAGCTACTCGCAAGGCAATTTCTTCAGCTTTAGAGGAGATGATGCAATCTCTCAATCAAACCTTAGAACATAGCTTGTCACCAGAAAGTTTTAAGTGGAGATTAGAAGCGCAACGTACAGGTAAATCATTTGCCGAAATTGTCCTTCTACGTACATTAGTTTATAGAGTAGAACAGGTATTCTTAATACATAAACAAACTGGATTATTATTACAACATTCGGTAGCAAGTCAGATAGCCGCACAAGATGCAGATTTAGTTGCTGCTATGTTGACGGCTATTCAAGATTTTGTCAAAGACTCTTTTAGAGTACAAAAAGAAGATAAACTACAAAGTCTGCGCTTTGGAGAACTGACTATTTGGATTGAAGAAGGACCACAAGCAGTACTGGCATGTATTGTACGTGGGAATCCTCCTCAAGAATTAAGGTTGGTTTTTCAAGAAACAATAGAGAAAATTCACCTGAAACTTGGTCACGAAATTAATACCTTTACAGGGGATACAGAGCCATTTCAGGCAAGTACAGCTGATTTAGAAACCTGTTTAGCAATTCAGTATAAATCTGCCTCTAAAAAAAATTATACTTATGCATGGGCTTTTTTGAGTGTAATAGCGATCGCTTGTAGTATTTGGAGCTTTTTTGCCATTCGAGGACAACTGCGTTGGCACGCTTATCTTCAACAACTTAACTCTCAGCCAGGAATTATTGTGATTAACACCAAACAGCACAATGGCAAGTATTTTATTTCCGGAATGCGTGATCCTTTAGCAGTAGATCCTCAGACGCTGATACAATCTACAAATCTTAATCCTCAAACGGTTATCAGTCAATGGCAACCTTACTTCTCTTTAGAACCAAAATTTACTACTAAAAGAGTTGAAAAATTACTCCAACCACCCAAAACAGTATCATTAAAAGTTGACAATAACGGCATTCTTTCTGCTAGTGGTTCTGCACCTCGTCAGTGGATTGTAGAAGCTAGAAAATCATGGCGATTTATTCCAGGAATTACTCAGTTTCAAGATGCAAATCTGAGAGAAATTGAACTCAGGGAACTGGAATTATATAAAAATCAAATTGAACAGCAAATTTTACTTTTTTCTGGAGGAACAACAGAGTTAATTTCCAGTGAAGCCACTAAACTGCCACAATTAATCTTAGCTATCCAAAAACTGTTGGATACTGCTAAATACTTACGTAAGAATGTACAAATTAAAATAATAGGACACGCTGATGCATCTGGAACCAAACAAATAAACATGCTACTCAGTCTAGCCCGTGCTAATAAAATTTTATCTTACTTAAAATCTCAAGGAATCAATACTAGTCAATTTAAAATTGTGGGTGTAGGTTCTAACCTACCTTTACAAACTGAGTTGACACCAGAAATTCAAACATCTAACCGTAGAGTATCTTTTCAAGTTATTTTAACTAATATCCCTAACTAAGTCTGCATCGATTTATGATCCAGAAAAAAATTTGTATGGTAGGTGCTTTTGCCACAGGTAAAACTAGTTTAATAGCAAGGTTTGTGCATAGTGTTTTTTCCGAAAGATATTATACTACTGTAGGTGTAAAAATTGATAAAAAAACTATAGAAGTTCAAGATAAGAAATTAAATTTTATTATTTGGGATCTTTATGGAGAAGATGAATTTCAAAAAGTCAGAACGTCATATTTACGAGGTTCATCTGGTTATGTATTAGTAGTAGATGGCACAAGATATTCTACTTTAGAAAAAGCTTTTAATCTGCAAATAAGAGTAGAAGATGCTATTGGTAAAGTTCCTTTTATTTTGGTACTTAATAAATGGGATATGACTAATGAATGGGAAATTGAAGATTCCGAAATAGATGCTGTTATTCAGAAAGGTTGGAGTGTGATTAAAACTAGTGCAAAAAATGGATTAGGTGTAGAAGAAGTTTTCCAAAGTCTTGCTAAAAAAATATTGGATGGATAGATGTCAGATATCCCCACTCCCATAATTAGTTATATTTTGAATTTTCTTAAAGAAGCACGTTCTTTAGCTTATCTGTTAGTCCAAAAAGATGGCTGTCTTTTAGCATGGGGCGGTAAGTTGGCAGCTTTCGGTATTACTAACCTCCGTCAAGGAGAAAATGTAGTAGAGCAAGTTTTTTTTCTAGAAGGTTTGCTACCGTTAGATGATATTTCACTATTTCTACCCCTCATCAAAATAGAGTCTGGGATTTGTACAGATATTCATATTTTCTCCTCTCAAGAAGGAGATTGGGTGTTGCTGTTGGATAGTACTGGAGATAAAAATTATCTCTCACTTATTCAACAAAATACTAATGACTATAGCTTGTTACAGGAAAAATTAACTAACAGACAAAATCAATAGTCAAGATTCCAAACTAATTTATTGTGGGTGTTTAAGTGAGTCTGCTGGAATAAATTAAACTACGTTAAGCAATGTAAAATTAGTATAATTGATCTCCTAGTAAGGACTTTATTCCTCGAAAAAGGGCTAAAGCTCTTACTACAAACTTTTTAAGTGTTTACGTTGTCCTACTTAATTTTATGAATGATTCTATACTTTCTGATATATTTGCCACCCTGAATATTCTTGTTTTAGAACGGGTTGATATTAATCTATTCAAAATAATTAGCAATGTACCTCCTTGGTTAGTACATTTTTGTCGTCAAAACTTTACGCCAGGTATGGATATATTAATACCTCAAGAAGAGTTTTCTTTTTTAGAAAACTTTCTCATTGATGCAGAGGAGTTTTGGCAAAATAATAGCAATATTAAATTGAGTTCAGGTCTATGGAGCGAGGTAGATTTAAATGGGGAAGAATGCCAATTGGAAGCTTATGCAATTTGTGTAGATACAAAAAAAATTTTATTAATCGAATTGTTGGGAGACAAATTTACAAATAAACAATATCTGATCCAAAAAGGTAGAGAAAATCAGTTAGATTATCAACGATTAATCAAAGATAATCAAAAAAAAGATGTATTAATTCATTGTATTATTCACGATATAGCAGGACAATTAAGTGCTATAAACTGCTGTCTAGCTCTTTTGGAATTTGAAAATTTAACACTTAAAGGAAAAGAATATTTAGAAATTGGTAGGAAGCAATCGACTAGACAAGAAATGCTAATTAGGGATATTTTAGATTTATTTTCAGCTGAAATGTTATCATTAGAAGCCTTTACAATTTCTCCTGAGATAGCACCTAGTCTTTTAAGTTCTGCACAAGAGGTGATTGAGCTTTTTAAACCTACTTATGTGCTTCACAATATGCAATTACAGCTTGCCAGTCAAATTGATCTTAGCGCAGACTGGAAAGTTGTTGCAGATAAATCGCGTTTGGATAGAGTAATCTCTAATCTTGTAGAAAATGCTTATCGCCATAGTCCTCTACATTCTACTGTAGTGATTGATTTACAAGCAGATGGAGAATATATTCTGTTTACTATAGATGATCAAGGTAGTGGTGTTTCACCAGAGATAGTAGATACTTTGTTTCAAAAATTTTCTCAAGGTAAAAATAAATCAGGTAGAGTAGGGCTGGGTCTTTATTTTTGCCGAATTATCATTGAACGCTGGGGAGGAGAGATTGGTTATTTACCAAATCCAAAAGGCGGTTCCAGATTTTGGTTCCGCCTACCTAGACCAGTTATGCAACAAAACCCAACAAACTTTTTTTAATAAATGTTGGGTTTCTTGGCATCAACCTAACTGATGCTTTGTAAGTTTTAGTAACGTTTCAATTACTGACTTTTTGCAACAAATATAAAACGTTAGTAGCCAACTAAGTGCAGTACATCACGCAAAACGCTGTAACCTGCTAAATCCCAAAGTAAGTAAGCTAAAAAGCCAATCATTGCTAAACGACCATTCCACAGTTCAGCTTGAGGGTTAAAGCCAAATATGAAAGCATTACGGTCAATGCCATTATAAGCTTTAGCATCAATTGGTAAATCGGTATTAGGACGAGTTTCCATGTTTATTTCTCCAAATTAAGTAAGTTTTTAGATATTTAATTTTTAGTAGCCAATTAAGTGCAGAACATCGCGCAGGACGCTATAGCCTGCTAAGTCCCAAAGTAAGTAAGCTAAAAAGCCAATCATTGCTAAACGACCATTCCATAGTTCAGCTTGAGGGTTAAAGCCAAACAGGAATGCATTGCGATCACGACCGTTGTATTCTGTAGCAATTGTGGGTAAATCTGTGGAGGAGCGAGTTTCCATTTTTTTTCCTCAACAATTCGTTTTGTTTCTTAACTTAACTTTAGCTATTTACAAGCAAGTTGCTTTCCGTCAATGGGTACAAACTACAAGCACTTCTTGTGGACGATGATTGTAAACTTATCAGTTGTGATAAATATGCCTTGAGAGGGTGATAAAAAATATATTTGTAAATAAATGTAAACCTTTGATTGTAATTCTGTCAGAAACCTATAATTTAAAAAAGTCTATTAGCGGCGATTAAGCAATTAGAAATTAAATATTGGCAAGCGATATTTAGTAGACTTTGCTCTTCATAAATCTATGCAAACTTAATGAATATTATTTTGTTAAATATCCAAACTTCTATCTAGCGCTAGATATGCTTTTCAAACTTGGGAGGGATGCATTGAAAGCCTAAATTCCACGATTCTGAGAGCTACAAGAGTTAGGTATTGTCATAGGTACACACATATAGTGATCGGATTTAATTCGGTGAATTACTCGTAGAGGCAGGGAACAGGCAACAGGGAGGAGGGAAGAAGGAATAAAAATGCACTAAGTTTTTTTCAAAAATCAAATAGGAGTCCTAATATATCCACAGTTGCTACTCACGAAATTCTTAATCCCCCCAAATTTTAACTTAGAAGAAGGAAATACAATGTTTCAAAGTACGGAAATTATACTGGGACTCTGCCAGCCATTATTATGGCTGGCACAGGCTCCAGTAATAGATCCCTCAGCTGTCACGCCAGCACAGGCATCGGTTCTCACCTCTGGGCCACGTTTTTTTGTCGCTTTAATCTCCGGTGTCATCCTGGCTTTTGCTTTCCAATTAGTATTGACCAATCTTTCCGTCGCAGCTGGTATTTCCTACATGGGACATACATCTGATTCGGATTCAGATAATGGGGAAGTCGGAAGTTTGGGCGGCACGATTCGCAAAATTGGTACAGCAGTAGGGATTTGGACATTAGTCACTGTGACGATCGCCTTGTTAATTGCTTCTTTTTTGGCGGTCAAACTCAGCCTCTTGGTTTTAGATCCCAGACTAGGAGCAATTCTGGGGTTAGTAATTTGGGGTGCATACTTTTTACTTTTGATGTGGGTAAGTTCCACTACCGTTGGTTCTTTAATTGGTTCGGTGGTCAACACCGCCACTTCTGGCTTTCAGGCGATTATGGGTACAGCTACCGCTGCAATGGGCGCAAAAGCCATTAACCAGCAAGTAGTAGCCACAGCTGAAGCTGCCGCCGCCGCTGTCCGCCGAGAAGTAGGCAGCGCTATCGATCCTATGAGTATTCGGGAGAACGTAGAAGATTATCTAGAAAGACTACGTCCCCCCGAACTAGATTTATCGCAAATTCGTAGTGAATTTGAAAGATTAATCAAAGACCCACAATTGCTAGCAATTGCGGGTAGTCCTGATTTACGCAACATTGATCGTCAGAAGTTTATCGATTTAGTTAGCAGTCGTACTGACCTTTCTAGACGAGACATTAACCGCGTTTCTGACACACTGTATAACGTCTGGCAACAAGTAGTAGGGCAGCAACAACCAGTGCAAGACCGCTTGGGTGAGTTGATGGACTACTTAAAATCACTGCCATCAGGACAAACTAAAACAGATGAACTCAACGCCAAATTAGATCAGCTAGCAGCTGAAATGCGCTCGTCTAAAGAAGCTGATCAAAAGGCAACTCCAGGACCAATTCAACAAACAATCCAGCAAGGAATCTCTGCTTTGACTGGTGTTGTATTAGGACGAGCAGATTTGTCAGATTTGGATGTCGAAAAGATCTTGCGATCGCTCACCACTGCCAAAGACAAAGCCACCGAACAAGCAGATAAACTCGGCTTACCTACACCATCGCAACCCTACAGTCCAATTCGGGCTGATGCCGAAAACTACCTGCTGAATACCTATGCTTGGCAACTGAGTTCCGAAAGAATGGCTGAGGAATTTCGTGATGTGATCTACGACCCAGCCGCCGATCCTGGTACAGTCCGCAGAGAACTAGAGCGACTTTCTCGCAACGATTTCGCCAAAACCTTGCAACAGCGAGGACTGTTGACCCAAGGTCAAATTCAGCGGATTACAGAACGGCTAGAAATTGTCCGTAAAGAAGTGCTAGTCTTAGTCACCGCTGAAGAAGAAAGAGAAATCGTCCAAGACTTACAACGTGCGGTAGAAAGTTATCTGATCGTCACAGCAAAAGCAGATTTGACCCCAGAAGGAATTGAACATAACTTTAAACCTCTGTTAGCAGATCCAGACGCAGATTATGAAACCTTATCGCGACGATTAGCACAACTTGACCGCCAAGAAATGCGGAGAATATTACTACAACGTATTGATATTCAACAATACGAAGTAGACAACATTCTCAACGAATTAGAAAAACAACGCGATCACGTTTTAATTGAATCCAAAGGACTAGCAGAACAGGCACAATTTCAAGCAGAAAGTTTGTGGTTAAATGTAGAATCATATCTGCGTAACACTGGTAAAAGCGAATTAAATCCTAATGCGATCCGTGCGGATCTGAAAAAGCTGCTGGAAGATCCCCAAGCTGGAATGACAGCAATTCGCGCTCGATTGTCTCGCTTTGACCGCGATACCTTGGTACAGGTGTTAAGCCAACGACAAGATTTGAGCGAAGAACAAGTTAATCAAATCATCGATTCTGTTGAGGAATCTTGGCACAGCATTCGGCATACACCGCAAGCTTTAGCCGAAAAAGCAAAAGAGCAATATGACTCTGTTACCACCACGATCGCTGATTATTTGCGAAACACTGGTAAAGCAGAACTCAATCCCGAAGGGATTCAGCGAGACTTCAACAGACTATTTGAAAACCCCAAAGAGGGATCTGTCGCTTTGCGTCGTCGCTTATCGCAAGTAGATCGGGATACTTTGGTGAAATTGCTCAGTCAACGCCAAGACTTGAGTGAAACCCAGGTCAATGAAATAATTGATTCTGTGCAAACATCAATTCGCAACGTGATCAAAGCGCCCCGCCGCCTCGCTACTCGCACCCAGCAAAGAGTGCGAAACTTCCAAACTTATTTAGAAGAGTACCTGCGACAAACTGGTAAAGAAGAACTTAATCCAGAAGGGATCAAACGGGATGTGCAGTTATTATTGCATGATCCCCAAGTAGGGATGGAAAGTTTTAGCGATCGCTTATCTCATTTTGATCGTTCGACAATTATTGCTCTGCTAAAAATTCGTGAAGACATGACCGACGAAGAAGCAGCGCAAATTGCCGATAATATCATTTCGGTACGCGATCAATTTGTAGAACAGGTGCGGAGTATCCAAAGACGGATTCAAGATGTAATTGATGGAGTTTTTGCTCGTATCCGCTACTACCTCAATTCTTTGGAGCGCCCAGAACTCAATTATGATGGCATCAAGCACGATGTCCGCACATTTTTTGATGATCCCCAAGCTGGGTTTGATGCCTTACGCGATCGCTTATCTTCATTCGACCGTGATACCCTAGTGGCAATCATGAGTTCTCGTGAGGATATCTCCGAGGAAGATGCTAACCGCATCATCGACCAAATTGAACGGGCGCGCAACACAGTTTTACAACGTGCAGAACGCATACAACATGAAGCGCAACGTCGCTTAGAACAGGTGAAACATCAAGCACAACGGCAAGCAGAAGAAACCCGCAAAGCCGCAGCCACAGCAGCTTGGTGGTTATTTGCCACAGCAGTCGTCTCAGCTATTTTCTCGGCATTAGGAGGAGCGATCGCTGTAGCACCTTTGTAAGTTCACAAGTTATCTTATGTTAAAAAAAGCCCAGACTTTACCAAAAGGTAAGTGTGGGCTTTTTGTTTAACAGATAGTGCATTTGACATCTTTAGTTTCTTGGCCAAGTGCTATCCAAATAATTTTTCCATTGTAGATACCGTTATTCTGATAGATTTGAATGCGATATTTATCTTGAGCTTGCCAGATTCCCTCAATTGATAAAGTCGATTGTTGAGTGATGATTTGAGTTGAGGTTTGAAGTTTTGGCACTTCGGTTTTAACAACTACAGCACTAGCAAATACATTGGAATAAAGTAGTGACGTTACTGAAATTGCCAGCGAGAACACTTGTTGTTTAATGTTCATAATTGACTTGGATATTTAAAGTGAAAAAATATGGTTAGTTTAGTCAATTGACTTTTAACTTTCTGGTGGAATACCAATTGGTACATTTCCATTAGGAAACTGACCAAAACCTTCTGGTGGTAAACTCCCTGGAGGATTTTGCTTGTGTATTTCCTCCAGGCGATCGCGTAGTTTTTCTTGTTGTTCGGGTGTGAGAATTTCAGAGATTTTTTGCTTTTGTAATTCCATGATTTCTTGAATTTTTTGCTTTTGGTCATCAGATAAATTTAGTGACTGCATCGCTTCTGGTGGTTTCTTACCTGCTGCAAAAGCTTGTCTTAAAGTATCGCGTTGCTCGCTTGTGAGAATCTCATCAATTGCAGACTTATTTTCTTCTTGAACTTCTTTTAGTTTGTCTTTTTGCTCTTGGGTTAAGTTAAGATCCTTAAAAAAGCTTTGTTGTCCCTGTTCTCTACTAGGAAAACCTTCTTTTTCGGGAAATTGACCTTGATTTGGTGGAAATTGTGCGTGTAGCGCAGATGCAATTGTAGTAATAGCTGCTGTGGTAAAGATTAGCACCGAGAAAAACCTGAATTTCATACGAACTCCTGAGCATTTTATTGAGGAACTTTGCTTATTTGTTCCATGTTTTCATCATATAAATCTCAGTTAGAACGCACATGGTACTATGTCTCTAATTTTGTTCAGTACTTTAGTCCTATTCACTTAATTGCCAATATGAAATTAAAGATTGTGGCTATCAGGATGAAATTCAAAAATTAGGTTTCTAAAACTCTTTCTTTCTACAACTTTTGATATCAAAATCTTGTAGAAACTAGCAATTGCTAGTCTCTACATCTGGATTCATACCGCAATTCAGCAAGGTCTAAAATACCTACCTTTGCAAGCGGGGCGAAAAATTGTCTTTGCGTTGACCGTTCTGAATATCGACAATGCTGTAAACATGAACCCCGATATAACCAGGGCCAGTCGGGCCCCACCCATCGGTGCCACCAGTTAGACCGCCATTGATGAGATTCTGGACAAGAGGGCCAAGCGCACCTACGGCCATCGCCCGCACACTTGACCAGTGGAGAAGATTCATATTACGGCTTCCATCAATTGCTTCATGGAAAGTAAAGTCTATGAAGCCCGCAGAGGTGTTCGGATTGGCTGCTGTACCAGCTTTCCGCATGAGAGCTGTTAATTCCTCTTGTCTGCGGCCTTTCACCACCACTGCTTCGTTGATCCCAACTCCATCGTCCATACGGAATTGAGCATAGTAACCCGGCGGTGGGGTACCGTTGGGACTGCCACTGGCACTTTGTTCCAGTGGTCTAACTGCGTAGTCGTCAAACCGCGCAGAGGCCAATTGCAAAGACCGAGCAAGTGCCATTAAAGTTGGATTCGCACGTGCAGCTTTATATTGCCCTTCAGTTTCAAACTGGTAGTAAACCACTATCCGCTTCAAATCGATATCAGCCAGTGTCATGCTGGCCCGAAACCCATCTTGAGAACCAATAGCCCTAATCATCTGGGCTACCTTGATTTTATAGTCAGCCGTTACCTGGTCGTCCTTGGTCTCAAGAAAGATAAAATGCGTTACAGGTGCATAACGACTTGGGTCAATGATGAAGACTGGTCCATATTTGTCCTTGTCTGCGGATTGTCTGAGGTTATCTCGATCCATATTTTGTGCCTGGGCTTGGCTACTCACGAAAACAAACATACCCAGTAATGCTGTGCAGAGTACTTTTTTCATTTGCATTCCTTTTTTGTGACGATATGGATTTAGTTACTGTTTATATTTGACGCTGTGGAACATTTTTTCCACCTAGCTATCGTATAAATACTGACTAAAATTAACATGGTACTAACGCTCTAATTCGATCCGGTACTTTAGTCCCAGTTACAAGTAGCAAAAATAGTACCAAAGACTCTGGATATCGGCATTTAATATAGATTTAAATGAGATTCCAAAGCCATGATTCATGCCGTGGTTATTAATGGATAGACATAATTCAGAATAGGCAGTTTGACAGTATTGAAGAATTGAGATAAAGAAGATAGGATATTTTTCAACCAATTCTCTTGATTCTCAAATGCCTCTGTTTATTGCTGAATTATGTTAATCCTTTTATAAATTCTTGCTTTTGATTTTTTATTTCAAATTTTTAAAGTAAAGTAAGAAATAACTATTTTAAACTGATAATTTAATATGAATTTAATTTTTAAATTAAAAAGAAATATAAAACTCGAACAACATCCACTGCGCTTATTGTTATATCTGGAGTGGACTCTTTTTGGTATAGCCGTAGTTATCATGAATCTTCCTCCCATCAGAAATTGGAGAAGTTCTGTTCAAGTTAATCCTCTTTTATTAATTTTAAGTATTGCTATTTTTGGGATATTAGGCTTAAGGTTGCCCAATGGCGATCAACTATCAAAAATAATATATACCTTCATCCAATTATTCTTAATTTTATTAATAAATATTGGAGCAGATAACGGCTTTGGTTTTTCACCTGTGTTACTTTTGGTTGTAGTGATTCGCAGTCTTTCAGTATTTAAATTATCTGGAAGTCTACTAGTAGCTGGTTTAGTTTTAATATGTTTTATTTTTACTTTAAATACTTTAAGTTTTCCGCCTAAACAACCACCACCAGAAATGTTGCAGGGAGAAAACTTGAGAAATCTTGTCTGGATAATAAAATTACATTTTGTGATGTTATTCAGCTTAATTTTAGTGTTTATTTTACTTTTAGTTAATGCATTATTTGAACTTGCTCTCGCTCACAGGCGTTTGCGTGAATATGCTTTGCGTATTGAAGACCAAGCAACACTACAGGAACGCAACCGCATCGCCCGCGAAATACATGATGCTTTGGGACATTCACTAACAGCACAAAGTATTCAACTTGAAAATGCATTAGTATATTTAGAATCCAACATGGCCAAAGCCAAAGGCTTTTTATTAGAAGCCAGGCAACTTAGCGCTAATCTTTTACAAGAAGTTCGCTATTCGGTGACAGCATTACGCTACGATCCTTTGCAAGGTAAATCTTTAGATGCTGCAATTAAACTTTTAATTTTAGATTTCCAAAGTAGAACCCAAATTACTCCCGATTATTCCCAGTGTGACATCCTATCTGTTCCCCAAGAATTAAGCATAAACAGAACAATTTACCGCATTCTTCAGGAAGCTTTAACCAATGTTTCCAAGCATAGCAAGGCAACTGAGGTTACAATTGCTATACAGGCAACCAAAGATTCATTTTATTTGCGTGTAGAAGATAATGGTATTGGATTTGACCCCGATCTAAATACCAGAGGATTTGGAATACAGGGAATGCAGGAAAGAACTTCTGCACTTGGAGGTAAACTTTCAATCGCTAGCAAACCTCAAGGAGGTTGTTATCTGATGGCTGTATTTCCATTATCAAGCTTGGAATCATGATTCGCATTTTATTGGTAGATGACCAAACAATTATACGGCAGGGTATAAAAAGTCTGTTAGAGTCACAAACTGATTTTGCAGTAATTGGAAATGCTGAAAATGGTAAGGTAGCCATAACTCAAGTTGAGATACTACAACCAGATGTTGTATTAATGGATGTACGAATGCCGATAATGGATGGGGTTGCCGCAACCAAAGCTATTTGCCAGCAATTTGCAAATATTAAAGTATTAATTTTAACGACTTTTGATGATGATGAGTACGTATCTCAAGCGATAAAATTAGGTGCAAAAGGCTACTTACTCAAAGATACGCCCCTAGAACCATTAGCTAATGCTATTAGGTCAGTGTATGCCGGACATACCCATTTAGGACCTGGGTTGCTAGAGAAAATAATTACCCCTGTTTGCGAGTCTACTGCTTCAAACACCCCAAATATACCACTTGAATTTGCACAACTGACTCCCAGAGAAAAGGATGTTTTACGATTGATTGCATTGGGTGCTAATAACCGTGAAATTGCCCAGTCTTTATTTATTGCCGAACGTACCGTCAAAAACCACGTTACTAATATTTTAATGCGGTTAAATTTACGCGATCGCACTCAAGCCGCAATTTTTGCCAATTCGTTTTTGCAGTTCTTGGATGATGAAACGGCATTAGTGAAACAGAATACAAAGCGATATTATTGACACAAAGTACTAAAAAATATCAACTGAATGTCTAAAAAGCCATTTTCAAATCTCGCAAGCAATATTCATAACTCAGACAAATGGGACGAGAGGATAGCACAAGTAGCATATCGCTTTAACCAACAGTATGAAGGTAACACTTTTGAACTACCAGCAGAAGTCCAGGAAATGCCCATCTATCAAGAATGGATTGCTGGTATATTAACAGGCAGAATTGTTTCTCCCTTTTGGGAAATTGCTCAACCTCAAAAAAATCAAAACTGTTTGGATCTTGGCTGCGGTGTCAGTTTTTTAATATATCCTTGGCGAGATTGGCAAGCGTTTTTTTACGGACAAGAAGTGAGTAATATGGCACGGGATACTCTCAATTCTCGTGGTTCGCAGTTAAATTCAAAACTGTTCAAAGGTGTAGAGTTAGGCCCAGCTCATCACTTAAATTATTCCATAGACCAGTTTGATCTAGCGATCGCCACGGGATTTAGCTGCTATTATCCCCTGGAATATTGGGGTGCTGTATTATTAGAAGTCAAACGAGTTTTAAAATCGGGTGGACAGTTTGTATTTGACATTCTCAATGCAGAACAGCCCTTAGCTGAGGATTGGGCGGTTCTAGAAACTTATTTAGGGGCTGAGGTATTTTTAGAACCGATAAAAGAATGGGAAAAAACGATTAAAACTGCTGGCGCTAAGATAGTTAGGCGACAATCAGGGGAATTATTTGATTTGTACAAAGTGCAGTTTTGAGAAGATATAGCGCTTCTGTCTAATAAGGAAAAGGGGCTAGGAATTAGGGGCTAGGGACTAAAGTGGTGTATTTCATTCATTAGAAAACCGCTGTATTTAAAATACTACACTTACTAATATCAATTCTCTATAAACTTACACTTAATCATATCCTTTTCTTTCTTGGCGTTCTTGGTGAAGCAGTCCGGTCTTGGGGGTTTCCCCCATGAGGAACTGCTGAACCCGTAGGGCGGTTCGTAATTACAAAATTTAGTGTATCTTCATGAAGAATTGGTATAAAAACCTTAACCTCGCATTAAAAATTGAAAAAAATTATGGTTGACACAAGCGATTTGCGCTCATTCACTAGTTCAATTCCAACGGTAGCTTCGCCATTTCATTCTTATCTAAAAGATTTATACGAAAAGCATAAATGCCTTAAAAAAGGTATCGTCGCTAACTATATTCCCGAACTGGCATTAGCTAAACCAGAATGGTTTGGTATTTGTATAGTCACAACAGAGGGTAAAATCTTCGAGGTTGGAGATTGCGATCAATTATTTACAATTCAATCGATTTCTAAACCATTTGTCTATGGTTTAGCATTAGAAGATCGCCGGCCAAAAGAAGTCTGTAAAAAGGTCAGTGTTGAACCGACAGGAGACGCATTTAACGAGATTGTTCTTGATAAAAAAACGAATCGTCCCTATAATCCCATGATTAATGCAGGTGCGATCGCCACTACTGATTTAATTAAAGGTAAAGGAGCTACTGAACGTCTCAAACGTCTGCTGGAAATGTTTAGCCGCTACACTGGTAGAGAACATAATATTAACGTTCCGGTATTTCTCTCAGAAAAAGCCACAGGCAATCGCAATCGAGCAATGGCTTACTTGATGCTTAATTTTGGCATAGTGAGCGATCGCATTGAAGAAACTCTCGATCTTTATTTTCAACAATGCGCGATTTTGGTAAATACCCGCGATTTAGCCATGATGGCTGCTACTCTTGCCAATGGTGGTGTTAACCCGATTACCAAAGTACGAGCAATTGATGAGCGTTATGTTAAATATGTGATTAGTGTCATGCTGACCTGTGGCATGTATGATTATTCTGGCGAGTGGACTTACCGAGTAGGAATACCTGCTAAAAGTGGCGTAGGCGGGGGAATTACTGCTGTTGTTCCCGGTAAGTTGGGGATTGGGACTTTTTCACCGCCTCTGGATGCCAAGGGAAATAGTGTTAGAGGTATGAAAGTCTGCGAAGATCTTTCCCAAGACTTTGGTTTGCACCTATTTAATTTTGCCAAGCCAAAATATATATTACAAGATTGGATTGAAAATACAGCAGAAGCAGAGAAGGCAAAATATGACAGGCTACAGTTAAAGGAAGGAATCGGTTAAAGACCAGCGAAAAGCGACCATGCAGACAATTCCAGCAAGAGACATCAACCTTCGTTACCTGATAGACAACTTCGGCATTCAACTAGTCCAAGAACCTGACTTTTTCTTTGAGTGGCAACGCGATTTGTCAGAACTGACCAACTACGATAAACAACTGCTCGATAAAATTAAACAAGGTTATTTCAACCTGCTTAATTATCCACCCTTACTAGAAGGAATGGTTCGTCAAGCAATAACTGATCCGTTGCTTTTTATCGGTGATTTTTACCTTGCACCATTCTACGTCAAATCGGAAGAATCAATTGATATCGAAGTCCCAGACAAAGATATTATCGTCAAAGGTCGCATTGATACTTTGGTTTTGCGCGACCAACTTTGGGTGATGATTATTGAATCAAAAAAAGCATCATTTTCAATTGAAGCCGGACTAGCACAAATACTTGCGTATATGCTTGGTAGTCCGACTATTAACAAGCCGACTTTTGGAATGATTGCGACGGGTAGTGAATTTATTTTTATCAAGTTAGTTAAAGGTAGTACTAATCAATACGCAACATCAAAAGTTTTTTCAATGCGTAACCCCGGTAATGATTTGTATGATGTTTTGAAGATTTTTAAAAAATTGATTAAAATTGCGATCGCTTGAACTTGCAAACATCAGAATTACGAATTGTGAAGCACCTTGTTACCAAATACTAATTAAATTCAATACAAAACCAGATAAAATATCTTCTCCACTTAATGTTGAAGGATTATTTAATTCCTCAACCGCAGTTTCTGGGCGATAAATATAAACTCTGCGCTCTTTTCTATCAATTAACCATCCCAATAAAGCACTATTATTAATATATTCAAGCATCTTTTCTTGCAAATCTTTCAAGCGATCGCTTTCCGAACGCAATTCAATTACAAAGTCTGGACAAATAGGAGCAAATTTTTTACGTGATTCGGCTGGTATTGCTTCCCAACGTGTCTTTTTTATCCAAGCAGCATCAAAAGAACGTACAGCACCGTTGGGTAATGTAAAACCACCACTAGAACCAAATCCTACACCCGTACCATCTTGCTTAGTCCACAACCATAATTGTCCTATTAAATCAAAATTGCGTTCTTCAGTTTCCGAACCCGTAGGAGACATAATCACAATTTCTCTATTGGCTTTGCGTTCGATGCGAAAATCCTTATTTAGCTGACAAAAGTCAAATAATTGGTCATCCGTCATGTTAATAACGGGATGAAATTTTAACACCGTTGGGGTAATTTCTGTTGCGATTGGTAGTTGTGCAGTCATTTTCAACCTCACCGATTGATCTTTCTCCCCTGCCCCCCTGCCCCTCTGCCCCTCTGCTTTTTCACGTCTCTGTTAGCCAATAAAATTGATATCCTTCTACAGTAATACGACCATCATATTGCTCTGGTTTTATACCACTATATAAATCAACAAACTGACCATAAATGTTGAAGCCTGTATTTCTAAGTGAATCTAAATACAAGTATTGTGGATTGGCATCAAAGTTGGCGACGACCAGCACTTTTTCTGATGGGCGTTGATGATTGAAACGAATAAAACATAGCAAGTGTTCATTTTCGAGGTGCAGCAATTCACGGTTATTAAAATCAGCAAATGCAGAAATTTCTTTACGGATAGCAATCATTTTTTTCGTAGCACTGAATACTGTATATTCCACCGTGCCTTGTTTTTTGCGTAAGTCGGCTTTTTCCCAATTGATTTTAGGGCGGTGTACCCAGCGATTGTCGTTGCTTTTACTTGGGTCATCAATATAGCTGTAATCATTGAGTACAGCGATCGCATCGCCATTATAAATTAGAGGGATGCCTCCAAAAGATAGAATAATTGCGTGCATTAATAAAATTCTATTAATTGCCTGGGCAATCAAATACTCATCAGCAGTTTCTAGTGCAGATTCTAATCCAACCAAAGAAGCTAATGAACCACAAATACGCGCATCTCCTGTAGCTTCATTAGGCATGAATACTAGTCCCTTAGATGATGATGCCTCAAAGTGACCGCTTAAGTAATCAACTAAAAATTTTCTATGCGCTCTCGGTTCATAACCAACTACGCGAATATCGTGATCGTCAAAACCAAAACCAATGTCATCATGACAACGCACATAGTTTAGCCAAGTAGCGCGTTCTAATTTGTTAGGTAAACTTTTGATGCCTTGGTAAAGTAGCTTAGTGTTTTTAGTGGCGACTCCATCCCATAATAACGCCATTAAAGTAGCGTTATAAGCAATTTCGCATTCTTTGGCGGCGATCGCATCCTCGCCGAAATACTTAATGACTTCCACAGGGGCAACTATTGCTTCGGCGATAAACAACACACCGGGCGCAGTCACTTGACAACAATCTTTCATTAACTGCAAAATTAAATGTGCTTTGCGCTCATTTTGGCAAGAAGTACCGATCTTTTTCCATAAAAAAGCCACAGCATCGAGTCGCAAAACATCTACGCCTTGATTTGCCCAAAAAAGAATGATATCGAGCATTTCAATAAAAACTGTGGGATTGCTGTAATTTAAATCCCACTGATAGCTATGGAAAACCGTCATCACCCATTTTTCCATCTCGGCATTCCAAGTGAAATTGCCCGGATCTGTCTCAGGAAAAACTTCTGGCATGTTTTGCTCAAACATATCAGGGGTTTCTCGGTTTTCAAAAATAAAATAGTAATCTTGAAAATTGCGATCGCCCATCTTCGCTTTTTGCGCCCATTCATGTTCGTCAGAAGTATGATTGAGTACAATATCCAAAATGAGCGAGATATCACGCTTTCTAAACTCCTTAGCAATCCGGCGGATATCTTCTAAATCACCAACGCGATCGTCAATTTGTCTAAAATCACTGATGGCATAGCCCCCATCACTTTGGCCGTTAGGACACATCAAAATTGGCATAATATGCACCATATTGATGCCTAGCTCTTGAAAATAGGCTATTTTGTTCTCTAAATCTGCCAGATTTTCTGCAAAACCGTTGGAATAAAGAGCCATCCCTACCCATTTTTGTGACAAAAACCAATTGTGGTCTTGCTCACGTTGAATATCCAATTGCTCTAACTCTGGAGAGCGATCAATATAGCCTTTCGCCATTGTTTCAACTAGCCGTAACATTTGCAGTTGAAAATCATCTCGATGCCCGTATAACGTAAAAAATAGCGAATGAATAGCGTAAAAGTTTGCACCCAGACGGGTATAAAAATGCCGTAAATCTTGCCGACGAATTTCTGGCTTTAAATCATCTAGTATGGAATTTAACAGGGAGTGAGAAATTTGTTCGTACATAGTATTTATCTTAAAATTACCCTAAAACCCACATTTCGCAGGTTGAAATAGAGATTTAGATATTTTTTTAAACTCGAAAATCCTTGTCAGATAAGGATCTTACCATGAAAAGTACCTATTAATATCATCACTTTTCCACAAGTCTGCAAGATCCCCGACTTCTTCAAGAAGTCGGGGATCTGACTACCATAAGTTACCAAATTTTATGCGATGAACTACTAGTACTTGCGCTTAAATTTCAGGATGCCCATTGCACCAACTGTTAGTAAGCCAAAAATAGCTCCAGGTTCGGGAACAGATTTCGTCTCTATCGCGAAGATTGTTGTTGTACCACTAACTTCATTAGCCGTAACCAATAACGGCTTGCCATTAGGGCTATTGGTAGCGGAGATAAAAAGTAAACCTTCTGGGGCTAAGTCTTTGACAGCCGGGTTAGTTTCGCCATTTAAGGTTGTTTCAGAGGTGAAGTCGCGATTGTTTACGTAGTCTATAAAAACAGGATTCAAAGGATCGGTAATATCGTAGGTCATTACACCTCCGACACGTTCCAATCCCACAAAAGCGTAAAAACGACCGTTAATTTCGGCAATTTTCACGTCCTCTGGTTCTGGCCCCTTGTCATCACTGCGAGTATCAAAGTTGTTCTCATCGTTATTAGAGTTAAAGAAATTAGGTAAGCGTTGGGCAGTAATTTGCTCAAAGTCGTCGCCACTGTCGTAGACTTGCTTGAGTGTTTTAGTAGCCTCGTCCCACTCTAAAATAGAGAAGGAACGACCTCCAAAAGCGTAGATCTGCTCAAACAGACCATCGCCATTGCTATCGCCCAAAGTATTGGTTAGTGTCAGGCGACCCAGATTTTCCGGTAGTTTTAGCTCATCGGCGTTAGGGAAGGCGTTCGAGTCTAGCTGATAAGCATTATTTCCTAATCGTACCTCCTCGCTAAAACCGTCATAATCGCGGGTATCACCTTCATTGGCTGTAACAATGTAAGTCTTACCATTGACAGTATAAGAAGCGATCGCATCGGGTTGATACATACCTAGTACAGGCCAGTTAGCAATATTAATAGCGTCATCGCGATCGCTAGCATCGATGCCATTTCCTGGCTGGTTATAATCTTTAAAGCCTAAAGGGATAATATTGGTAATCTCATTCTTCATCAAATCTAAGACTGCGATCGCATTGCTCTCTTGCAACGACACCCAAGCCTTAGTAGAATCTTCAGAAACGGTGATATATTCAGGTTCTACATCCTGTGCTACGGTTGCATTAGGCCCAAAAACCCGTACTCCGGCACTTCGTAACTGAGCAATTTGGCTATTGAACTGGCTAAAACCAGCATTGATTACACTATAATCCGCCAGATTAATAATACTGACTGAGCCTTCAGGGTCAATCGTATAGTCATCATTAGGTTCACCTTCATTTGCCACCAGTACGCGGTTGCCATCTGGTGTAAAAGTCAGCATGTCAGGTAGGGAACCTACGTTGACAGAATGAAGAAAATCGCCATTGACATTAAAAAACACAGCCTTACCAGGATCTTGAGGAACCACTGCCTCAACCGCTGCTGCTAGCAAGCCATTCTTAAATGCAACACTGTTAGCTCCTCCACCGAATGGCGTGATATCTATATTAAATAGTAGTGATGGTTTAGTAGGATCACTGATGCTGATCACATCGATAGTTTTCGCTCCTCCATTGACCACAAATAAACGTTGGGTCAGCGGGTCATAAGTCGGAATTTCAGCACCCCCCTCATCAAAGAATCCTGTACTATAAGTGCCGAGAGTTTTGAGCGAAACTGCCTCAGCAGGAGCTGTCATTACTCCTAATAAAATGGCAGATGGAGCAATAAAGGCGATAAGCTTTTGGATGGTCATAATCTCAACAAATAATTGAACGCTTAGTTTTTAGATGTCAGACGCGGTATACTCATAACCGCAAATTGAGCGCACGAAAAAGCACCACTTAGCTGTAAAGTAGCTATGCGGAGTCTTCATCTCCTTTGGTCAAGTAGACTATAGTTATTGACAGCTATTACGCAGGATAGAAACGACTAACAACTACGGGTACATTTGCAAATTATTGGTCAAAGGTTAAGTAAACAGAACTTTTAGGTTAAGTGAAGGTAAAAATCCGTATTTTCACGTATTCTTTACTTTTGACCCTTCTGACTGTAATAAACTAGAAATCGCCGTCAGCAATTCTTCTGGGGGTACAGGTTTAGCGAGGTGCTGCTGAAATCCGGCTTTTAGTGCTTGTTGATGATCGATTTCGCTGGCATAAGCAGTTAAGGCGATCGCTGGTATCTTTTCTCTGCCTTGTTCTGCTTCTAAAGCCCGCACCTGCTGCATTAGCATATAGCCGTTCATCTCTGGCATCCCAATATCGCTGATCAAGATATCTGGTTTTGCTTGTGTTAAAGCTTGTAATGCCTCACTCGCTGACGACACTGCGGTTACAAATGCACCAAACTCTTCTAACACAAAGCTAAAAAAATCACGGGTGTCAGTATTGTCATCCACAACTAAAATTTGTATCCCTATAAGGGGAGAATCAGCAGTAGTGACATTTGTGAAATCGACCTGTGTACCCTTGATCATGGCGTTATTCTTGATTAACGGTAGCCTAACTGTAAAAAAAGCTCCTTGCCCTTCACCTTGACTTTTTACATCAATTGTGCCACCGTGCATCTCGACTAAGCGACGGGCAATTGCTAAACCTAACCCAAGACCACCAAACTTTCTAGTAGTCTTACTGTCAGCTTGGCGAAAATAATCAAATACATAAGGTAGAAACTCAGGATCGATGCCCTTACCTGTGTCACTAATGGTAATTTGGGCATGAGTGTCAATGTATTCCAATCGCACACTTACTTTTCCCTCATCCGGTGTAAACTTGACAGCATTCGATAAAAGATTCCAGAAGACTTGTTGTAAACGTGCTGTATCACCCAAAATTTGTCTGACATCAGAGTCAAGCATCGTTTGAATTTGAATAGATTTGGCCTCTGCTGCCAAACGCACCGTTTCCATTGCCGCTTCAATGGTGAATGCCAAATCAACTGCTGCCATGTTGAGATTGAGTTTACCTTGAAGGATGCGAGAAACATCTAGCAAGTCTTCAATTAGTTGAACTTGTAATTTAGCGTTGCGTTCAATGGTTGCTAGGGCTTTGTTGAGGGCTGCTTCGTCAAATTTACGGCTTTGTAAGAGTTTTGACCAACCTAAAATCGGATTCAATGGCGATCGCAATTCATGAGAAAGTACTGCTAAAAACTCATCTTTGATCCGGTTAGCGGCCTCTGCCTCTGTTCGTGCTGCTTGTTCGCGTTCTAGAAGATGTTCACGTTCTTTTTCAACTTGCTTGCGATCAGTAATGTCAGTTAGCATGGCGATCGCACCGACAACTTGATTTTGATCATTATAAATGGCTTTAGCAGAAATCAGTGTCCAGATGTAGGAACCATCTTTGCAATGCCATCGTCCCTCTTTGAGTTCATTTTCTGGAGTTGTCAGCCATTCGAGCTGCTCTTGAGTGGACATATCATCAGTCTGATCCATAAAATCAAACCAGGAACGACCAAGGATTTCTTCAGCCGCATAACCTAACATCTGTGACACTCGTTGATTCACAAATTCTGTATACCCTTGAGCGTCAATCATCCAGATGCCTTCATAAGATGTATCCACAATTCGGCGATACTTAGCTTCGCTTTTTTGTAAAGACTCTTCAGCACGTAGGCGATCGCGGCGTTCTTGGGCTTCTCGCAATGCCCGTTGTACAGAAGGAATTAATCGCCCTAATCGTTGTTTTAATACATAATCGGTAGCACCGTTTTTTAAAGCTTCTACTGCCAATTCTTCACCCAACACCCCAGAGACAAAAATAAAAGGAATATCGGCAAAGCGATCGCGGGTAATTTCGAGGGCAGCCATCCCATCAAAAGATGGCAGATCATAATCGGCAAGAATTAAGCTGAAAGTCTTGGTTTCCAAAGCTGCCAGAAAGTCAGCATTGGTTTCGACTCGTAACAATTCACAATCAATGCCCCCTTCGTTGAGAATCACCTGAATCAGGTCTGCATCTAACAAACTGTCTTCCAACAGGAGGAAATGCAGTAAACCCATTATTTGTTCTCCTGTAAACGATGAGGAGCAGAAGGTAGAGCGCCTAAAGGAGGCCGATTAATTACTGCCCAAAATAGCCCTACACCCTTAATGGCATCAACAAATTCATGGTAATCTACAGGCTTCACAACATAGGCATTAACTCCTAATTCATAGCATCGAGCTAAGTCTGGTTCTTCTTTTGAAGAAGTTAATACTACTATCGGCACTACTCGCATTTTGGGGTCAGATTTGAGTTGTGTCAGCACTTCTAGCCCATCGATTTTAGGTAATTTCAAATCGAGCAGCACTACTACAGGATGTCCCTCCATACGTAAGCGGAACAGTCCTCGCCGATAAAGATAATCTAGTGCTTCCTCTCCGTCACGTACCACTATTACTTCGTTGGCAAGATGGTTTTCCGAGAGAGCAGCTAATACTAACTCCGCATCGTTGGCACTATCTTCAATCAGCAAAATTCGCTTCAGTTCTTTCATTCCTTCTCCTTTCTCAACAACTTGGGCAGCGAGAAATAGAAGGTAGCTCCCCTACCAACTATACCCTCTGCCCAGACTCGACCATTATGCCGATGAATAATGCGCTGCACGTTTGCTAATCCCACGCCCGTACCTTCAAATTGGGGGTCAGTATGTAGCCGTTGAAATACGCCAAACAGCTTGTGTACATACTGCATATTAAAGCCAACGCCGTTATCTCGCACGAAAAAGATAACTTCGTTTTGATCATTGGTACTTCCAACAGTAATTTTGGCTGGGTTTTGAGTCTTGGTATATTTAACGGCATTCCCGATTAAGTTGTAAAGAACAAGACGCAGCATTGAGGGGTCGCCCTGCACTTCTGGTAGAGAGTCGATCTGCCAAAGTATTTTGCGTCCTTTAGTTTCTGTAGCTAGATCGCGTATGGTCTCTGCTACTAGTTGCTCCATATTCAGGGCGATGTGACGCATTTCAGTGCGCCCCATACGCGAAAATGTTAACAACTCATCAATTAGAATACCTGCTTGTTTTGCAGTAGCGGCGATAGTCCGTAAATAATGCTGACTTTTTTCATCTAAAATCGCTGAATTTACCCGTTTTTGTAGCAATTCTACAAAACCAGCAATGTGGCGCAATGGAGCGCGTAAGTCGTGAGAAACTGAATAAGAAAAGGATTCTAATTCTTGATTGGCAATTTTTAATTGGGCTGTGCGCTCTTGAATGCGTTGCTCTAAGCTTTCTTTTAATTGCCAAATTTCTGTTTCAGCTCGCTTGCGATCGCTAATATCGGCGATCAGTCCTAACATCCGGACTGCTTCTCCTTGGGCATTAAAATAGATATGCCCGCGTGCCCATATCCAGCTTAATTCCCCATTAGCACGGCGAATACGGCACTCGAAATTCCAGATCTGATTATTAGTGAGAGCAGTCCGAAATTTGGCATCGACTAAAGCCCGATCTTCTGGTACAACATGCTCTAGGAACATTTCATAAGTCCATTTTGGCAGAAGAGATTCATAGCCAAAGATTTGGTCATGACGCAGGGAACGCTGAGCAGTTTGGTTTCTCAAATCCAAATCCCAATCGCCCAGTTCTGCGGTTTGTAATGCAAATCTCAGTCGTTCTTTGCTTTCGCGCAACTCCTCCTCTACCAACTTGCGATCGCTAATATCGCTGACTAATGCCACAAATCCTTCAACGGTTCCCTGATTATTGAACCGAGGTACATAAGTAGATCTAATGTAGCGTGTGCCACCGAATCTGTAAGGTACTTGGGTTTCATAGGCAACTTGCTGTCCTGCCAATACCTGCTCTACGTAGGGACGAATGGCTTCATAAGCAGATTCACCCAAAACTTCCCAAAGATACTTTCCATAGACCTCCGCTGCCGAATGCCCAAACCATATTTCATATTCTCGGTTATTGAAGCGATAACGTTGTTCTGCATCCACAAAGGAGATCAAGACTGGTAAGGTATCTGTGATCAAGTGCAACTCGGTTATTTCGGCTTTGAGGGTATCATACTCCGTCTGCTTGATGGTGTTAGTGTTCCCCGCAGGAGTTGCTGTGGTTTCGGTAGCTACCATCAATACCCCCGCGATCGCTCCGGTTTCATCTTCAATAGGACTATAACAAAAGGTGAAATAGCATTCCTCAAGGTAGCCGTAGCGATTAATCAACCGTAGCTGGTTCTCTAAATATGTTGCTTGACCTGTGGCTAAAACCCCTGTCAATATAGGTTCAATTACATCCCATGTTTCACACCAACATTCTTGCGCTCGTTGTCCTAATGCCTGAGGATGCTTGGCTCCTAACAAGGGACGATAGGCATCGTTATAAAATTGAACTAAATCTGTACCCCAAAACAGCATCATGGGTAAAGAAGACCCTAGGCAAATGCTGATCGCAGTTCGTAAGCTTTGTAACCAATTTTTTGCAGTTCCAATCGGTGTAGCAGCCCAATTGATGCTCTGCATCAGCATCTTGATTTCATCACCCCTAGTCAACATAATTCGTAATTGATAATGGGCTACGCCCCGCTACGCTCTAAGCGCAGCTATGCCGCAGGCTTTACATAAATTGGTGGAAGCTATGACACCAAATAATTACGAATTACGTTAGCGTAAGCGGTAGCGACGCAGGAGCGTCATTACGAATTTAGTAATTATTTGGTTAACGCCAAGCGAATCTATAACCCTACAAAGAAGCTAGCTACGCTTAGGATCTCGTAGAGAAGGGTTAAGTGAAATATAGTGTCCACTACATTTAATTATCAGCCAGTAGATAGAAGCATTTGTCTATCTTTAGAGGTAATTCATTCTGTGAAGTATGAAATGTTAACTCCACTGCCTGCTCCCATACAGCAAATAAACAGTGCGATCGCTCATCGGGCTAATGTTGAATTATCTGTGTTGCGTCTCGACTTGATGCACCCTTTAGTTAACGGTAATAAGTGGTTCAAACTTAAGTACAACCTCTTGGAGGCTAAACAAAAAAACTTCACAACCCTGCTGACTTTTGGCGGTGCTTATTCTAATCATATTTTTGCGACTGCGGCAGCTGGAAATCTTTTAGGTTTCCGCACCATTGGTGTGATTCGGGGAGAGGAGAAACTACCGCTAAATCCCACCTTAAGTTTTGCTGTACAGCAGGGTATGCAGCTTGTCTACTTGAACCGTGAGACTTACCGACAGCGAAATACACCCCAGTTGCAGCAAGACTTACAGCAACGCTTTGGTGAAGTGTTTGTGATTCCTGAAGGTGGTAGTAATTTAAACGGTATACGTGGCTGTACTGAGATTATTTGCGAAGCAGCAGAATTTGATACTGTATGTGTAGCTTGCGGCACGGGTACAACCTTAGCTGGTATTGTCCTTTCGCTGCATCCAAAGCAAAGAGCGATCGCTTTTCCTATACTCAAAAATGGAGAGTTTCTCAGACAGGAAATCGAAATCTTGCTGAAGAATACACCCAAACCTAATAGTTTTCCAGCATCTTGGGAATTAGTATGTAATTACCACTTCGGCGGCTATGCCAAGGTAAACGATGAATTATTACTGTTTAGCCAGCAATTTCAGCAAGAACACGGCATACCTCTTGATTACGTATATACCGCTAAAATGTTTTACGGCGTGATGGATTTATTACAGCAGGGATTTTTTCCGCCAGGCGATCGCTTATTGTTGATCCATACTGGAGGCTTACAAGGTAACATCGGTATGAAAGAGCGATCGCATTTCTAAAAATCGAATTGCCCCTGCCCCCTGGTTGCTGAGCGCAGTCGAAGTATGCTCCCTGCCTCTTTCCTGCCTCCTCAAGCTACTTGAAAACTAAAATTAAGACTTGCCCAATTATTCACATCTAACATATATGATTCTGAGGTTGTACCGTTCATCTCGGCTTTGATAGTACTAGTATTATGCAAATCTTGCAGTAAAGCTTTTGCAACTTCTAAAGGGTTTACTAATGTACTCATGAACTGTCGATCTGCTGTTGGAGATTTAGCGGCTTCTAAAACTGCCAAAGTTTTACTAAAAGGGGCAGTGCTGAAAATCAGTTGATATTCACATTCATAAGCTGGCCCCGAAACCATTAATCCCGGTGCAGCATTTGTTTGTGGTACTGTGACTGTTTGACCAGGGGCAATAACTACTGGTTCCAGCATGGGTTGGGTTTCGGAAATGTCAGATTCTTCTAAAGTTTGCCAAGGGTAAAAGGCGATCGCTGTTCTATTGTTTTTTAATCCCAGTAGCATTAAATATAATGGGCGATCGCCTTGATTTTGCACTCGATATTGTATCTGACTACCGATAGGCACAATGGGAATGGGAGTAGTTGAAGCTAAAGTTGAACTCGATTTTTCTAAACTTACAGTTCGTGAGGTTTCCCGTTTGATTACAACCCGTGACGATAAGCTGTTAACGATCTCCAAAGTTGCCTTGACTGCCAAGCGAGAAGAACCTTCATTTTCTGTGAGTCGCCATAGTTTCGCTGCTAATAAGGTGGGGAATTTTGTCGCTAACCGCAGCACTGCTAGTTTCACTGCTTCTCCAACTTCCCCAGTGGTGTTAACAATCACCTCACCATTTAAAGAAAATAATCCATAGCGACTGGGAGGTTGTAATAGTTTACCAAACACATAATCGGCGGCTCGTTCTCCCAATATCACAGGAGAAACATGATCAATTGCAGCAAAAGCACTTGTAGCATCTACCCGTTCAATTCTTTCAAGTTCAGTATTTAAAGCAACCGTTAATTTGATATTTCGAGGTAAGACGCGAACAGTTTCTTGGAGAAGTTGTCCGACTTTGAGGGAATTTGTAGCTGCAAATTGGGCTATTGAGGCTTTTGCAATTAATCCACTACGCGATCGCAATATTAATTGTTCTCCCGTTGGTAAGGATAGCCGGGAATTTGCACTATAATATTCCAACACTTGTGGAGGTATTCCTCCTAACCACAAATCAGCAGTTTTTCCGTCTTCTTCAACTTTGATGACTGCTGCTTCTGCTGCCATCAAATTGTCTGGGAAAAAATTGCCGATAGTTAAAGTTTTATTCTTCTTACTACTCAATAACCCTGGTTGCTGTTTACTACTTAGCTGATTCATCGAACTGCCAATACGAGAAAGGCTAAATTGAATTGTCTGGGCTGGGGTAGTTTCCCAGAGATATTGGGTTAAGGCGTAGGTAAATAATCCAGCACTAAAACCAGAAAATAGTAATTCTCTGGCTAAGTGTTTGGGGTCAGAAGTTGCAGATAATACCGCTACATTGCTCGATTCTGGGTTTTGTGTTTTGAGTGTAGTCTGATTTTTGAGTTGTTCGAGAAAGTCGAGTTCTGCTGCTGCTAATTGTGTGGCGACTAACTCTGGACGGGCGCGAATCCCCCAGCCTGTGGATTGCCCAGTAGGAGTATAGTAACTAGTATCCAATACTGCTGTAACACGATCAGTAGAAAGCGATCGCAGTAATAGCAGTAAATTTTCTTCCCATAAGTAGTTGACTATTTTCTCATCTTCTATGTAGTACTCTTTGGCTAGAACTAAAGCGTTTAGCACTGTATCCGCCAGTTCTGCGGATTTGATGCGAGTACCATAGCCGCTAAAGTGGAAGACAACTACATCCCCAGACTTAGCTTGTTTGCCCAGATGCTCCACAAAAGCCGTCTCTATTGATTTTTTATCAGCTTGTTCTTCAGTTAAAGTGAGAATATCGGCAGCTTGAAAACCGAACCGATGGATCAATAGTTCTCTTTGCAGTTCTACATCAGTGAGACAGCCACTCAAAGATGGGCTTTTTTGATTTTGATATTGATTGATGCCGATCAACAATGCCAATTTACGCGGAGTGGGTTGTGCCAAGGCTTGATAATAGCGATCGCCTAAAGCCAACCACTCTGTCTCAGCTACACCCAACGCCGCCAGTATTGAACCAATCCGTTTAAAAAAAGTCCGACGCTTCATAAATCAGTTATCAGTTATCAGTTACCAATTATCACTGTTAACTGCGATGCACTGAGCGGCTGGTGAGCGCAGTCGAACCATGTCGAAGTGTTCACTGTTAACTGCGATGCACTGAGCGGCTGGTGAGCGCAGTCGAACCATGTCGAAGTGTTCACTATTAACTGCGATGCACTGAGCGGCTGGTGAGCGCAGTCGAACCATGTCGAAGTGTTCACTGTTAAGCCAGTACTTGTACTCGCATCGCCCGTGCCAATTCCGCTGCTACTTCCGGACGAGAAAATTCTGGTGGGGGTAATTCACCTCGACGTAGCATTTCTCTAACCTTTGTACCTGAGAGATGAACGCGTTCTTCTGGCTTGCTGGGACTTGTTTTAGTTGTCGCCATCTGTTTGGTACGCATACAGTAAAAAGCGTGTTCAAACTTCATAGGTACAATACCTAATTCACTCGGCTCAAATTCATCAAAGATGTATTGAGCATCATAAGTGCCGTAGTAGTCACCAACACCAGCATGATCCCGTCCGACAATAAAATGAGTGCAACCGTAGTTTTTACGAACTAAAGCATGAAAAATGGCTTCTCTAGGGCCAGCATAACGCATGGCTGCGGGATTAATTGCCAAAATTACCCGATTTTGAGGATAGTAATGTTCTAGCAAAATTTCATAGCAACGCATCCGCACATCAGCCGGGATATCATCTTCTTTTGTGGCTCCTACCAACGGGTGTAAAAATAAACCATCCACAGTTTCTAAAGCACATTTTTGGATGTATTCGTGGGCGCGGTGGATAGGATTACGAGTTTGAAAGCCTACAATTGTTTGCCAACCTTTATCTTTAAACATCTGCCGTGAAGCGGCTGGATCGATTTGGTAAGCAGGAAAATGAGCATGGCGATCGCGTTGCAGTAGCCAAATATCACCTGCAAGATTGACAGCACCTTGGTTGTAAACTACCTGCACACCAGGATGTTTAGCATCATCAGTGCGGTAGACGTTAATCGCTTCGCGGGTTTTATCGTAATGGTATTTTTGTGTGAGTTGCAAAACCCCAATAAACTCTCCTTGGGGGTTATCCAGACGAATTAAGTCACCTTCCTTAAGGGAAGTAGCAACTTCTTGTATTACCGACAATGTAATCGGTATTGACCATACAAGACCATTGGCTAACCGCATTTGCGTAACCACGCGATCGTAGTCTGCTTGGTTCATAAAACCCGTTAGGGGGCTAAAACCGCCGATCGCGATCATTTCTAAATCAGAAACTGTTCGCTCGTCAAGTTGCACTCGCGGCAAAAAGTCAGCTTTTGAAAGAAATTCTGCCCTTTGTTCAGCTGTAGCTATACGGTTAACCAATTGTCCACCGTGGGGGGCAATGGCATCTGGATAGTGACTCAACTTAAATCCCCTCTTTGCGTTAACTGCAATTGTTTCAAACTATGTACTAACTTATCAAAATGCTGGCACGGCGGGAAAAAGATTTTGGGAATTGAGAATTGGGCATGGGGCATGGGGCAGTAATTAACTAACAACTGACAACGACGGGGCGATGGTTACTGAGTGTTGGTTACTGAGCGAAGTCGAAGTAAGCCGAAGTACTATTCCTCCCACTCCTTGAAGAAGTGGGTTTCCCGTCGCCTTTTGATGAAACTTAGGCTACGATATCCCCTATTGCATTTGTGCAATGGATGTGGGGAGTAGGTAAAAACCAATATGACAGAAGATATTCAGGCACAAGATACGGAAAATCTGGTTGCCATTGCGGGGCAATTCACGCTTCAAGGTCAAGTTACAGGCGTACGAGCGTTTGGAAGTGGTAATATTAATGACACCTTTTTGGTAACTTTGGCTGCTTCTGGTGAAAAGCATTTTATCTTGCAACGTATCAATACACAGGTGTTTCGTCAGCCCCAACTGGTGATGCAGAATATGCGTATTTTAACTGAGCATGTTCACCAACGTTTACAATGCACTCCTGTCAATCGTCGTTGGGAAGTGCCGCGTGTGTTGTTGACGAAGGATGCCCAGGATTACTGTAATGATGCTGAGGGATCATTTTGGCGAGCAATTAGTTTTATTAAAGGTTCCCAGTCTTTTGATACTTTAGGCGATCGCTCTTTTGCCCCAGAAATCGGCTACGCCTTGGGTATGTTCCACAATTTAATCAGTGATTTACCTGCTGAAAAACTTGCCGATACTTTAGAAGGTTTCCATATTACACCGCTTTATCTGCAAAACTATATTGAGATTTTGGCGAAAACAACGGCGCGTCAATCTCCTGAGGTGAATTATTGCTTGCAGTTTGTTAGCGATCGCCAGACTTTTGCCCATATTCTAGAAAATGCTAAAGCTACAGGCAAGCTACCGTTGCGGCTGATGCACGGTGATCCCAAAATCAACAACGTCATGTTTGATACCGTTACCCAGCAAGCAGTTAGCGTGATTGACCTCGATACCGTTAAGCCTGGGTTGGTACATTATGATATCGGTGACTGTCTGCGTTCAGGTTGCAATCCTGCTGGAGAAGAAACAGAACAGTGGGAAGATGTTTATTTCGATACTGACTTGTGTCAGGGAATCCTCCAAGGTTATTTGGCGATCGCTAAAGCATTTTTGACGGAAAATGATTATGCCTATATGTACGATGCCATTCGTTTAATTGCTTTTGAATTGGGACTGAGATTTTTTGCTGATTATTTAGCTGGAGATGTTTACTTTAAAGTCAAGCATCCAGAACATAACTTAATTAGAGCGATCGTCCAATTTAAATTAACTGAGAGTATCGAATCTCAAGAAAATCAGATTCGCACTATTATTCAAGATATGAAATGAACAAGCAAATTTTTTCTTTGCAACCATTTCCCTCTACTGAAATATTGCCTAATTTGAACATTACAGGTGATATCGTCCGAAATAATCATCAACTGGCAATTAATTATCAGCTTTTAGGCAATCTAAAAGAAATAGCGATCGCACCATCATCAACTACACCGATGCGAAAGCACGAATTATGGCAAGATACCTGCTTTGAGTTCTTTGTTTGCATCAAAGATTCTCAACGTTATTGGGAATTTAACCTTTCTCCTGCTGGACATTGGAATGTCTATCGCTTTGATGGATATCGTCAAGGAATGCAAGAGGAAAAAATATTGACAATACTGCCATTTTGTGCAAAGCAGCAATTAGATAGTTTAGCGATCACCTTAGATATGGATTTAAGTAAAATCATCTTGGCAGATCAGGCGATCGTAGTAGGCATTACAACTGTAATCAAATGCACAAATGGTGAAGTGACTTATTGGGCATTAACTCATCAAGGTGTAGAAGCTGACTTTCATCTGCGAGAAAGTTTCATAATAACGTTGTGAGTTATACCTAAAATTCATATAAAATTATGCAATTATGGTTGAAACTTATACTAAACATTTAAAAGTTTCCCAATGAGAAGTATTAACAAAAAATTGCCTCCGCAGAGATTAATATTGAGTCTTAGTTTAGTGTGTGGAATTTTGGGGGTAGTCAGTGCTGACACCGTATATTCTCAAACTACTCCTGTAATACGCGTTTTAAGAGTTACAAATCCAGGCGGTACTACTTTTAAGCGAACACAAAGCTGGTATCTCCAGTCAGGTGATATTCAACAAGCAGATCAAAAATGTGGCGTTGGACAAGGTGAGAAATTTTTTGTCTCGTCTATTGTGAGTAGAGATGATAGTCGGGTGGTGAGTCCCAACGGTAACGGTGAACGCTTGCGAGATTATTGGGAAGTCAGATTTGAAAAACCGCTGCCATGTAACCGCCAAGGTGAGACTTGGTTTGTTTTTAAAACTCATGTGCAACAATTACAAGCTGTTGCTGTTCGTTAAACTTCCGTTTAGATATCTGAGGGAGGCACTAAGAAACGGAAATAACTTCCCTCAAGCCTTAAAAAACTTATTAGTTGTTAACCACTCATATATCTACTACTAATCATTTTTATCTTTTCGCAAATTAAACCATTGTTTAAAAATATTCATAGGTCGATTCAGACGCGATAAATTGCCGTCTCTACAAAGGACTAGTGGGATCGCTACCATAAGATAGGGTCTTTCTATTTCTCATAAAACTTTATGAAAAATTTCTATCTTCAAGCTCCTTTCGCTCCCACAGGTGATCAACCACAAGCGATCGCCCAACTCACTACCAGTATCCAATCTGGCAGCCGCTATCAAACTTTACTAGGGGCGACGGGAACAGGTAAGACGTTTTCTGTAGCCGCAGTCATCGAGAAAATTGGTAAGCCGACTTTAGTCCTCGCTCACAATAAAACTCTGGCAGCTCAGTTGTGTAACGAATTGCGGGATTTCTTCCCCGACAACGCAGTTGAGTATTTTGTCAGTTATTACGATTATTATCAACCAGAAGCGTATATTCCAGTTAGCGATACTTATATTGAAAAAACAGCTTCGATTAATGATGAGATTGATATGTTACGACATTCAGCGACGCGATCGCTTTTTGAACGTCGTGATGTGATTGTCGTTGCTTCTATTAGCTGTATCTACGGTTTGGGTATGCCAGCAGAATATCTTAAAGCTGCCATTCCTCTGCAAATAGGTATGGAAGTCAATCAACGCCAGATTTTACGCGATTTGGCATCAGTGCAGTATAGCCGCAACGATATAGAAATGGGTCGAGGAAAGTTCCGCGTCCGGGGTGATGTTTTAGAAATCGGCCCAGCTTATGAAGACAGAATTATTCGTGTAGAGTTTTTTGGCGATGAAATTGACGCGATTCGCTATATTGATCCGGTGACTGGTGAAATTATCAAAAGTTTAGAAGCAGTGAACATCTATCCGGCGCGTCACTTCGTCACCCCAGAAGAACGGTTAGAGGTGGCTTGTGATGACATTGCGGCAGAATTAAAACAACAAAAAGCAGATTTAGAGCAAGCTGGGAAATTATTAGAAGCGCAACGCATAGATCAACGCACACGTTATGACTTAGAAATGTTGCGTGAGGTTGGTTATTGCAACGGTGTCGAAAACTATTCTCGTCACTTAGCAGGACGACAAGCTGGGGAACCGCCAGAGTGTTTAATTGATTATTTCCCTAAAGATTGGTTATTAGTAATTGATGAATCTCACGTTACAGTGCCACAAATTCGTGGTATGTACAACGGCGACCAAGCTAGGAAAAAAGTTTTAATTGAACATGGGTTTCGGCTTCCCAGTGCTGCTGATAATCGTCCTTTGCAAGCACAAGAATTTTGGCAAAAGGTGAATCAGTGTATTTTTGTTTCCGCTACCCCAGGTAATTGGGAGTTAGAAGTTTCTGAAGATCACATAGTTGAGCAAGTTATTCGACCTACTGGGGTAATTGATCCAGAAATTTCTGTGCGTCCCACCGAAGGACAAATTGATGATTTATTAGGAGAAATCAAAGATAGAATTGACCTCCATGAACGAGTGTTAATTACCACATTAACGAAGCGCATGGCGGAAGATTTAACCGAATATCTGCAAGACCATAGTATTAATGTGCGGTATTTGCATTCAGAGATTAACTCAATTGAGCGCATTGAAATTTTGCAAGATTTACGCGAAGGCAAATTTGATGTTTTAGTTGGTGTGAATTTGCTACGGGAAGGTTTAGATTTGCCGGAAGTTTCTTTAGTAGCAATTTTAGATGCAGATAAAGAAGGATTCTTGCGTGCCGAGCGTTCTTTAATTCAAACTATTGGTAGAGCCGCGCGTCATGTACGGGGACAAGCAATTATGTATGCTGATAATCTTACTGACAGCATGATTAAAGCTATTGATGAGACTGACAGGCGGCGTGGCATCCAAAGAGCATATAACCAGATGCACGGAATTACCCCACAATCAATTATGAGAAAATCGAGTAACGCAATTTTATCATTTTTAGATGTATCGCGGCGGTTAAATGCAACTGATTTAAAAGTTGTAGATGAACATATAGATGAATTGCCATTAGAACAGATTCCAGATTTAATTGTCAAACTCGAAGAACAAATGAAAGAATCCGCTAAAAAACTAGAATTTGAAGAGGCTGCAAAATTTCGCGATCGCATTCAGCATCTGCGAGATAAATTATTAGGACGTTAGTCTTTAGTTAGGGTGGCAATCAAGCGATCCTCTTTGTACCTGTTCTATTAGCTTCTTTGAGCGTCACTCACTTTGCTTTTTTTGCAAGGTATTATAAAAATGATAGGCTCTAGGAGATAACGGGCATGACTTCCTCAGCCAATAAGCAATCACTTATTATTCGTACTGAGCGTGGACTGATGATTTCAGGAACACGTATCACCCTCTACGATGTGATGGATTATGTTACTGCTCAATATCCACCTAAATTTATCCAGGGATTGTTCGAGCTTACAGACGAACAAATTAACGTTGCTCTGTCTTACATTGAAACTAATCGCGCAGAGGTAGAAGCGGAATATCAGCAAATTCTCAAAGAAGCCGAAGAACTCCAGCAATACTACCAAGAGCAAAATCGTGAGCTAGTTGCCAGAATTGCAACACAATCGCCCAAACCTGGAACTGAAGCCGCTTGGGAAAAACTTCGGGCAGTTAAAGCAAAGCGTCAGTTAAAGGGATGATTTTTTTGATTGATCACAATCTTAAAGGTCATGCTTTAGTTTTTTTTGGTGCTATTGCTACTCAGGGTTGGCTTGATATCGTCCCGATTCGATTTGTCATGTTTGCAGAAATAAAGTTACCAATTGATAGTGATGACAGGGTTGTTTGGCGGTTTGCTCAGGAAAACCAGATGATTTTGCTTACAGCCAATCGCAGCATGAAAGGGAAAAATTCGCTCGAACAAGTCATGCGTGAAGAAAACACTTCGGCATCGTTGCCTGTGATCACGATTGGCAGTGCAGATCGCCTCCTAAATGACTCCGAATATCGAAGTCAATGTATTGAAAGTTTGATTGAAATCGTGCTTGATGTTGATAGTTATCGGGGTGCAAGGCGAATCTTCATTCCGTAATGTAGTTAATGAGTATAAAGATATAAAAATGCTGTGTTTGCTAAATATACAAAAAAGGGATTTATTGACTGTGCTATCAGTGGATTTAAAAGTCAGATGTGGAGGGATTTCCAAATTGATCACATCATACAGATGTCAAAAGGTGGTTTAACCAACCTAGAAAATCTTCAAGTTTTATCTCGTAAAGCTCACGCAGAAAAAACTCGGTTAGAAAACCAAAAAACAAGAATTTGAAGAGGCTGCAAAATTGGGCGATCGCATTTAGAATCTGCGAGATAAGTTATTAGGACGTTAGTGAATAGACCAATGGGAACACATAGCACTGAAATATTCACCATTATGACTGATAAATAGAGTGCGATGATCTATGAAATTAGAAAGAGGTCGAAAGCTGAAAAACATGAAATAATAAGAAACTACCAACTCTACAAAATAATCAGATATGAACATTGCTCTCCTGGAATTAGATATCCAAACACAGCAAATGGTCAATGATGCAATTGTTGACTCTGGTATTTCACCAGATGACTTTGTCACAAAAGCTTGTAGAGCTTATGCCGGAACTATTGTTAACAAAGTCACACAAGTTAGCGAAGATTTAGATACTGTATCTACAAAGCAACTCATGGCAGATGGTTACAGAACTGATCCTAATAGGTCTGAACAGTTGATTAAGCTGGCAATTTTGGCATTAGAAAATCACAACAATAACTGTACAGAGAAATCCCAAAAATGGCATATTAATCAAAACATTCTCCAATCTCTGACGAGAAGTCAACCCAAGACTGTCAACGAAATATTGCAAAAGTATAAAACTAGGCTTGATGACCACAACGACAAACATGGTTTAAACCCCTCTGACAACTGCAAGCCAGAGATCAAGATTGAGCAGTCGATCAATTTAGCTGAAATCTATATCTAGTAGGAGTTTCTAGATACCTACATTTCAAGGGGTTTGTACCTTCCAAAGCTTTATCTGGCTTGGTTTCACGTTGATTGTCGCCCCTTGAATACCCACATTTAATGGGGATTCAGTACAAGTTAAATTTGGAGAAACTTATTTTTTTATCCATGTATATACAAAATTCCCGGTAAGCCTGTTTTAACTTTCTAACTCCTCTTTACCAAAAGAGCCTGTACGAGCAAACATCTCTATCATCTCGCTTCGGGTCAAATTATTTTCATCTGCTAATTTTGCTAACTTTTCCCAAGCTGTATCTGTGAGTCTAATAGATCTTAAATGTTTCAGTTCACAACCGTAATCTGTCTTAAACTTACCTGAAGAATTGCGCTTGCGCCTAGCTGATTTTTGCCTTGTACCTGAATATTTATCTGTTGATACGCTCTTAATAGTGATTAAATTAATCAAGTTATCAATCAGGCGATCGCGTTCCATTGGTAAAATATCTCGACAATGCAGCATCTCTTGAAGAATTGTGAAATGGACTAATGTACCTAAAAAAATACGTGCAGCTACTTCCGGATCAGGTAGTTGAAGTTCGGGATGAGCCGCAAAATATTGACTCAGAAGTTCCAAAACAGGTTTATCTACATTGCGAACGAAAGCTTGCGCTAGTAAGGGGAAACGTCCAGATTCACCAATAATCAGTCTTACCAAACTCAACAACTCTTGTTGATGATTGATTTGCTCGACAATATTTATACCTAAGCGACGCAGAACAATATCAGGTTCTCCTTGCATAAATTCTGCGTCTTGGTAACTAAATGCTTCTCGATAATTTTCCTGTGCTAATCGCTCAATTAAGGTCGTAAATAATCCTTCTTTATCTTGAAAGTAGTTGTAGACAGTTGCTTTAGACACGCCTGCTGCGGCTGTTACTTTATCCATCGTTGTCGCAGCGTAGCCATGCGTCAAAAACTCTCGCATCGCACCAGCTAAGATTGCATCAATTTTTTCTGTTGACATTCCTAATTCAAAATAGATTTGTCCAAATAGGGACTCTTGACACGATTGTAATGTACAGTTTAGTTTAGTTACAGTTAAACTAAGTAGTTTATTTGACTTAACTAAACAAAAGGGGGCTGAAAATGCCTGAAGTAGGGGAGAGAGATTCCGCATCCTTTAAACCTAGCGCTCGTCAAACAATTATGCTGGCATTAGCCACAGGGTTTGCGATCGCCGGAATAATTAGATTTTGGCAGGTTCAATCACAGTCTGCTGAGGCGGCTAAAAATGTCCCAGTAACTGTACCTCCAATTAAAACAGTAACAGCCTTGGGCAGACTAGAGCCACAAGGAGAAGTAATTAAACTTTCTGCACCTGCATCCATTCAAGGAAATCGGGTAGACAAACTTTTAGTTAAAGAAGGTTTTCAAGTTAAAACTGGCCAAGCGATCGCCATTTTGGATAGTCGAAATCGCCTACAAGCTGCTTACCAAGAAGCCCAAGAACAAATAAAAGTAGCACAGGTAAATCTCGCAAAAGTACAAGCAGGGGCGAAAGTTGGTGAAATAGAAGCGCAAAAAGCCGAAATAGCCCGCATCCAAGCACAAATTATTGGTGAGGAAACTAGGCAAAGAGAAGCAGTCGCTAGATTAGAAGCCCAGTGGTTAGGTGAAAAAACAGCACAACAGGCAACAATCAACAAACTAGAAGCAGAACTAAACAATGCCCAAATAGAATTTCAACGCTATCAACAGCTTTATTCGGAACGGGCAATTTCTCAGTCTTTGTTTGACAGCAAGCGTTTAACTGTAGATACCATCACGCAGCAATTGAGGGAAGCTAAAGCAAATCTCAACCGGATTGATAATACTGGACGTAAGCAAATTAGCGAAGCCGAGACAGATTTGGCTCGCATTAAAGCTACTGGGAGCAAGCAAGTTAGTTCTGCTGAAGCCATTTTAAACCAAATCGCCGAAGTCCGCCCAGTAGATTTAGAAGCGGCAAAAGTAGAAATTAGCCGGGCAGTAGCCGCCGCCAAACAGGCAAAAGCAAATCTAGATCAAGCTTATGTGCGATCGCCCCAAGACGGTGTAGTCTTGGACATTCATACGCGTTCGGGGGAAATGGTTTCTGATGACGGCATCGTAGAAATTGGGCAAACCAGCCTCATGTATGCAGTTGTAGAAGTTTACCAAAGTGATGTCAACAAAGTGCGTCCTGAACAACCAGTGCGGATATCTAGCAATTCTCTACCAGGTGAATTGTATGGCAGAGTAGACAGAATTGGCCAGAAAGTGCAGCGGCAAGACATTATCAACGCTGACCCCAGTGAAAATATTGATTCTAGAGTTGTAGAAGTTCATGTACGGTTAGGAGAAGCATCAAGCTTGAAAGCAGCCAAATTTACTAATTTGCAAGTCAAGGCGGTGATTGGACTGTGATGGGATTAATTCAGATATTACAACGACGTACACCCCTGGGATGGTTACAACTTAGCCATCATAAAAGTCGTCTATTGGTTGCTTTATCAGGTATTGCCTTTGCTGATGTCTTAATGTTTATGCAGTTGGGGTTTCAGAATGCACTGTATGACAGTAACACCCGCCTCAATAGTGTGCTGCTTGCAGACATAGTGTTAATGAGTACTCAAAGCCGTAACACTCAGAACTTATCTACCTTTTCGCGGCGGCGATTACTTCAGGCTGCTGATATACCTGGGGTGAGATCGACAGCATCCATGTATATCGGTTTAGTTACCTGGAAGAATCCCCAAACACACCGCAAAACAACACTACAAGCAATTGGATTTAATCCTGAAGAACCTGCATTAAATTTACCAGAAGTCAACGCCCAGTTAGATAAAATTAAGCTGCCTGATACCTTTATTTTTGATCGTGCAGCTAGAGGTGAATACAAAGAAGCGTTTGCTCAAATTGATGCAGGTCATAATGTGACTACAGAAGTTGATAAACGCACCATCACCATTGATGGCTTATTTAAATTAGGCGCATCCTTTGGTGCAGACGGCACATTAATTTCTAGTAGTGATAACTTTCTACGTATCTTTCCTAGACAGTTAGCAGGAAGTATCAATTTAGGTTTGATTTATACTCAACCAGACTATGACTCCAAACAAATTGCAGAAATATTAAAACTCTACCTCTCAAATGAAGATGTGAGAGTGCTAACCCGTGAAGAATTTATCAAATTTGAAGAAGATTATTGGAAACAAGAAAGTCCCATTGGTTTTATCTTTAGTTTGGGCGTATCAATGGGATTTATTGTCGGTGTAATTATTGTTTATCAAGTCCTTTCTACAGATGTGAATGCCCATATCAAAGAATACGCCACCTTTAAAGCAATGGGCTATCGTAATTTATACCTTTTGGGTGTGATTTTTGAAGAAGCAATTATATTAGCATTGCTGGGCTTTATCCCCGGATTTGTTGTACCTTTAGGACTTTATCGCCTAACTCGCAATGCCACAGATTTACCAATATACATGACAGTAGCCAGAGCGTTGATTGTATTATTGCTGACTATTATTATGTGTACTCTTTCTGGGGCGATCGCGACTCGAAAATTACAATCTGCTGACCCTGCGGATATGTTTTGAAAATGGGCATACCCCATGCCCCAAGATAATTACTTATGGAAACTCCTTATTCTTCTAAATCTGTTATATCTATCGAAAATCTTGACCATTATTTTGGTAAAGGTCAACTCTGTAAGCAGGTTTTATTTAATATTAATCTCACCATTAATGCAGGTGAAATTGTGATTATGACTGGCCCTTCTGGTTCGGGGAAAACTACACTATTAACCTTAGTAGGAGGTTTACGTTCTGCTCAATCTGGTAGTTTGCAGGTATTGAATAGACAACTTTGTGGTGCTAAGAATGGTCAATTGACACAGGCGCGACGTAATAACGGTTATATTTTTCAAGCCCATAACTTACACGGTAGCTTAACAGCAATTCAGAACGTGCGTATGGCTTTAGAAGTACTACCGAAAATTTCGCCCTCAGAAATGCTAGAGCGATCGCAAGCAATGTTACAAGCAGTAGGATTAGGAGAACGCCTCAATTACTATCCAGATAACTTATCAGGTGGACAAAAACAGCGAGTAGCGATCGCTCGTGCCTTAGTCAGTCAACCTAAAATTGTTTTAGCAGATGAACCCACCGCCGCCCTCGATAAACAATCTGGACGCGATGTTGTAGAAATCATGCAGAAACTAGCAAAAGAACAAGGCTGTACGATTTTGCTTGTTACCCACGATAATCGTATTTTAGATATTGCCGACCGAATTGTTTACATGGAAGATGGCCATCTCATTAGAAACGGTGTAGGTACAATGGCTATGAACGAATGACACTAGGAAAAGCTAAAATACTTGTGGTTTGAGCCGAATACGTGAATAGTAAATTTCGAGTTCGGATAATAGCAGGTAAGCAGGTGAAGGGTGTAGTAACTCTATAACATTTGCGATGGCTTTAAACTAAGATCGCAGTTGTATTGGATATAGCAGGGAGAATGGTTTAGGATGGCAAAGTTAACCGTTGATATTCCCGACGAATTGGTGAGTCAGGTCAAATCTGCGGGGTATTCTGTTGAGACAATTCTGCTCAAGGCGTTAACTCAGTATTTGGCACATAGTTTAGTACCCCGAAGTATTACGGAAACTCGCACTTGGCAACTGTGTGGGCGCTTTACTGTTTCTGAAGTTGCATCAACAGATATATTGTCTGAAAATACCAATAAAACAGAGACTACTAACTATGCTGAACAGGTTGATGATGCTCTCTATCAGGGGTTCTGATGGCTCAAGTTTTGATGGATACCTCTGCGCTAATTGCATTTTTTGTTCAATCAGAAAAACATCATCTTGTGGATTATCTTATCGTCAGTGTTTGATGAAACTGTGACTTGGTTAAGACTGAGGGTTTCAGTGCAAGCCTCTCTGGAAATTGGTCATGTGTTACGGCAAGAGCATATTTATCTAGCATTGTCTGAGGTAGAGGATAATGCCACGTGGGAAGCCTTTTGTCGCTACGAGGACAAGTTGTGGAGTTATACCGACTGTTCATTGTTAGTAATGGCTAAACGCTTGGAAGTTTCGGAAGTTGTTTCGTTTGATCAGCATATTCGGCAAATGGCTGGACTTGGGATTGTTTGTTTGCCCTGAAATCTGGCGAATTATAGATGCATTTAGAGTACCAGCAATAGGTTTTTCTGAATGAAATGTGAACGCATCACCACTAGATAAACGCAGTTGAGCATTGGGAATATCAGCAATAAAGTTGCTCCCCTCACTACGATTTGTGATTTGCAGTTGTTGTGCTTGAGTGGTTTGTAAAATCACTTAAAGCTATCCAAAAGTTATTGTTATGCAAATAGCACGTTTTACTTGAGAAAAATCGCACATCGCGTTAAGCTTCCTTAGCGTAACCGCACGCTGTAAAATTAGGCGATGACAAATCAGCTCTCGTCCGTAATTCCCCCTTGCACTTGGAGCCGTCCCATCGGTTTAGGCTGGGACAAACCCTATACAGTCCGCTACGCTAGCAATATTGATGATGGCCCCTGGCATGGTATGCCTTTAGGGGGCTTTGGTGCAGGTTGCATCGGTCGTTCTTCACGGGGAGACTTTAATCTGTGGCATATTGACGGCGGTGAACATACCTTCAAAAATATTCCTGCTTGTCAGTTTAGTGTATTTGAGTCTGATGGCACATCGTCTATTGCCTACGCTTTGTCTACCCAAGCGCCGGATGATGGTAGTCTGCAAACTTGGCAATGGTATCCAGAAAATACAGGTACATATCACGCTTTATACCCGCGTAGTTGGTTTGTCTACGAAAATGTTTTCCAAGCAAAGTTAACTTGTGAGCAGTTTTCGCCAATCTGGGAAAACAATTATCAAGAAACTAGTTACCCTGTGGCGGTATTTCTCTGGAATGCTCATAACCCCACAGATCAAGCCATTACTCTCAGTATTATGCTCACTTGGCAAAATATGGTGGGTTGGTTTACGAATGCCCTCAAGTCTCCCCAGGTAAAGATTCGGGATGATGGTAGTCCTGTTTACGAATATCAGCCGCGCTTGGGTGAGAGTCAAAATAATTACAATGAATTAGTTGAAAATAATCAACAAATTGGTTGTGTTTTAAAACGAGTTGCTAGTGATGCACCAATACAAGAAGGGGATGGCAGTTGGTGTATTGCCACCTTGAAACATCCCCAAGTGGAAGTATTTCATCATACGCGCTGGGATCCTGACGGTGATGGTGGAGATGTCTGGGAAAGCTTTGCTAAAAATGGTGCTTTACCCAATTACACAGATGCTACACCAGCATCAGAAGATACCCAGCTAGGAACTGCGATCGCAGTGCATTTCACTCTTCAACCAGGAGAAACTCTCGAAATTCCCTTTGTTTTGTCTTGGGATTTCCCTGTGACAGAATTTGCTGCCGGGATTAATTGTTACCGTAGATATACAGATTTTTTTGGTCGCGATTGTAACAATGCTTGGGCGATCGCTACTACTGCACTACAAGAATATCAAAATTGGCGATCGCAAATTCAAACTTGGCAACAGCCGATTTTAGAACGGCAAGATTTACCCGACTGGTTGAAAATGGCGCTGTTTAATGAGCTATACGACCTCACCAGCGGCGGTACTCTTTGGAGTGCAGCATCGAAGTTAGACCCCATCGGTCAATTTGCAGTGCTAGAGTGCCTAGATTATCGCTGGTATGAAAGTTTAGATGTGCGATTATATGGCTCTTTTGCCTTGCTGATGCTGTTCCCAGAACTAGAAAAGTCGGTGATACGGGCATTTGCACGGGCAATTCCCCACAGTGACAATCATCAGCGAGTGATTGGTTATTACTACACAATTGGGGCAGACACTACAACAGCCGCGCGTAAAATTGCAGGTGCAACACCGCATGATTTAGGCGCACCAAATGAACATGTCTGGGAGAAAACCAATTACACCTGTTATCAAGACTGCAATTTATGGAAGGATTTAGGCAGCGATTTTGTGTTGCAAGTATACCGAGATTTTCTGCTTACGGGTGCTGAAGATGTGGATTTTCTTGCAGATTGCTGGCCGGCGATTGTGCAGACTTTAAATTATCTCAAGACTTTTGATCAAGATGGCGATGGGATTCCCGAAAATTCCGGCGCACCAGATCAAACCTTTGATGATTGGCGGTTACAGGGCGTAAGTGCTTATTGTGGTGGGTTGTGGTTAGCAGCGCTACAAGCTGCGATCGCAATTAGTGATATTTTATTAACGAACCGCAGAGAGAAGTTGCGTGCGGGGGTTCCCCCCGTTGAGCAAACTTCTCCTATCGGAGACGCTGCGCGAACGGTGGGCGCAGAGAACACAGAGACAAATCTTGGCGAATTTGGCGATTTGGCGGTTCAAAAATCTACTTACGAGACTTGGTTAAAACAATCTCGCCCTATCTACGAAGAAAAACTTTGGAATGGTCAATATTACCGCTTGGATAGTGAAAGCGGTTCGGATGTAGTGATGGCAGATCAATTATGTGGGCAATTTTACGCCCGATTATTAAGTTTACCAGATATTGTATCGAGCGATCGCGCTTTGTCTGCTTTAAAGACTGTTTATGATGCTTGCTTCCTCAAATTCTCTAATGGCCAATTTGGTGCAGCAAATGGAGTTCGTCCCGACGGTTCACCAGAAAATCCGCAAGCTACTCATCCTTTGGAAGTTTGGACAGGAATCAACTTTGGGCTGGCAGCTTTTCTAGTACAAATGGAAATGAAGGATGAAGCATTGAGATTAACGCAAGCTGTAGTACAGCAAATCTACGACAATGGGCTACAATTCCGCACACCCGAAGCGATTACCGCATCTGGTACTTTCCGTGCCAGTACTTATCTGCGGGCTATGGCGATTTGGGGAATTTATTTAGTTTGGAATAGGGCATAGGGCATAGGGCATAGGGCATAGGGGATGGGGCATGGGTAAAAGTATTCTCCCTACTCCTGTTCCTAGTTCTTGAAATTAATCACTATCAGTCAGGACTTACGCAACTGGCACAATGCGATCGCCAGTAGCTAGTACATGGGTATTAGTTAAATCTGATTCCGAAAGCCTTGTATTCGTAATAGAAGCCGATGTATTGGAGGCAAAGCACGAAAGATTCATGAGAAAATAGGTAGCGGTTGTATTAGATAAATGTTGCTTACGGTAATGAGATTTACTAAGCTTGATTACTGCCAATACTTATTAAGTAGTCAGATTAATTAAATGTTGTAAATGCAATGTTTTAACTGTATTTTTATGTATATATAGAAATCCGGTTTGATTTCTGATTGAACTATGGTGTTGAATCTCCATCCACACTTTTATCTGTAACGCTACACTAAAAAAGCAAAGAAATGTAAATGTATAGATATTGCAATCGTGGAAACAATCACATTAGGCAAAAATGGCCCGACTGTTCCACCCCTATGTATGGGTACTTGGGCTTGGGGTGATAAACTTTTTTGGAACTATGGCGATCGCTACGGTTCAGAACAGTTACAAGCAGCTTTTACGGCAGCCTTAGAAGCTGGTATTACCTTCTTTGATACTGCTGAAGTTTACGGAATGGGAAAGAGTGAACAATTTTTGGGACAATTCATGCAGCAAGCACAAAAGCCTGTGCAAATTGCCACGAAATTTAGCCCTTTACCGTGGCGATTCACGAGTCAATCTGTTGCTGATGCCTTAACTAACAGCCTCAAACGTTTACAAGTAGAGCAGATAGCTTTATATCAAGTGCATTGGCCGTTTGCTTTCTTCTTAAGTCAAGAAACTTTGATGAATGCTCTTGCAGATGAAGTGAAACGAGGCAGAATTGCCGCAGTCGGAGTGAGTAATTATTCAGCGGAGCAAATGCGAGACGCGCATCAAATATTGGCAGATCGTGGAGTGCCATTGGCTGTCAATCAAGTCCGTTATTCTTTACTCAGTCGCCAAGTTGAAAGCAAGAATATTCTGGCAACTGCTCGTGAATTGGGCGTAACCATTTTGGCATACAGCCCTCTAGCTCAAGGACTGCTTACAGGCAAATATACCCCTGAAGGTGCTGAAATTCCTAGCGGTGCTAGGAAAATAGACCCAAAATTTAAGAAAGAAGGCTTGCAAAAAATTGTACCGATAATATCTTTACTACGCAGTTTAGGAGAAAAATACGATCGCACCCCGGCTCAAGTTGCGCTCAATTGGTTGATTGCTCAGGGGAACGTTATTCCCATTGCTGGGGTGAAAACAGCCGAACATGTGCGTCAGAATGCAGGTGCTTTGGGTTGGAGATTAAGTGATGATGAAATTACGGAGTTAGAAAGAATTAGTCGCCCCTGGCTATAGTCTTTTCAAATACTGAAACATTATGGAATCACAGTTTAAAACTGTGAGTTTCCAAAGAAACTACTTAATTACAGTATTTATACTAATAAATCAACAATTTTTTATCTAAATAAACCAATAAATAAAGATATGAATAAAACGCTAAAAAATAGCAGACGTTTAGCAAATGCAAGTAGACAATTGGATTTGTAATTAACAAATAGTTCCGCAGGGAACGGCTATTATTTAGTACATCACCTATGGCAAAAGCATTTTCTATTCGGCTGGGATCTTCTTTATTAGTAGCTGCGGGTGTAGCTGTCGCTACATCTTCCTTAAACCCTGCCAATGCCGCCTCTATGAGTTTCACCGCTACTAACTTTACAGGCGACCCGTTACAAGTTAGATATACTCTCGATGACACAGTGGCTGGTGCTGGAAAAGTTCAATTTAAAGTGGAGTTTTTAACTGACTCAACATATAAAAATATTGGCGATATCCGCGGAGTCTTCTTCAACATTAAAGATAACTCCCTTCTATCTAGTCTCCAAGTTTTAGGTATAGACGGTACACCTATAACAGAAACTGACTATAGCACTACTGGAAAGCTTGAGAAGGTTGGTCAAGCTAATCTTAAGGGTGATGGAAATACCCACAAATTTGAATATGGTGTGGAAATTGGCACACAAGGTATAGGAAAGGGTGACGACTTTCAAACGGCAACTTTTGTTCTATCTAGCAGCAAAGCAGCTTTAACCCTTGATCAGTTTTTTAATCAAGACTTCGGTTTACGTGTAATGAGTGTAGGACTTCCTGGTTCTAGTCGTGAGGGCAGTAGCAAACTTGCAGGTGTATCTGCATCAGCAGCAACACCAGCGCCTGCTCCTGCTCCCGCACCAGCACCAGCGCCTGCTCCCGCACCAGCACCAGCGCCTGCACCAGCGCCAGCACCAGCACCAGCACCAGCACCAGCACCAGCACCAGCGCCTGCTCCTGCTCCTGCTCCTGCTCCCGCTCCCGCACCAGCACCTGCTCCCGCACCAGCGCCTGCTCCTGCTCCCGCACCTACGCCATCACCTACGACTTACTATGAACCACCTACTCCACCTGCACCTAAACCTGTACAAGTACCCGAACCTGGTACAGTAGCAGCTTTAAGCTTATTAGCTATGAGTGCATTTGGATTGAACAAGAAAAACAAAAAAGATATTCCACAGGCTTAAAAAATACCTGCTAAATTTTCATAGAAATCAAACATGGGCTTAGAGATGAATAAATACTTCTTACCCAAATTTTTGTAACTGGAATATCATCAGTTTGTTAAATTACAGGGTGCAAAAGCATAAAATATAATCAGGATGCCAGTTATAACCAAAATTTAAGAATCGATAGACTATTGATACTCCTTTCCTAAGCCCCAATTACTGAATGAGTTGAACTGAGGAACGAAACTCAGCCGACATGATTTTAGTAGTTGAACACCAGGAAGGGAGTAATTTTTATTTTTGACAACTATACTGAACCATTTCTACAGTTAAAAAAAACTGGATAAGCCGCTATGGTCAAGAGCAAAGATCTAAAATTAAAAAGTACTAAACCAAATTGAGGATGTTATGGCTGCCAAAGTAGAAATTTACACTTGGAGGACTTGCCCATTTTGCATTCGTGCCAAAGGTTTGCTCAAGCAAAAGGGAGTCGAATTTACCGAATACAGTGTTGATGGAGACGAAACTGCACGAGATAAAATGGCCCAGAGAGCTAATGGCAGACGCTCTGTACCACAAATTTTTATCAACGACGAGCATATTGGTGGTTGTGACGATATCTACGCATTAGACAGTCAAGGTGAGCTAGATGAGCTACTAGCTGCTAGCAACGTGTAGATTGAAAAAATATGGTGATTGCTTTTTCCTCTAAAAGCAATTGTGAATCGGTCTGGACATCAGGGGATAATCTAAATTGAATAATTCAAAATTCCCTGGTGATTGAGGCAAAAAGTGTGAAACTGGCTTTTATTATTGATCCTATCCATCAGCTCGACCCCTGTCATGATACTAGTGTTGCACTGATGGAAGCAGCACAAGCTCTAGGACATGAAATTTGGGTAACTCAGGCAAACCTGCTGAGTGTGGCAAATGGTAATGCTTGGGCTATATTACAGCAGGTAGAACTTGTACCAATACAGTTGGTGGAAGGACGTTGGGTAGCGGCAAATCCTTGGTACAAGTTAAGTGAGCTTTGTTTGACTCCTTTAGAAACAATGGATGCTGTCTTTATGCGGACAGACCCACCGATTAATGATTCGTACCTGTATGCGACTTATATTCTGGATTACGTTGACCAAAATAAAACTTTAGTAATTAACAGTCCTAGTGGTATTCGAGGGGCAAATGAAAAAATGTATGCCCTCCAGTTTACCGATGCAATTCCAGAAACGATAGTCAGTGCCGATAAGCAAGTTATTAGGCAATTTGTTGAAGCTAAGGGGATGACTATTCTTAAGCCACTAGGTAACAAAGCTGGCGAAGGAATTTTAGTTCTACAATCAGGCGATCGCAATTTTAACTCCATAATTGAGCTTAGTACCCTTCAAGGTCGAGTGCCAGTTATGGTGCAAACTTATCTTACAGAGGCCAAAGAGGGAGACAAGCGGATTATCTTACTCGATGGTGAACCAATTGGCGCGCTGAATCGCCTTTCTAGTGGCAGTGATTTTCGTAATAACATGGCCACAGGTGGTACGGTTGCTCGAACTAAAATCACCTCAAGAGAATCTGAAATTTGTACCCAATTAGCCGAAGAATTACGTAAAGACGGCTTGATTTTTGTAGGTATTGACGTAATCGGTGGCTACCTTACCGAAGTTAATGTTACTAGCCCTACCGGAATCCGCGAAATCGACCGATTAGATGGGACTCGTCTTGGTTATCAGGTTATTCAGTGGTTAGAACAGAATATAACAACCAAAAAACTCAAATAGATGAATTAAGGCAAAAATCGATCTAAAGCGGCTTTTAATTGGGCAATTTCAACTTCCATATTGCCTTCTTGAGCAGCTCTTGCAATACACTCAGTTAAATGTTCATCTAAAACGATTCTCGCCACTTTATCTAATGCGCCCCGTACAGCGGCAATTTGCAATAAAACATCAGGACAAGGGCTATTTTGCTGCACCATCGTTTTAATACCGCGAATGTGTCCTTCTATACGTGAAAGTCGATTAACGATTCGCCTTAAGGACTCTTCGCTATGGACGTGAGGATGAACCGATTCTCCATGTCCATGAGTATGATCTGTATGCTCATGACTGTGGGATTTTTCTACTTTCTCGACTATGGGCAAGGATTCTTGAGTTGATCCGTTCATGGGTTATTAAAGCACTGGTGGTACTAAGATCCTAGCCTAGAGGAGAATGGTTCAATAATGGTAATCAAAAATAGGGATTAGCTGAACTCATTGAAAATAGTAAAAACCGAACCTGGCAATGGTAAATCTCCATAATAGCTATGGGGCTAAATGTTCAATTACTTTTAATTACAGAGGCTTTGCAAAAGGTCTCAGCTCCAAACATTAGAGAGAAAGTAAAACGTCACAAGTCAGAGATTGTCATCGAAACTGTAAAAATAACCATAGATAGATAAATTCTTACGACTAAACAACAACTAGGTTTCTAAATTTAGGTTGTAATTATGCGATTTTCCAAAATACCCCGTTCTATACGTCGAGTCAGTTCTCATCTGTTAGCTATAATTTTAGGAGTGGCGCTAACCGTTAGCACTTTGCGGGTTTTACCCTCACTCGCAGAACCTGCACCTAATCCTGTGGTAGATACACCAGAGTTGATTGCTCAAAAACAATCGCCAGCAACTGCTGCTATAGGTAACACTAGCTTTGTCACAGCAGCTGTAAATCGTGTAGGTACAGCAGTAGTACGGATTGATACGGAGCGTACAATTTCTCGTCGAGTCGATCCATTTTTGGAAGATCCCTTTTTTCGTCGGTTTTTTGGTGAAGGCTTACCTCAACAGATGCCTTCTGAGCAATTACGCGGTTTAGGTTCTGGTTTTATTATTGACAAAGGTGGATTAATTCTTACCAATGCCCATGTAGTCGATAAAGCTGATAAGGTAACAGTCCGCCTCAAAGATGGCCGTAACTTTGAAGGTCAAGTTAAAGGCATTGATGAAGTAACAGATTTAGCGGTTGTAAAAATCAATGCTGGTAACGACTTGCCTGTTGCGCCTTTAGGTTCTTCTGATAACGTACAGGTAGGAGACTGGGCGATCGCAGTTGGTAATCCCTTAGGCTTCGATAATACCGTTACTTTGGGAATTGTTAGCACCCTCAAACGTTCTAGCGCTCAAGTTGGCATTTCTGACAAACGCTTAGACTTCATTCAAACCGACGCTGCAATTAACCCTGGTAATTCTGGCGGCCCGTTATTGAATGACCGAGGTGAAGTAATTGGGATTAATACCGCCATTCGTCCTGATGCTATGGGTATTGGTTTTGCTATTCCTATTGATAAAGCAAAAGCGATCGCATCTCAATTACAACGAGACGGAAAAGTTGCTCACCCCTATCTAGGAGTGCAAATGGTAACTTTAACGCCCCAGCTAGCAAAGCAAAATAATACTGATCCTAACTCTCCAATCCAAATACCAGAAGTCAACGGTGTAGTGGTGATTAGGGTTGTACCCAACTCCCCAGCTGCTACTGCTGGTGTGCGGCGTGGCGATGTCATTGTTCAAGTTGATGGCAAATCTATCACTAGCGCTGAACAGTTGCAAAACGTTGTAGAAGACAGTCGCCTTGGTCAAGTGTTGCAGGTGAAAGTGCAACGAGGTAGCCAAACACAGTCGCTTTCAGTCCGTACTGCTGAATTGCAAGGTGCTTCTTAGTTAATCTTGAGTTTTAATTATAGGGATACGATTTTACGTATCCCTAATTTTTTGTAGTTATAGTTACCTTTAAATTTTGAATGACCGTTGAATGCATCTGTTTCAAGTCTCTAGTGGTCTATCGCAAAAGTTTTGATAGGTTAATCAACTTTTCAATTTCTCTTGTTTCTCTCTTCCTTTGTGTACTTTGCGTCCTTGGCGGTTCGTTATTTTACCACTCAAAATAAATGCGATAGACCACTAGTAGTGTGTCCCATTAATTTTGCTGGGTTAATGTGAAAAAGTCCAGTTCTTTTCTCCCCCAAGACCTCACTGCCTCCCCTGCTTCCCCTGCTTCCCCTGCCTGCCTCCACCTGTCATTTTTGGGTTGACAGACCACTAGTGCATTTTAATGGTTTGCTGCTGTATCAATTATTTGTCCTTGGATTGCCAAAACTGAGCAATGAGCATGATGCAATACGTAATTACTGATACTACCTAGGAACAACTCACTAATTCCCGCACGACCTCTACGACCAACGATTATTAAATCCGCTGGCCAACTACTAGCTACATCACAAATGATGCGACCTGCATCACCTAAGTTTTGGGAAAAACCAGTTTTTACACCTGCATGAATTGCTGTATCAGCGAGCGATCGCAGCCAATCTAGTCTTTCTTTTCTTAGATCTTCCCACTCCTGGACATAGTTATAGCTATCCATCGGTGGAGTTTGTAAAGTAGGATAAATAGCATCTGGTTGTGTAAAAACAGGACTGATATAAGGATCTTCTAGGGGAGATAAAACATGCAGCAACATGACTTCAGCATTAGTTGCTTTTGCTAACAATATGCTTTGTTCAAAAACATGTTGATCCATTTCGGATCTATCTACTGCAACCAACATTTTGTGAAACATGTTTAAAATTCCTTCACTTATGGATAATATGGCAGTTTTTATTTGTGTTTAATTATATTTTCATCTATTCTCAAGCAGACTTTGAGAAAACCTTAATAAACTCATTTTATTTGTTGACGTTACAGTTTCAAACAACAATTTACTGAATTATCAATAAAAATGAGTAAGAACAATAATTATTTTTTTGATATCAAGGGATAATTTAGCTTTATTTTACAGGAGCGATCGCACTCTCAAGGTTTCTTAACTTCACATGATGTCAACCCATTGGCATTTTTGATTAATTTTTCATCAAAAGTATAAAAATAACTATGATGCTGGCTTTGAGCTAAATGAAAAGCATCTGCAAAACCCAACCCGTTTTTATGCCATTGTAATGCTTGAGCAACTAAGTTTGTGTTAACAAGATAAACATTAGGCAAGCCAAACAGTTTGCGTAAAGCTAAACATATCTCATTTGGTTTAAACTTATATGCAAATCTTAGTACCCATTCTGTTTCAAGAATTACTGTATCAGCTATAAAAACATCCTGAGTCTGAAAAATTTCTTGACTCTTTTGGTATTGCAATTCATCATCTTGAGTCAAAAGACGTACCACAATATTAGTATCAACTGCGACCATGCCATTCCTCTTGTATCCCTTGACTAATGGCATTGTCCATATCTTCAATTGTTTTTGCAACACTTGGAAACTTCAAACAGCCTGCAACATCACTTAAAGCAGTTTTAGCAAAAGGTTTTTTCGGCTTGAGAAGAATCCCATCACCAGTATCAATTAAAAGCAATTCCTGACCTGCTTCCCAACCGCAGGCTTTTCGCATCGCTTGAGGAATGATCACTTGTCCTTGGTCAGATACTCTTGTAGTTTCCATACCGTGAAAAAATTCAAATATTATTCTAGATTATCGCGTGTGCGTGAGCCACTAGTAGTCTGCCAAGAGAACTTTGCGGAGTTAATGTGAAAAAGTCCAGTTCTTTTCTCCCCCTGCTTCCCCTGCTTCCCCTGCCTGCCTCCACCTGTCATTTTTGGGTTGCCAGACTACTAGTACCGCTGCACGGAAGTCAAAAGTCAAGGGTAAGCAAAAAAACAAGGGAATGATTGGGAGAAAGACTCTTTCCCCAATTCTTCCCTTGCATCTCCTGCTTCCTAATATCTGGAATTTATCAACCGACTGGGGTTATTAACTAGTAAATACCTCAACAGGTAGACGACTAAAGGAAAGACGTTCATTTTGGACATCGACAAAGATGGTGTCGCCATCATTAAATTCGCCGCGCAAGATGGCTTTGGCAATTTGAGTTTCTAACTCCCGCTGAATTGCTCGTTTCAGTGGACGCGCTCCAAATACAGGGTCGTATCCTACTTCTGCTAAAAAGTCAAGCGCAGCATCCGAGAGTTTGAGGGACATTTTGCGATCGCTTAGTCTTTGCCGCAATCTTTCTACTTGCAACTGTACAATCTGCCGCAATTCTTTTTTATCCAAAGCACGGAAGATGATAATTTCATCAATTCGGTTGAGGAACTCTGGACGGAAGTTATTTCGCATCGCTTCCATTACCCGACGACGCATTTCGTCGTAGTGTGAGTTATCGCCAGCGACATCAAGAATGTACTGCGAACCGATGTTGCTGGTCATAATAATGATCGTATTTTTAAAGTCAACTTTTCGCCCTTGGGCATCAGTGACACGACCATCATCAAGAATTTGCAAAAAGATATTAAATACATCTGGGTGCGCTTTCTCGATTTCATCAAAGAGAATCACAGCGTAAGGACGACGGCGAATCGCTTCAGTTAATTGTCCGCCTTCTTCATAACCCACGTATCCAGGGGGCGCACCGATTAACCGTGAAACAGCATGTTTTTCCATATACTCAGACATATCAATTCGCACCAATGCATCTTCGGTGTCGAACATGTATGCCGCTAATGCTTTGGCTAATTCAGTTTTACCCACGCCTGTAGGGCCAAGAAAAACAAAGCTAGCAATGGGACGATTAGGATCAGCTAATCCGGCGCGCGATCGCTGAATGGCATCAGCAACAGCTGTGACTGCTTCATCTTGTCCAACTACGCGGTGATGCAGTTCATCTTCTAAGTGCAGTAGTTTTTCTTTTTCAGATTCTACTAACTTGCTGATGGGGATTCCCGTCCACTTAGAAATAATTTCGGCAATGTCGGCTTCGGTGACTTCCTCACGTAACAAAGATTTGCCAGTTCTTTGGGCGTTTGCTAATTCGTCTTCTGCTGCTTCGAGTTGGCGATGTAAATTTGTTAAATTACCATATTTCAACTCCGCAGCGCGGTTGAGGTCGTAGTTTCTTTCTGCTTGCTGAATTTCTAAGTTAACCCGATCAATCTCTTCTTTAACTGACTGAATTTTGGTAATGATATCTTTTTCAGACTGCCATTGGGCGCTGAGGGTTCTTTGTTCTTCTTTGAAATCTGCAAGTTCTTTTTCTAGTCTTTCGAGGCGTTCACGAGAAGCTGCATCACTTTCTTTTTGCAGAGATAGTTTCTCCATTTCTAATTGGAGAATCTTGCGGTCGATTTCGTCGAGTTCTTCTGGTTTGGAGGTAATCTCCATTTTTAATCTGGCAGCGGCTTCATCTACCAAATCGATCGCTTTATCTGGCAAGAAGCGATCGCTAATATAGCGACTTGACAAGGTAGCGGCTGCAACTAAAGAACTATCAGAAATTTTTACCCCGTGGTGGACTTCATAGCGTTCTTTGAGTCCGCGCAAAATCGAAATGGTATCTTCGACGCTGGGCTGATCGACATAAACTTGCTGAAAGCGTCTTTCTAAAGCGGCATCTTTTTCAATATATTTGCGGTATTCATCTAAAGTTGTCGCCCCAATACAGCGCAGTTCCCCCCGCGCCAACATCGGTTTTAATAAGTTACCAGCATCCATTGCCCCTTGAGTTGCACCAGCGCCAACAACGGTATGAATTTCATCAATAAATAAAACTATATTGCCGCCGGATTCGGTAACTTCTTTTAATACTGCTTTGAGACGTTCTTCAAATTCGCCCCGGAATTTTGCCCCGGCAATCAAAGCACCCATATCTAAAGCGATTAGCTTGCGGTCTTTGAGAGATTGAGGGACATCGCCAGCAATGATCCGCTGTGCTAGTCCTTCGGCGATCGCAGTTTTACCTACGCCTGGTTCACCAATCAATACCGGGTTATTTTTGGTACGGCGAGAGAGAATTTGCACAGTCCGCCGAATTTCATCATCCCGCCCAATCACTGGATCGAGTTGACCTTTACGAGCAGCTTCTGTGAGGTCACGCCCATATTTTTCCAGCGATTGATATTTTCCTTCTGGATTTTGGTCGGTCACTTTCTGGCTCCCACGAACTTCTTTAATGATATTTTTCAGCTTGCCTTCGTCTAAACCAAATTCTTGGAATAAACTTTTGCCAAAGCGATCATCTTTGGCGTAAGCCAGCAATAAGTGTTCAATTGAAATATATTCGTCTTTAAAATCTTGACGATATGCGTCAGCCCGATCTAAGAGTGTATCTAAGCTGCGACCCAAGTATACCGAAGTACTGTTACCTGAGACTTTTGGCTGACGTTGCAAAAATTGCTCGGTGCGTTCACCGACTTTTTGTAAATTAATACCCGCTTTGGTGAAAATGCTGCTAGCTAGACCTTCTTGTTCTAGCAGCGCCTTCATCAGGTGTTCACTTTCTATCTGTTGTTGTTGGTATTGTTTAGCAATATCTGGGGTGTGGGCGATCGCTTCCCAGGCTTTTTCTGTAAATTGGTTAGGATTAGTAGGTTGCATAGGCTGATTGAGTAACCACTCTAGACGCAAGTGCAGAGAGAACAAGAGTCAGCCTTGTTCTTATATGGTCATTGTAGAGATAGAAACACAACTAGCTGGATCGGTCTTCACGTCTTTGTAGAGTAGTATTATCGCCCGTTTTTTGCTGAGTGCTGGAGAACAACGCTATTGTTGTAAACATTATGTAACAATAGCCGTAGCTTTGTGAGAGTAAAAATTATGGACTGGCGGCAGTAAATTCATTTTGAATTTTTAATTCACAAAAGGTCAGAGTCTCAATTAATTATTTCTACTAGTAGTAGATAGTCCCTCTACTATTAAAGACGGAGTATAACAAGAACCATTCCAATCAGCATCGTTACCTAATTGCACCAATTGTTTAATGGCTGTATAGACATTACCTGCAACCATCGTATCTTTTACACGCCCAGTTACATGACCCTTCTGCACACGATAACCTAAATCAATATTGATTGAAAAATCGCCAGAAATGCCACTGCCGTTGCCCAATATTTGATCGACAATTAAGCCATCGTCCAGTTGTTCAATTAAATCTTGTAGTGATGCTGCACCAGGCTGGATCAATAAATTAAATAGACCAGGACTGGGATAGCTGCCTAAATCAGGACGAAAACCATTACCAGTAGTATCAGTACCTAGTTGTCGTCCGGTGGTGCGATCGCAATAAAAATGCTGTAAAATCCCATCTTGGATAAAGACTAAAGGAGTGGTAGGAGTACCTTCATCATCAAAAGGACAACTGTAAGGGCCTGCTTGGGGGTCTTGGTAAAGAGTCAAGTTAGGTGCAATCACTGGTTGACCCACGCGTTCTGCCCAAGGAGAAGCTAACTCTAAGACGCGTTTGCCATTTAAAGCCGCTTGTACAGTACCCCAAAGCATATCAGCCGCTTTAGAAGTAAACAAAATCGGAACGCGGCCATTGGGTGGTGAGACGTTTTCTCTAGCCCAAAGTAACCTTTGTAAAATTTGATCAGCTATTTTCTCAGGTTGCAGGATATCCCGCTGGGTTTGACCATCAGAAACACTTAAAAAATCATCGCCTCGTATCCATTCTGCTGATACATAGCAACTGAGAGTAGTGTCAGTATAGTAACAATCTAGACCGTATGTATTTAAAAGTCTAGTAGTTTCCACATCACATTCCCAATCACTATTGCAAAGAACCTCTGGATAAACATCACGAATTAAAGCGATCGCCTCTTTGCCCCAATTTACCAATACCTCAATAGGTACATTTTTTCCTAAATCAGGATAGGAAGGTTTAGAATAATTGCCCAATTGTATTGGTTCGGGTTGATTAAGTTGACTCAAAGCTAAAGCTCGCTCCACCAGCGCTTGAGCTGAGACATAACCGTAAGCTACCGTCAGTCCTGGCCGTCCATTTCGCCATAGCCGCAATACTGTACCTTCAGATTGGCTGGTTTCTAGCTGCTTGAGACGATTAGCCTCAAAAAACACAGGACGAGAAAGCGATCGCGACTGATAAACCTCAGCTGCTTCTGCTCCAGATTTTATAGCTAGTTCCAGCAGTTGTTCTGCTAGTGTATCTTGTGACAAATTTTCAGCACCCATGACCCTTGGTGAATTGTAGATTTTGGACTTTGAACTGCAAACGAACGCAGAGAATGATCCCAAATCATTGATATCTATCGTGTGTATCAGCAATTGCAATTGTGAAACGCAGACAGACGCAGACAATTATCCCAAATCATTGGTATCTATCAGCGTGTCATGGACGCAGAGAATTATTTCACAAACAGCAATATGTATAAGTATGTATCAGTAGAAGAATCAAAGATAGAATATAAAGCCCGTGAACTTATTTGAGGCATTATTTCAAATTTTCCTCTTATTTAAACCTTTTTTCTGAATTTTTTACCCTTTCTTCAGTTCTTAATCCTTTCTACAACAGTCGTCATCTAACAGGGATTAGGGACTAGGAACTAGGGACTAGAGAAAGAGCAGAGGAGCAGGGAGAAATAGGCAGGGGAGCAGGGGGCAGGTGAGCCAGCCCGGTCTTGTTGTTCCAACAAAGAGGGACTGGCGAACCCGAAGGGAAGCAGGGAGAAATAGGTAATTCCTCTTCTTCATTCCCCCTTGCACCCCGCACCCTGCCCCAATTTTTCTTAATTGCCCTATGCCCCATTACGGTAAACTCACCTCTTGTAATAGCCAAAACCCAGCAAAAGATTCTGCTTGAGGATCAGATTGGACACCAATAAAATGCACACCGTTAGCTTTTTGTTTAGTCTCTTCAAAACTTTTAGCTTCTGCTAAAGTTTGGGGATTTTTAATATTTGCTAAAACCCAACTTTCAGTAGCGCCAGTTTCTAAAATTAATCTCTGTCCTTTGGTAGTATCAAACTTTAAAAAAGCCAACTCCAAACCAGACATCCAACCTGCGATCGGCAATGCTCTGGGTGAGAAAATTAAAACACCAGGAATGCGGGTTTCAGGTGATAATTGGGCTAACTCTAAAGGAAACGCTTCCCCAAAGCCAATTTCCCATTCTGACATTTCTGTAAAATCCGCAGCTTGTAAAGTCACAAATGCCCACTGTTTTCCTTCCAAAGCATCTGGTAAACGCTGGGGTAAAGGTCTTTCTAAACGCACCGAGGGATTCCCCCCTCCTTGATACCCTGGTTCTTGAGGATAAACTGACTCCATCCGCTGTTTTAGCCATTGATTGAGAACTAAAGCGCGGCGGCTAGGTTGAGCTGGAATACCCACATCCTGACAAGCTTTAGTAATCATGTTGTTCATTTGGCGACGGAAAAAGCGGATTTTGATTGGCGCTTCTCCAGCCTTAGTAATTGCTTGCTGTAACGCCGTCCGCAGCCAACCCGAATTGACCTGGGTACTGGGACAATATTCAGCATAGCGAAACAGGGAATCCATACTTTTGCCCACATCCGAAGGACTTTCGCAGATTAAGACTTCCCAAACTTTTTTCTGATTTGCGTCCAGAATCGGACGGGAGTAAAAATCAATTTCCCAAATACTGCCCATGTAATGCCTGTGAAAATCTGGCGACTTGATATTTTGCTGATATTTTCAGGGTAATTGAAACTTTCCGAGATTTTAAAACCCTTCACTAGAATGAAAGATTAAAGCATCAAGTTAAAGTAATTTTACACAATTCCCTAAATAACAGGTTTATAACCTTAATCATCAGTTTACCTTGGATGTGTTTACCACCTAGAAGCTTCTCCCCCTGCCTCCTCGATTTCAGTCTCTCCCCCTGCCCTCTGCTCCCTGCTCCCCTGCTTCCTCGATCGCCTCGGATCTATCTGTTAAAGGTTTGACTACTTTAGCGATCGCTTCTTGCACAAAAGCTTTAATAAATTCATCTCGGCGATTCATTTGAAACTGTCGCTGCACCACTTCTGTCATCCCACCGTCGCCCCAATCTTGGTCGTGACGAAAATATTCAATAAAACTCTTACCAGCAATCCGCGTTAAATAAGCTGCGGTTACGCCTTGAACTGCCCTACCAACAATAAAAGTCGCCGGATTCGTTTGTAAAGCGGTAGATAATAATTCAATGGCTCCCTTGACAATTCCCAAACTGGCGATCGTTTTTGCTAAAGAAAGGGCTAACTCTCGTCCGCGTTCCATATTCAGTTCGCAGCCGTAGACTCTACCAATTTCCACAACCATTTGAGCATTGACAGCAGCGGTTGCTAATAAATCGACAAATGGTAGAGGCGTGACTGAAACTACACCAGCACCAATCCACTGAAACCTTTCTACAATTTTGTCAGCTTGACGACGGCGCTGGCTATCAATGAGTTTACGTGCTTCTTCTCCTAGTCGCAAAGATTGTAGGAGAATGTTATCTGCAACTAAATCTTCACCCTCAGCTCTTAAAATAGCCGCCATTCGTCGCAGCAGAGGCACAATATCTGCTTCTGGCAGGAAGGTTTCGCCAGTTTCTAGCTGTGCAGATTGAGGATTAGCTGCGATCGCTACTACATCACTTGCAGCAATAAATCCCCGTACTCGTTGACGTAACCGGGCAAGAATGACTTCTTTATCTTCATCTGTATATAAGTCAGTTTTGTTGAGGATTAAAAGCGATCGCTTGCCAATTTCTGCTAATCCCCGCAGCGGTTCATATTCTGAACGTCGCAAGTCATTATCGACTACAAATAACAATAAATCTGCCGATGTTGCCAATTCTCTGGCCATTTGTTCCCGTTCTGTTCCTGCTACCCCAGCTTCTAAAATTCCTGGGGTATCTGTAATTAAAATTTTGCGTTCTAAACCCTTCAACCGCAAACAATAGGTTTCTCCTACTTGGGTTGTTCCCATTGGGGCATCAACTTGACCTACCATGCGTCCCATAACTGCATTCACCAGAGAAGTTTTGCCAGCACTTCCTGTCCCAAATACCACTACTTGGATTTCACCCCGTGCTAAATTAACTTCAATTTCCCGCGATTTACTTAATAAAGCTTGGCGTGCTACTTCATCTTGAATTTGTCCTACTTGTTGGCGCACAGCTTGTAGTGTCGTAGAAGCCGCATCAGATTTAGCAGCGGGAATTTGTGCTGAAGTCACACGATTGCGTTGACGACGCGATCGCTTTTCCCCGGCTTGAATTACCAGCACATAATAAACAAAAGCTGCAACCAAAGCCCCTATGAGTACAATCAACAGCAGCAACAGCAAATTACCCAGCAGCGGCGAATAAGACAACTGCCAATAGAGGCGTGAAAGGGAATCAATCAGCCACAGGGCTAGCCCCAAAATGACGATTAGACCAACAATCAGCGTGACTATGCGCGACAGAGGCATGGATGGCAAAATTTAATGGTTATGAACGACGCAGATGCTTTTAATATTAATCGAAAGCGGCTTTAGGGAATGGGGAAGAAGCAGGGGAGCAGGGGGAAAGGAGCCGAAGTATGGGGCATTGAGAAAGCGTTAATGTTCAATACTCTTTCTTTGCCAAGTCGGTTGGTGATCTCAATCCATTTCTTTAAGGAGTGGGCTTTCACGCCGACTTCTTGTAAAGTACACCCTAAGACAGGCTGGTTGATGTTGTCTGAGACTTACAGTCTGAGCAGCTTTCAGGTTGGTCTTAGGAAAGAAAAAACACAAAAACAAAAGAAACTTATGGGACTTTTCGATCAAATTCTTGGTGCTGTCGCTAATCCTAATCAACAAGGCAGCTTAGGTCAAATCGGTGGTATTATCAACGCTGTCGATCAGTTGAGTAATCGGACTGGGGCAGATTCCTCAACAATACAATCTATGTTGGGTGTTGTGGGTAATTATGTGCGCTCTTCTTTACAACAGCAGCAAGCTACAGGTGGTAACGAACAAGCTCAAGCTTTAGTAAATCAATATGGCGGCACTTCTGAAAACCCCCAAGCTGTTAACTCTTTATTTTCCCCAGCGATGCAGCAACAGGTGGCTAACGTTGCTGCCCAACGTACCGGATTAGATGCTGGTACAATCCAACAATTGCTGCCTTTAGCAGTACCTTTAGTATTGAATTTCTTGCAATCTGGCGCGAATGCTCAAAATCCTCAAGGTGGCGGGAATCCTGTACTAAATTCCTTTCTAGATGCAGACGGGGATGGCGATGTCGATATTTCTGATGCGATTCAAATGGCTAGTCGGTATATCAAACGGTAATTAACTAATTAGATCGAAAAGCCAGTAGAGAATCTTTATATCTGCTGGCTAATGTTTTCCAAACAAAGAACTTGAGCAGTATTTATACCATTTCACGAAAAGCCTGATACAAATAAAGCATCCAGAATAAAACCCCAACCTGTAATATTCGCAACAATTGATGTGTTTAATTCCTCAAGACGTTGCCAAATAACTGTTCTTAACTCGTCCAAATTAGCAAAGCATTCCCAACTTAAATTCCTTTTTACTTCTTCCCATAAACGTTCAATGGGATTGACTTGGGGAGTATGTGGAGGTTGAAATAATAAAATAATATTTTCTGGAATTTTAAGAGTCTGGCTTAAATGAAAAGCACCATTGTCTAATTGAAGTATGTGTATATCTTCCGGATACGTAGCTGCAAACTGTTCTAAAAAGATATTGAAGCAAGCTGTGTTGAGATGAGAGAATTCCCAAATATAATACTCACCAGTTAACGGCTCTACTAAACCATATAAATAGAAATTTTCTCGTTTCCATTGCATGATGCCAATAGGTTTAATGCCACAAAGCGTGATCAGTCTTCCTAATTCTGTTTTTAATCCTACACGGCTTTCATCACCACACCAGTATCTAATTTCTTTATGTTTATCTTTTGGCTCTATGACGTGTTTTTTTATAACTTCTAGGTATTGTGGCAGTTTTTTTTAAATTCTAATTCTGCTTCTTCATTGTGTTTTATCCCTACTGCTCTTGGTACTTTTAACTTCGCTTTCATTCGATAGCGTACTGTATCATGTACTACTTTATACGACGCTCTCACACCTTGAACCGCTTTCAACCATGTTCGGATTTCTTCATAGCTTTTAAATCCAAATGGCTGTTCAAGTTCTTTTAAAAGTTGTTCTTTGGTCGAACCATCAATAATTGGCGGTCGCCCTGGACTTTTTTTTGTTGACAATAGACCGTTTATTCCCGACTCTGTATATGTTTTTAACCATCTTTGCACTGTCACTCTTTCTCTGCCTACGACAAAAGCTGCATCCTGTACCGTTCTTACTTGCCCCATTTTCAGTAAATACAAAGCTTGAACTCGTTCACGGCTTGATGCTGTTTTCTGTTTGACGAGCAGTTCATGCAACTGTTGGACTGATTCTTTTATTTCGACTTTGGTGACTCCAACCATTTTTACCCGTTCATATTTATTCCTAATTTATCTGTATCATACTTTTAGTGAATTGGTATTAGCTGATGCGATCGCTTGCTTTAGTCTAAAGTCCAGTTAGAGATTACTTTCAATTAATTGGCGATATTCACTCTTTTGCTTCACACCTTTAACTTCCTTCAATAAATCTTGATTTTTGAAGAATTGAATTGTTGGTGTCCCGGTGACATTAGCATTCTCGGCAATATCGCGATCTTTGTCGATGTCAATTTCTACAAAGTGGATTTGACCGTCAAATTCATCTACTACTTTATTGAGAATGGGTTTGAGGGTATGGCAAGGGCCGCAACCTGGAGAGACGTATTTGACAACAAGTAGGCGATCGCTTTCATGGAATAATTTCCGTAAAGCATAACCCCCCTCATGGCGCGTTACTTGTAAATTAAATCCAGCTGCTTCCTCTGCTTCAGTTTTCTTAGCAGCTGGCTGATGTTCTAATTCATTAGCTGGTGTTTCCGGCTGTTGATGGAACTCTTGAATTAAACCAGTGGAAGACAACCAACGTTCAGCTAGCATCGCCGCCATACAGCCAGTACCAGCAGCTGTAATTGCCTGACGAAATTCATGATCTTGGACATCGCCAGCGGCAAAAACGCCTTCTACACTGGTTTCTACAGTCCCGTGCTTGGTGACAATATAACCCACTTCATCTAGTTCTAGTTGTCCTGTAAATAGTGAAGTATTGGGAGTATGACCAATCGCGTAGAACAAGCCTTTAGCCTGTAGTTCGCTTTCTTCATTAGTCTGATTATTGCGAATTTTCACCCCAGTCATGTGACCATCACCGAAAATATCCACAGCTTCTGTGTTCCAATGCACTTGGATTTTTGGGTTACTCAAAACGCGGTCTTGCATAGCTTTAGAAGCCCGCATTGTATCAGAGCGTACTAACAGATTGACTTTCGAGCCGTATTTAGTCAGGTAAATTGACTCTTCCGCCGCTGAGTCACCAGCACCAATCACAGCCAATTCTGCACCGTGGAAAATTGGTGTTGCACCATCACAAATTGCACAAGCCGAAATACCGCGACTCCAAAATTCATGTTCGCTAGGTAAGCCTAAACGCTTGGCGGTTGCACCAGTGGCAATAATCAAGCTGTTGGTTTTAATTTCTCTTTCATCTGAGCGCACAGTGAAAGGGCGCTGGCTTAAGTCAACTGAGATCACATCCTCAGTATATAACTCAGCCCCCCAGCGCTCCGCCTGCGCTTTCATCTGATCCATTAGTTCTGGCCCCGTAATACCTTGGGGAAATCCAGGAAAGTTTTCTACTTCTGTTGTTGTCATCAGTTGTCCACCAGGCAAACCTCCCGCTTGGAAACCTTCAAATACAACGGGTTTGAGGTTAGCTCGTCCTGCATAGATGGCAGAGGTGTACCCTGCTGGGCCAGAACCGATGATTACTAAGTTTTCTACAGTCGGGTTAGCCATAAAAGTTAAACGTACTCATAACGACTACGTTTAATATAGCAAACTTCAGCTAGTTTTGCCACGAGATGCTACAAGAAAATGTGGCTGCGATCGTCAATACAGTTTTGCGTGATTAGATTTACGTTATTCAGGCTGTTGTTGCAGAGATTTTCTGATAGTTTCAACATCTAATTCCAAAAATTCAGCTATCTCTTGAATACTCATCCCTCTATCAATGCATTTTGGAACTAAACTTAACTTTGTTCTTTCTAAAATGCTTTCAAACAACCGAGTATTTTGAAATTCGTCTAAATTCAACATGGCTTCAATCTCCTCGACGCTAAGAGTGGGGAACTTGTAAAATATGATGGTTTGGATAAATGCTAGCACTTTCTTTTGCAGATGCTCGTCAGTTAAGTTTTCTCTCGCTTGATTAATTAACTCCTGAGCTAAGGAAGTAGCTCTTGTAGGTGTTTCCGTAAATAACTTGGCAATTCCTATACCCAAGTAATTATCAGTACTAGTATCAAGTTCATTTAAATAAATGCAGCGCAAATGTTGTTCGATTAAAAACCGATAGCGTGGGTGTGGTTGAGCTTCATGGATGCGTTTGTCGTAAATAACAATTGCATACCAGTCTGAATTGGCTGGTTGGTATTGACGGAAGTAAACAAAGATTTCGCCGAATAACCGTTCGTAAAATTCTTCATCTTTGTAGGTTTGCAATTCTACAAAGTATAAAGGTTCGTTTTCAAATCCTTCAATAGTGGAAAATAAACCGTCTAAACGAAATGATTGTTGCTTGATTTCAGGTGCAGTAAATATGTAGATATTGGGATTAGTATCAGGTTTACCAATTAGTTCAAAAAATATCTGCGGAAGTTCTTTAATAAGTTCATAAAATATTACATCTGTTTTCATACAGTTGCTTTCATTTTAATATCATATATTGTAGCTTTCGTAGGTTGCGGTACGTATGATAAATATAGAAGTATTTTCTGTGTTGTTATGTTATTAACCATTAAAGATTTAGAGCAATTACATACAGAGCATCCAGAATGGCAAATGGAACTGGTAGAAGGGAAAATTATAGTTATGGGGCCATCAGATTATGAGTCAGAAGAGATTGGCGGTCGTTTAATTACGTTTTTAAATAACTGGATAATGTCGCGTAAACTAGGGCGAGTAACTGGTTCTAGCGCAGGTTTCATATTACCTAGCATAAAAGAGGGTGACTCAGAAAAAAGAAACCTACGTGCGCCTGATGTGTCTTTTGTGCGGGCTGACCGATTAAAGAAGACAAAGCGCGACTTTGTAGAGTTGGTTCCAGATTTGATGGTTGAGGTAAAGTCTAAATCAGACAGAATTAAGCCAATTGAAGAAAAGATTCAGCTATTTTTGCAACTTGGGTCTACAGTCGGTATGTTGATTGACCCTGACAAATTGACAGTAATGGTTTATCGGCTTAACCAAGCCCCAATGATGTTGCAGAGTGGAGACATACTCACATTGCCAGAATTGCTACCGGGTTGGGAATTGGAAGTATCAGAACTGTGGCCACCTGAGTTTGATTGAAATATTCAGTAGAAAGCAGGAGATCAACCTGACTTTTCCATTGCTAAGAATGACATTATTAGTAAATATACGTAAATATAGCTTGAGCAAGAAAGTTTTTTGACTGAGGTGATAGATCAAAGATCGCAACTGGGTAATTTATTTCTAGAAGACAGCGATCGCATTCTACACCCCAAACCACAGGAGAAACCCCATGCTCAAGCCAGAATTACAAGCTAAATTCCTCAGCCACCTCAGTAACCGTAAGAACAGAGAAGAAGAAGGTTTTACTCTAATTGAACTGCTAGTAGTTGTAATTATTATCGGCGTACTAGCTGCTATTGCATTACCTTCACTACTAGGTCAGGTTAATAAAGCTAAGCAGTCAGAAGCTAGAAACTACACAGGTACAGCTAACCGTTCTCAACAAGCCTTCTTCTTAGAATATCAAAGGTTTGCCACCGACCTCTCTGAATTGCAAGTTGGTATTAAAACACCATCTGATAATTTCAGCTATGATATCCAAGTTAACGGTACTGCGCCTAATGCTGCCCAATTTAGAGGACAAGCCACTAAACCTGCGCTTAAATCTTACTATGGATTAGTAGGTACAATCTTGGGAAGTAGTGCTACCTCTGAGGCATTGACAGTAGCAATAGCATGTGAATCGAAAGCTCCTTCTCAGACAGTAGGTGCTATCACTACATTTTCTACAGCATGTGATACTGCAAATTACGTTTCTTTGTCTAGGTAATAAGATACAAAAGTTTTCCTGCTTACACTTTTGAGCAGTCTCAGATCAAAGTTTTGTTTTATTGGGTAGTGTTTTTACACATTACCCAATTTTTGTAATTTGCTCACTCTGAAATTACTTTTCTAAGAAATTCTTTCATATCCCCTAATATTCTAAGTTGCATTATGCTCTCTTTAACTTCACCAACCCAATTGCATCAGCACGCTGAAAAATATTTACTAGCAGGAAATTACAACCAAGCTGCTAGTCTTTATGAAGAAGCAATTACCATAGAACCTAATATTAAATCCTACTATTGGTATTTAGGATTAATATTATTGTTACAAGGGCAAGACGTAGAAGCCCAAACAACTTGGTTAATGGCAATAATGCAAGGAGAGCCAGAACAAGTTGAGGCTTGGAACAGCGAATTAGTCAAAATTTTGCAAACAGAAGCTGAACGCCGAGAAAGGATAGAAGAACATTCAATTGCAGAAAAAATTCGGCAAAGTATTAAAGAATTTTCTCCTCAAAATATTCATAACTTATTGCACTTACTACAGTTAGCCATCAAGTTAGAAATTTATACAGGTGAAAATTTACAAGAACTAGAGATAATTGAAATTCTCCAATCTGAGCCAAGAATAGAAGTCAATTTAGAATTATTGCTTGAATCGCTTAAAATTGTTTTAGATTATGCACCGAATCATCCCTCAACCTTAGATTTTGTTGAAGCCTGTTTACCATATTGCAAAGATAATACCCAGGCTTTACTAATTACTTTATTGCCAGCCGCCTTAGACATTGGTTATTCTCAAAAACAATTTGGTGTAGCAGTACAGTTATGCAAACTGTATTTACAATTAAGTCCTAATAATACAGAAGTCATCGGTCATTTGGCTAGCCTATATCAAAATGCAGGTGAATATGAAAAAGGTATAGAAGTTGCTAAGTTATTCTTTTCTTTAGTAGAGGGACTGGCAGATCAAGTTTTTGCTAATCGCCAAATTCTGCGAGGATTAATGACAGCAGGTGGACATTGGGAAGAGTCTTGCTCTATACATAATAGGCAAGAATCGTTAGTAAAATTGCTCATTGAAGAAAAGCCTGTACAACTTGATGCTGCTAGAATAGCCAGATTATTTAATGCTAATTTTTTTACTCCTTATATTAAAGATAATCCCATTAACAGCCGCAGCATCCAAAATCAATTAATGCAGATTTGTCAAAACAATGTAGATATTTCTGAGCAAAAAATAGTCAATCGGTACTTTCAAGGTAACTTAGCAAGAAAAAAACAATTTGAAACTACCAAAAAATTAAACATAGGATATTTATCACATTGCCTGAGAAGTCATTCTGTGGGTTGGCTAGCACGATGGTTATTTCAGCATCATGATCGAAATAAATTTCAAATTAATGGTTATTTTATTAATACTAATCCACTATGCGATCCATTGCATGAATGGTATCTTACTAAAGTTGATAAAACTTACAAATCAAATGAATCTTTGCAACTTGCTGAACAAATTTATCAAGATGAAATAGATATTTTAATTGATTTAGATAGTATTACTTTAGATACCACCTGTGATGTTATATCCCTCAAACCTGCACCAGTTCAAGTCACTTGGTTGGGTTGGGATGCTTCAGGTATTCCAGCAGTAGACTATTTCATTGCCGACCCTTACGTTTTACCAGATTCAGCACAGAAATATTACAAAGAAAAAATTTGGCGTTTACCTCAAACCTATATAGGTGTAGATGGATTTGAGGTCAGTGTGCCGACAGTAAATCGTGATCAATTAGATATTCCTGATGATGCAATAGTTTATCTCTGTGGACAAAGAGGTTTTAAGCGACACCCAGATATTAGCAGACTGCAATTACAGATTCTTAAAGAAGTTCCTAATAGCTATTTCTTGATTAAAGGAATATCTGACGAAAAATCCATTAAAAGCTTTTTTGAAGAACTAACAGAAGAAGAAGGTATAGATTCTTCAAAACTGCGGTTTTTGCCAATTGTATTTTCTGAATCAATTCACAGAGCTAATTTAGGCATTGCTGATATAGTCCTAGATACCTATCCTTATAACGGAGCTACAACCACTTTAGAAACATTATGGATGTGCATACCTATGGTAACGCGAGTAGGTGAACAATTCGCCGCCCGTAACAGCTATACCATGATGATGAATGCTGGTATAACAGAAGGTATTGCTTGGACTAATGAAGAATACGTTGAGTGGGGTATTCGGTTGGGTAAAGATGAAGCCTTAAGACAGCAAATTGCTTGGAAGTTGAAACAATCAAGAAAAACATCACCTCTATGGAATGGTAAGCAGTTTACCCATGAAATGGAAAATGCTTACACCCAAATGTGGCAAAAATATATTAGTTCGTAGTGAGAACTTCAGTCCTCATCTTGGAATAAGCCTTGAAGTGTTTACTACAAACTTTCAAAATTAGGTATCAACTCTATTTGGAATGATAAAGTTGATACTTTTTTCGCGGGATATTTTTTTTATCGTCAGGTGTCTGAGGAACTTACCGAGCATAGTATTATAAAAATAAGAAATATAATTATGGATAGATATGTCTGCTAGAGATATCTTTCTTCAAGTGGTTAAACGAGCTTTACAGAAGGATGGTTGGTACATAACTCACGATCCACTGTCAATTAGTGTTGGTGGCGTGAATGTCTCTATTGATTTAGGCGCAGAAAAACTGATTGCGGCAGAACGAGAAGGAGAAAAAATTGCAGTCGAAGTCAAAAGTTTTTTGGAGAAGTCATCTGCAATTTCAGAATTTCATACAGCATTGGGACAATTTATCAATTATAGAGGCGCACTGAAACGACGGCAGCCAGAACGTGTTTTATATTTAGCAGTACTTTTGACAACTTATACAACATTTTTTAAACTTGATTTTCCTCAAGCCATGATTGAAGAAAATCAAGTCAAAATGATTATTTATGATGTAGAACAAGAGGTAGTTGTCAAATGGAAAAAGTAGCAAAATATCGCCAGATTATACAGCAGATATTACAGGACTATAACAAGCAAAAGACTGTTAGCGGCAATATAGAAGTTGAAAATATTTTTGATATAGAACGCGACCATTACCAAATACTACATATAGGCTGGGAAGGACAAGAATGGGTACATAGTTGTATCATCCACATTGATATTAAGAAGGGAAAAATTTGGCTTCAATGGAATGGAACAGAGGATGATATTGCAGCAGATTTAGTTACTATGGGAGTTCCTAAAGAAGACATTGTGCTAGGTTTTCAGTCACCTTTCATGAGGAAATTCACAGAATATGCAGTAGGTTAATTCCAGACAATTTGTAAGTCTAAAGTAAAACCAAGTAATACATCTTCTCCAGATAAACTTGTAGGAGATTCTAATACTTCTTTTGGTCGCCCTTGTCGATAAATTTCTACACAGCGTGTTTTTCTATTAATAAGCCAGCCTAGCTTGACTCCTGCATTCATATATTCTTGCATTTTAGCTTGTGTCTCGCTCAAACTATCAGATGGAGACATTAGCTCTAAAACAAAATCGGGAGCGATGGGAGGAAATTTTTCACGTTGTTCTGCTGAAAGAGTGTTCCATCTGCTAAGTTCTATCCAAGAAACATCAGGAGAACGGTCTGCGCCATTGGGTAGTCTAAAACAAGTAGAAGAGTCAAAGACTTCACCCAGTTGTGTTTGTTCGTTCCACAAAACAAATTTTGTAGTAAGTTTAGCGTTATATTTTCCAGTTTCTCCTCCTGTAGGGGGCATTACTATTAATTCTCCGTTGACATTGCGCTCAAATTTGATATCAGGATTGTCTTGACATAGTTGATAAAATTGATTGTCATTCAGCTTGACAACATGGTTAAAGTTAATCTTAATAGCAGTCACGGCAATATTTTAATATATGGGTGTAGTCTTGAGATATAAAAGCCCTAAATCCGATCTTAGTTCACAAATAGAGACATGGAAACAATGAAGTTGCGATGGCTTCGCCAACGCCAAAGGCGAACGCATATTGGAGACGATGGTATATTACAAATCCACACTCCTACTGATTTTAAAGATACATCTGTCGAGGTAGTACTAGTTGTACAGCCTTTACCAGATGCTTCTACTGTGAGATTAGAACAACCGCAATATAACGCTTGGGGAAAAGCAACGACGAAAACATCGATAAGCAATGCAATTGCTAGAATGCAACAGCTGCGGCGAGAAGTGGCACTAGAAAAAACTACAATTCGCTCGATGGTAGAAGAGGGACGAAGATTTTAAATGTAGTTTGTTTTGGATTGTTCTGTAGCAATTAGCTGGTGTTTAGGAGATGAAAATTAAATTTAAAAATAAAAAACTGCAATTACGGATATACTTCATAATTTTTAATAAAATGATTATATTCAGACATAATGTGTGAAATAAGATAACTATATTTACTAGGAAAAGCAACTATATCTGTATAATAAAACGTATTGTTTTGCGTATATATATTATTTAATAAATACTGATTAATTTGTTCTACATTAAATGAGGAACCTCCGTAAAATAAAGGATTTCCAAAATTATCCATAACAATATATTTTTCATAATTTATTGTTGACAACTGTTCCAGTAAATTTTTTGCAATTTCTGTATCTTTTAAAGATGAAATCTCATTTTCCCAATACAATATAGGACTATGTTCTTTTATTACATCTATAGAAGATAATAAAATTTCAAAATCAAACCCATCAGTATCAGTTTTTAAAAAAATACATCTGTCTAAATTATTATTATTAATAATAGATTTTAAAGAATCAGACTTCACAATATTATTTTCACTTTCTATTGCTCTCACTGTACCTTTACTTTTTACTAATTCTACATTTTTATAATCGTTTCCTGATACAAAAGAATTTACAAGAACAGTTCTATGCCTGTACTTTGAAAGATTATGTTCCATAATAGAAAAAAATTCTTTATCTGCTTCTACACATAGAATAGGATTTGAGCAATATTGCAACATCAGAGCAGTTGTATCACCAATATTTGCTCCAATATCAATTATAAAATCTTGACTATTTGGTAAATATTTAGCTACAACACTAATGAACTTATCATAAAGTCTAAACCTACTTTGATAGTACGGCAAAGGATGATCGCAAGGAAGACTTATTGGTATTTGTTTAATATTATATGTAATAAGATTTTTAAATATTTTGTCTCTCATTTGATTTCCTTGTTTTGATATAGTATATAGTTGATTATTCAAATTATCAAGTTGACAAGATAGTAGTTTATTTACTGGCACTTGCGTTAAAGTTTGTTTATCTTCATGATCTAAAATAATTCTGGCATAGATATGAGGGAGTATAGTTTGCCATTGAATATAATTCAAGTTTTCTACCAAAAAAAAATCTAATCCTTCAGTTATATCTAAGTCTTCTTGCATCAGCAGGTTTATGGTTACAGATGATAATAACAATTCGACATACTCTAAAGTAAAATTATTGATGTTAATTATTAACGTAATTTTTTTACTATTAGGATAAGTTGCTATTGTCTTGATCACTTGTTCTAATTCTGAAATTACTGATTCTTCTGATTGCGACCAGTCAGGGAAAATTATTAAGTTGATATCTCCTAAGCGGAAATTTTGATTCAGAGTATCTGTAATATAATTACTGGAAATTTCCTGGAATAAGCTTCCTATTTTAGCTGAATAAGAACGACTATTTAGAAAAATAGGATTACCTTGCATTTTTTCCTTAATTTGTGCGCTCTTTTGTTGACGTAATTCAGGATTATTACCCAATGCAATCGCTAGTTTAATATAATCTTCTTCGTTGTTAGTAATTAAATCATATATTCCAAGCTCTTGTAGAAGTGATGCTCCTTTGCGAGAGCGAGAAGTTTCTGTTTCCATTACCACTGTTGGTAAAGCTACTTCTAAAGGATCTATGAGCGAAGTCATACCAGAGTAAGGATAGGAATCTAAGTAGATATCGCTTATTTTTAAACGTTCTTTAACATCAGCACGGTTTGGTGCTGGTTCAAGAATAAGTAATCTATCTTCACTCAGACCATGTTTAGCAAAAGTATTAACTATGCGCTTACGGAAAGCAGTACAAGGATAAGAAGATGACCAATTAGGATTAAACGGATAAAGTAACAGTACAGAATTAGGCACGTTGGCAATTATCTTGGCCCAAGTTACTTCTTGTTCTGGAATTATTTTGTAGTAATTAGCTCCAGAAACATAAACTATCGTATTCTCATTAATTCCCAAACTTTCCCGGCAAATATTTTTGGTAGCTAGAATTTGCTCTTCTGTTGCGAAATCAAAACATTGAGGAGGACAATCTAATGTAATTAGCTTTTCTGTATAATGTCTTTGGGCATTTTCTTCAGTTTCAGAAAGCTGACTCGAAATATAGTAATCTATATGACGCATACCTGTTGTTACAGGTGAATTAGCGTCAACCATCTGGATTCGAGCTAGTCTATGCAAAGAAAGCAAAGTAATCTGATGAGTAACTGCGGTAATGTTTGTAGCAATGAACAGAATATCAAGGTCTACTTCTCGGATAGTTTGTACTTGAGTAACTAAATCTGCCGGAAGTTTGATAATAGTGTCTGCATGACCAAAGCAATGTCGTTCTAAACGATGGTTGTTCGCGTTAAAGGTAAAAAGTATTACTTCAAATAAATCTCTATTTAAATATTTATATACTGACAAAGCAGCAAAAGTTTCTGTTTGTGGAAGAAAATGGTTAGCCAGAATACCTAACTTAATTTTTTTTCTTTCAGGAGATCTTTCTGCAAAATCGTAGTCAATACTATTAAAGGATTTTTGCAAATGTATTTCGATTATATTTGCACGTTTAGTATAGATATCTTTTAAATTTTCTTTATTGAAATATAAAGGAATAAAGTTTGCTAGTTGGGTAAAATACTCAGCTATATTCTGCCAAAATTCAGATTGAGGATTATTAATAATATTTGTATGGAGATAACTAATACAACGCTCCATGTATTGATAATAATTATCGACTTCACCTATTTCCTGAAAGTAAAGAGGAGATTTTAAGGTAAATTCGAGATAGTCATAGAGTAACCAGTTAGGTATTTGAGTCAAATCGTATATCAGAGGTAACTGATGAGGACGACAATAGAGCATTGCTACCAACAGATATTGAATAGCGTTCGATTCATCAAATCCTTTAGCAACTTTTGCTAATACTTCAGTGATAAAGCCCTGTTCACTTTCTGTTAATGATTCATGCTTTATTCCACTATGAAGTAGGATCTTATAAGCTTCACCATATTTTGTCTGGTATAGTCTATAAATTTGATTTTTCTCTTCGCTTAGTAATAATTCAGTTACTTGTTTTCTTAATAGTCGTAACTTTTCTAGATCAGACTGAGAATTTTGATCTTGTTGATATTTTTCTACAAGTTCGGTTAAATTATTGTCTAAGTGATAATGTATAAAATCATCGATTTTAACTTCTTCTATTAAAATATTAGATTTAATTTCATTTTTAATTTTTTGTTGCAAAGTCACTACTGCTTGTTCATTTTCATATTCTAAAATTATTCTCGCTGTGAGACGAGGTAATAATGCCGTCCATTGAATATCAGAGAAAGACCCTAATAAAGATATTTTTAATCCTTCATTAATGTCTAAATCTTCTTGCATCAATAAATTCATCGTCACACCAGATAGCAAGATTGCAGCATCCTCGCTATTAATATCATGTGTGTCGATAATTAAGGTGGTCTTTTGTCCGTTTGAACACTCAACTAAGGTTTTAATTACTTTTTCTAGATCTAAGCTGATTAATTCCTCTGATTGCGACCAATCTGGAAAAACAATTAAATTAATTTCATTGAGGTTTAAATATAAAATAGAAGCATCAACAAGGACAGCACTTACAGTGTTAGCCATTTTTGACCAAGAAAAATTTTTAGCTTGTGCTAAACCCGCAGCAATTAATGATTGACGAATGTTTGGTTTTTGTACTTCACAAAGTGCATTTGCTAGTCCATTAACATCATCATGATTGACATATATTGCTGCTTCTCCAGCTACTTCTGGAATTGAGGAATTAGGACAAGTAATTACGGGACAACCACAAGCCATTGCTTCAACTAAAGGCATCCCAAAACCTTCATATATAGAAGGATAAACTAGTGCCACAGCGCCAGAATAAGCTGTTGCTAACTCTTCATCACTGAGTTGTAATGTGTGAACAACACTACCTGATGTATAGGTTCTAAGCTCAGGTGTTAATGTATTGTTGCTTCCTGTCAAGATAATATCAAATCCATTGCTGTTAACAAGTTGTGCAAAAGCTCGAAAAAATAAAGCGATATTTTTATTGGGGCTGTCAGCACCTACTAAAAGTAAATAAGGTTTGTTAATTCCATACTTTACCTTAAATAAATTAATACTTACCTCAGATACTGGCGAGAATATTTGATGATTAACTCCATTTTTAGCAATTACTACAAAGTCTAAGAAAATATCTGAAAAACATTTTACTAAATCTTTTGCTGTATTTTTTGAAACAGCAATATATGCTACTGCATGTTTAATTCCATAGTGTTTTGCTTGCCACATGGGATTCTCTAAATTCCATCCTAAAAGTTCTGGTATCATGTCATGTGCCATGAAGACAGAAGGTGTTGTAATCGGCGTTGTGTAGTAAGAAGAAATAAATACATCTGCATCTTCTTCATCACATATTTCCTGTAGTATTGCTCGATCAGCATCAAGATTACTGTAATTATAAGCAGGTACAGTGCGGTATCTAATACCAGGAATCTTAGGAGCGGTTCCAGCACGATCAAGCACAACTATATGTTTGGAAAAACCGTTAATTGCCCATTGTTCTAGTAAGGATATCCAGACGCGTGCAATACCACTTTGATTGAGTTGAAAAAATACAGCATCAACTAAAATGATAGGCTGCTCTAAGTTTGTATTCTCTATATGTTTAAATCCTTGATTTAGTAAAACATCTTCAAAGTTTCGAGCATAAGAAATAAATGTCATTATTACTAACTTTGCTCCTATAGATATTAAAAATTTAATTGAATGAGCATAATTTAGGCTAGCTTGTCTCATTAGACAGTAGCAATTAAGTTTTTTGCTTATTTATCTACTGAATCGCTCTTACCCTGCTGCTTCTTCATCTGTTCCAAAAGCACCTTATAATCTTGCCTATCAGGATATTGTTTCACCAACTTCTCTAAAAGTTCTCCAGAACCCTTAGTATCCTTCAACTGCAACCGGAGTAAAGACAGTTTTTCTAGTGCAACTTGGTTGTTTGGTTCTCGTTGTAAAACTAGTTCATAACCCTGTGCCTGTTGTTGCAATGAAGGCTCAGTAGATACAATAGCTGGCTGATGAGACTGACTAGCATAATTTATTAAACGAGTGACACCAAATCCCGCCGAACCTATTAAAGACACGATTGATACAATCGATAAAAGCTTTTTTTTCTTCTCAATCTGCTTGGCACGAGTAGTTAGGTAATCTTCCTTAGAACTAGTCATAGCTCACTGGTTGCTGTGGTAAATACTTAGATGACAGCAATCTCTAGTTATGAGAGTACCCATCGCTTCACAGAAACTAACATCGGAATTACAAATTTTTTACACTTAGCCCAGACTCAATATGAAAAACTCCACCCACAAGGGGATGAAGTTTTGTCAGTGGTCAGTTGTCAGTAGTAAAGCGAAAAATCAAGCCAGTCTCGTGGATGGCTCTGTCACGCTAGTCCTCACAACGGGGAGAACCCTCACAAGCAGCTGGCTCGACTTGAGAGAACTGGCGCTGTGCGTCAAGGTTTCCGGCAACAGAACTTGTCAAGACAGCGAAAAATCAAGCCAGTGCAATCTTCTTTTTACAGCCCTTCTCCTAAAAGAGACGCTACGCGTAGCTTGCTTCCTAAAAGGTAGGAGCATTCTACGGCAGGTAATAGCTCTCCCTCATCAAAAAAAACTAATAACTGACCACTGACAATACTTCGACTTCGCGGTAGTTGAGCGCAGCCGAAGGGCGAAGTCGAAGTAGTCGAAACTCAGTGCATCGCTGACAACTGACCACTGACGACTGACCACTGACAACTAACAACTGACCCGCCTTAAGAGAAAAATTAAATTAGTATAAAGATTTATAATGAATGTGTTTACCACTAGATGTTTGCGATATTGTAAATAACGTTTAAGTATGCACGACAAATATTTTTTCACCATTGCTTAAAAAACTTCAAATCCGCCCGAATTATATGGTTTTTCCAACCATTGCACAGGTTCTGGTCTATAAACAAAATAAAATTTCGCCAGTCGTTCCCATTTGTGTTAATGCAACTGTATGGGACGACTGATTTTTTCGTTAGCAGTCGCGATCGCCCCTTGGCAGAATTTTCAGTTTTGTGGTGGTAATTACCGTACAAAACCGAATTTCCTGACAAAAGAGTCGAGTTTGTTATGGTATAGTTAAAAAGTTAAGACTAGCTTTGCCAATTACAAAACTCTACGCATCTGTGACAATTGCAAAACGGAAAGCAGTTTTGATCAAGAATTTACTAAACAAAATCAGAATTTAATTTAGTTTATGACTAAGCAAGTGATTCACCCCATGGTGAAATTGCAACGTAATGTGCAATCACTAGTGGAATCCGATATTATCAAACCAACTGATAGCATTTGGAAGATAGCTTTGCTATATGGCAATGAATGGCAGCACTGGAAGCAGGAACTGCTAGACTTTGGATTCAGCACGCAAGACCCAATTAGCGAATTGCTATCTGTAGAAGCTTGGGACGAAGAGTAAGAGGCAGGGGAGCAGGGAGCAGGGAGAAAAGGAGAAAGAGGTAATTTTTCTTTATCCCCCTTGCACCCCGCACCCTGCCCCAATTCCTCTTGTTCCCCATTCACCACTTAGATTGACATTCGCCTAACGCAATAGCCAGTTCTTTGGCAGTCTGATAGCGATCGCGTGGCAAAGGCTCGGTAACGCGGTCGATAATCTCTCTTAATTGAGGAGTAATTGTAGGCACACTTGCCACATCAAACCGGAAATTTCGCCCTCGTTGACGATAAAACTTGAAAGGGTTTTCGCCAGTGAGCAGAAAAATTAGTGTTGGGCCAATGGCATACAAGTCAGATTGAGTTAAGGGTTGTCCTCGTTCTTGTTCGGGGGCGCAATAACCCTCTGCGCCAATGCGAGTGCCAGGAATTGTCCCGATTTCCTTTACAGCCCCAAAATCTAACACTACTACGTGATTATCACTATTCCGCACCATCAGGTTAGCGGGTTTGATATCGCGATGTATTAGTGGTGGTTCTTGGCTGTGGAGATAATCTAAGATATCACAGGTTTGGATCATCCAGGCGATCGCTTGTCTGGGCGTGACTGGACCAGTGGTATAAACTCGTTTTTCCAAATCCTGCCCATGAACTAATTCCATCGCCAGATATTTTTTACCGCCTTCTACAAAAAAGTCGTAATACCTGGGGATTCCAGAATGGTTAAGAGATTTGAGAGTATGCGCCTCTCGCTCAAATAATTCTTGGGCTTTGGCAATTTTAGCCATATCAGCGTTCATCTGCTTTAGCACCAATAACTGTGGATGTAGTGTGATTATACCCGCTGCATCCCAAGCTAAATAAGTAGTACCCATACCTCCCTGTCCCAGTATTCGCAATACTTGATACTGGCGAATTGTATGCTGCACTGACAAAGGTTGACCGCAGTGAATACAAAACAGATTTTTAGGAGAATTACCCTCGTGAGTGCAACTAGAAGATAAACTTGCAAGATTTTTTCCTGAGAATACTGGTACAGCAAAGTTTTCCTTTTCTTTGTCCCATTCTGGTGACAACCAATTGTGTTTTGCTGTTGGCTCTTTAATTTGGAATTGCAATATTGGCCCTCCTTGCGCCAGTTGCAGGAGGGAATTATCTGGCAATTGGCTTTGAATTACTAGCACACCATTCAAGAAAGTGCCATTTGTGCCTTGACTTGTCACTTGCCAAGAACCACCACTACTGCTAAAACTGACTTGTTTAAGTTCTAGATGATGGCGGGATACCAAACTATCGCTTAAAACAACGTCATTGTCATCTGCTCGACCAATCCGAATTGAAGAAGGATTTTCAAAGCACCACTGTTTTAGTGGTGTTTTTTGTTGCGGTTCTAACAGGGTGAGAGTAACCACAATAGATACAACCTGGATAAGAGTTAGAAATTAGAGATTAGGGATTAGGGGTTAGGGGCTAGGGGGTTAAGTATCAGTTCTTAATCCCTAGTTCCTAGTCTCTAGTCCCCAGTCCCTTCCATATTTGGACGCACTTTTGCCCGGACAAGTATAGCAGTAATATTGTCATGACCATTGTATTGGTTTGCTAAGTCAATTAATTCTGTCACACCCCTTTCCAAGTTAGCCCCAGAACTCAGTAGGGGATTAAGATGAGTCTGCCAATGGTTCTCTAGTAAATCATTATCTGATAAACCATCTGAAACTAAAAGCAGCAAACTATCTTCATTAATCTCAAAAAAATTAACATCCGGATTAATCGACTTTTCGTCACGAGGCCCCAAAGCTTGGGTTAGTTGATAGGCATCGGGACGGGCATAAGCGATGCTGGCTTCCACTCCACGGGCAATTTCTCGTTGACCAACTTCGTGATCTACTGTGATTTGTTCTAGCCCCCGTTTGCGAGTCAGGCTGTAGAGGCGACTATCTCCTACATGGGCAACTGCTGCTTGTGTATCTTGAATTAAAAGCATCACCAAAGTCGTACCCATGCGCCCAACACCAGAACGGGCATCTTGTTGATTGACTTCGTAAATTGCTTGATTAGCTAAATTGACGGCTTCACGGATACTGTCTTTCGTTGGTAGTTGGTTGCCAACCCAGTGTGTTTGAAAGTATTTCCGTAGGGTATTGACTGCCAACTCACTGGCAACTTCGCCCCCAGCATGACCGCCCATACCATCGCAGAGGATATACAAGCCACGAGCTTCTAAAACTCGGTTTCGGGGCAATTCTAGCTTGTCAATTTTGGTTTCAATACCAAAACAGTCTTCATTGTGATGACGTTGCCGTCCTACGTCGGTGCGTCCAGCATCTTCGAGAGTGCTTAACTGCATTGACAGTACGACTGTTGGCAAATCATCATTTCTGAGTGCAATATCTTCTTCTAGCTCATCTGTTGGCAGGGTAGCAGACACGGCGATGTCTTTTTCTTCCATTGGTTCAAAAGTTGTAGGGATGGGTACTTCTAATTCAATTTTGATGTCCTGTAGGCGCGATCGCAAATGAGCGATCGTCTGAATTTTATTTAGTTCCAAATCTTCTAAAATCTGCACTATTGAGCCAAATTGAGTGCGTTGAGATTGTCTAAATAGCGTTTGCCAAACTTGACCTAAAGCTTTGACGGTTAAAGGCGGATTTTGGGTAACAAAGGTATCTGCTTCTTCATCTTCTGGCAGTTTTATAGCAGATGTAACATCTAGTGTTTCCACGTATAAACGTTGTAGCGCTAAGGTTTGGTCTTCATCCAATCGCAGATTCGATAATTCCAACAAACTTTGACGACAACGCACTGGCTCTAGTATCGTCCAAAGTTTGGTCATCTGATAACACCAGTGTAAAATTTGCAACGAACTCGTTGTTTCTTTTTGCCAGAGTTCGAGCAAATATTGCCAATTGGAACGATCTTCGATTAATATCACCTGCATATCATCCTGCTGCCATGCATTATGAATCGCTGGTATGTCTGGATGATTTTGAGGCTGTAAAACAATATAAGCTTTAGCAAGGTTAGAAATTGCATTGACTTCTACAGATGGCGTTACTAAATCCTGCTGCTGATTGGCTAATAGTACATCAATAGGTGATATTTGATACGGCTGACAATCTAAAACTCGGAGATATATTTCAGTAATAGCCGTGTTTTCATCTTGTGTTGGTAGCAGTTCTAACACTTGATAGCGTTGTTCTGAATCTAAATAAGAGCCTATTGTTATTTGTAATGGCGAAATAGGTACATTAGAAAAGTTTTCCTTGTCCTGTTGTTCACTTGTCTGCTCTTGTATTTTTTCCCCAGTCGCTATCTGAGCAACAATTGCCCACCAAACTGTTCCGCATTCCGCACCACAGTTTTGACAATATTGTGCATTTATAGGCACTTCAGTCATGCATTCAGGACAATCTCTGTGGGTCAGGGACGCGCCACAGTTTTGACAAAATTTATGATCATGGGGGTTTTCAAATTTACACTGAGGGCAAATCAGCATAGTGGAAGTTCCTTAAGTCCGGTTCCAAAGTGCTTGTGGCCATTAAGATTCAAAGTGCCACAATTGGCCATCCCTGCCTACAGTAGACTTACAAGAGATTGTGGTTTCACCAGTGAATTTTAGTAGCAGTATTAATTGTGACGCATATTAGCTAAATATTTTAGATCTTGGCAAGTCAATTATTCACAAAGCAAACAGCACAAATCAGGAACACCGATTTCTGACTTCTACCTTGAGTCAAAAGAGGCAAGGGAGCAAGGGAGAAAACTGAGACGGAGCTTGTACTTTGCCTAAGTTCGAGCGTCCTAGTGGTCTGTCGCAAAAGTTTTGATAGGTTAATCAACTTTTCAATTTCTCTTGTTTCTCTCTTCCTTTGTGTACTTTGCGTCCTTGGCGGTTCGTTAGTTTACCCCGCAAAATTAATGGGACAGACCACTAGAAGGGCAGGGCTTACTCTCCCTGTTTGCTGCTAAGAGTCCCTCTGCTTCTTCAGTAAACCAAAAATTGTTATAGACCTTACTATGTAGACATTTAAGCTAAATACTAAGACACCTAAAATAACTCGTTAATCAGTATTTTAGCCGATACTGCTAACTACCTTTATTCCCTTGGTTGACCACTCAGCGCTAGTTGGAGAGAAAAACAAGTGCAATTTGATTCACTTGCAACCTCTATTGTTCCTCCTAAATGTTTCGTCAGTTTTTCTACCAATGCCAGTCCTAAACCTGTGCCGCCTTGTTTCCAAGGATCATTGCTGGGGATACGGTAAAATTTATTGAAAATATATGGTAATTCAGAACTAGGAATTTCCACACCGGAGTTAATTACTTGGAACTGGATGTTATGACCTTTTAATTGGGCGGAAATGGTGATTTCTGCATCTACGGGGCTAAATTTACAGGCATTGGTGAGTAGTTCCACTAAAATACGCTCTAGACTAAATGGATCACAAGCGATCGCTGGCAGATTAGCAGCTATACTCAGATGTAAGTTTTGCTTACAGAAGTTGCTATTACGTGCTTTAAATACTTCCACTACCCGCCACAGCCATTGCTGTACTTGAATTGTTTCTAACACCCAAGGTTTTGCATTTGTATCTAATCTTTGCAAATCTAAAAAATTATTAATTAAATTGATTTCGCGATCGCACTCGTTGTCTAAAATTTCAAAATAGCGAGCAGCTTTCGAGCGTTCTGCTAGTGGCTTGGCCATTTCCCCTAAAAAGTTCTGCTCTTGGTGCAGTGCGATTCCTAGCATCTGAATCGCCATTTTCATATTAGTCAATGGTGTGCGTAGTTCGTGGGAAACCGTACTCAGAAATTCTTCTTTGAGGCGACTGAGGCTTTCGATTTCTTCAAACTGCGCTAGTGCTGCTTCTTGGGTTTGTTTCAACGCAATTTCTGCTAACTTGCGCTCTGTCTGCTTATGAGCAGTAATATCCTCACACACCATGAGAATTACCGGATTTTTCTGAATATCATCCGCCCCAGACAAAATCCGCAGTATAACTTTTATCCAAATAATTTTACTGTTAGGACAATTTAAACGAAATTCCCCATCATTAGCTGTACTTTGAAGTGCTGGCTTTAAAATATCTATGAAGGCATCAGAGAGCCTTTGCTGATCTGATTGGTCAAACAACTGAAAAACGGGCTGATTTATTAGTTGTTCTGGTGTAGAACCAAGACAGTTAGCACCGAATTGGTTGACAGACAAAATTATCCCCGTCGCATCCAAACTGAAGTACACAGCAGGGGTGTTTTCATAAAGCTGCCGATACCACTGGAGTTCCTCTTGGGTACGCCGCAGTATTTCTGCTGTGCAGAGTTCTAAATCGCAGGTTTGTTCGGTTACAAGTTCCAAGCGTGTAGGTGGTGTTGCAGATAAGATTTCTGCTTGTTGGTGAGTTCGATGCCAGAGCGATCGCTGATTCAGGCTCATAAGACTTAAACTTGTACCCAAAGGCTGAGTTAACTAAATAAGAATAAAAAAAGAGTATTATACTGCTTTTGACTTGATGTTTGCCAAAAATTACCAATTAAACCTCATCTAATGGTTTTTACTTCTTCAATTAATACCTGACAACTACTGGCTCATCTTGACGTTTATTTATATTCAGTTGGTTTTGGGCAAATTATGCAACAATTCTAGTTCCGATACAGTGAGGTCACGCCATTGACCTAGTTGTAGATTATCTAAGTTGAGATTACATATACTCACCCTTACTAGTCGCAAAGTCGGAAACCCCACAGCCGCAGTCATTCGCCGCACTTGGCGATTTTTTCCTTCGGTTAAAGTCATTTCTAGCCATGCTGTTGGCACATTTTTCCTAAATCTAATTGGTGGATCGCGTTCAGGTAGCTGCGGTGACTCCGATAACAATCTAACTTGTGCTGGTCGAGTCCGGTAATCTTGAATTTTTACACCTCTTTGCAACTTGTTTATAGCATCTTCATTGGGAATGCGCTCTACTTGAACCCAGTAAGTACGTTGATGACCAAACTTAGGATTGGCAAGGCGATGTTGTAATTGTCCATTGTTTGTTAATAACAGCAATCCTTCACTATCCCAATCCAAACGTCCCACAGGATATACATCGGGTATATCAATGTAATGTTTGAGGGTAGTGTGTTTAGGGGTTTCCTGGGTAAATTGGCTGAGAACACCGTAAGGCTTGTAAAAAATAATATATCGATAGTGATTAGGCATTAGTCAATTGTCAGTGATCAGCGATGCACTGAGTTTCGACACTTCGACAGAAGGAACTAGCCTTATAGACGTGGATGGCTCTAGCTCTACTTCACATACCCGCAAGACTGCGGGAAGCATGAAGCAACTAGGTCAAACGAAGTGTCAAAAATTTAGCTCTACTGGTGAGAATGTAGAAACCCCACCTCAACGAAGTAGGTGGGGTAATTCATCTAACTACTGGTATTAAGTTACCAGCAACCTATCAAAATCTGTTCAACAGTTAACTTAGTTAGAGAGAGCTTCACCTGCTTTTGCTGCACTATTTTTTACACCACTAGCAGTTTCTTGAGCCCCTTCTACATATCCTGATCCAAATTCTTTAAAAGCTTCTGCTGACTCTTCTCCAATTTTCTTAAGTCGCTCACCAGGAGAGCCTTCTGTTTGACGAGCTTCTTGATACCACTCACCTGTTGTTTTTGGTCTTCGGGCATCATTTTGTTGTACTTGTTCACGAACTCTATCACCCAAGTCTTTGTCGCTTTGACTACCAAAAGCAACATTTGTTGTTAGCAAGAGAGAAGCAACTAGGACAACAGCTAAAAAACGGTTTACCTGAAGTCGATTGAGTAGTGAATTGATGTAATTAATTGTCCTAGGAATCAACTTTGTCATGTTCATATTCCATGAATTCGTCATCGATACTTTTCTCATCTATATTATGTCTAGTTAGATAACTCTATATTCATGTATATCATCATAAATTCAACAGAATTTTCAATTATGATAACCTCAAAAACTGAGTTATTAAGTTAGGAATTAAATTAGAGATGAGAAGAATTTAGTTTCACCTAACTTTATTAGCTAACTAGCCATTTTTAACTACAAATAAACGATAACTAGAAAAAAATAGTTATACTTCTAACAAAAGGTATACTTTGATTACGAAAAAGACAGACTTATTAAAGCCACTAGAAATAGATCTTAACGAAGGGCTTACTTCTTGTGTTAAGTCGACTCGCATAAATTTATAGCTGCTTTGACAAGGCAATGACTAATATCCCGCTTTACCAAAGTGTATTTTATCTTGATTATGTTGATCTTTATAAGTTCTTGATTTCAAACCTGTAGTCTACACTCAGTAATTTAGACGATAGTCTGTCATAAACTTTTGATAGCTCAACAAAAAGTTTTGCTAAATGTCAAATTTGGGACTAAAGCCTCGTACAATAAGTATCACTTATTCTTAAGATAGGAGCTGATACCATGCCAATGGCAGTTGGCGTAATCGAAACCTTGGGTTTTCCTAGCGTGTTGGCTTCGGCAGACGCAATGGTAAAATCTGCCGCAGTTACGCTGGTATATTATGGTATAGCAGAGAGCGGTCGCTTAATAGTCGCTGTTAGGGGACATGTATCTGAAGTAAGAACAGCCGTTGAAGCTGGAATTGCTGCTGGAGAGCAAGTAAAGACTGATACTGTAATCACTCATTACATAGTGCCTAATCCACCAGAAAACGTGGAAACCATTTTGCCGATTCACTTCACTGAAAAATCCCAACCTTTCAGTATTTTCTAAGCCAGTCCATCATTAAAGTTGATAGCGAAGTTTCGTAGAAATAACTTTTAGCGCCATCTAGACTTAATTCATACAGGAGATTTTTCATGTCATTACAAGCCGTTGGATCACTTGAAACGAAGGGATTTCCCGCTGTACTAGCAGCAGCAGATGCGATGGTTAAAGCTGGTCGAGTCACTTTAGTTGGTTATATCAGAGTAGGTAGTGCTCGTTTTACAGTTAATATTCGCGGTGATGTTTCTGAGGTAAAAACCGCTATGGCTGCTGGTGTTGAAGCAGCAGAAAATGTTTATGGTGGTACTTTGGAATCTTGGGTGATTATACCTCGTCCCCATGAAAACGTTGAAGCTGTTCTGCCAATTGCTTATACAGAACAAGTCCAACAGTATCGAGAATCGGTGGAAAACCCCATCGTTAAATCCTCGAACGGACGATAAAGTTATATTCATTAGTTATTCAACAAAAGTCAAAAATCGAGAGTTAAACTCTCGATTTTTGACTATCAATTTTTTGTAATATCCCAAGTCAGAATTAAAAAGTTATTTAATGGAAAAGTGTTTAAAGAGAATATTTCTCAAAATTCCATTATTTACGTAAAAAATTACATGAATGAAACTTATATGGACAAAACAACGTCCGGATTGAAGTGAATCATAATTCATGCCTACTTTTCTAGAGATAAATCTAGAAAAGTACAGACTCCATTGTAACCAACTTGTATAGACTCACTATGATGTTGTTAAAACTTAAGTTTACAAATATTCAAACTTTACATACATTCAGGTAAATCCCCTAAAAAGCTTAATTTCTACACATTAGAGATTAAAAGTAAAAACAGCAATATGCAAATTCTTGCATAAAGTTAGTTAATAAAGACGTAATAACAATGTGATCGCTGAGATGTCTTCATGAGAACGACAGGCTCATGGACAAGTGATAGCTAATAAGTTGTGTACGATCAATGGGGGTTGTGATGCAAACTTTAAAGCAGGGTTTCGAGGAGCGCAATCTCGCTATGGTAAAAGAAGCAGAAAAACTGGCGCAATATTGGCAAAAGCGGCTGGCTGCTGAATGTCCAGAAAAAAGTGTGGCTACTAGAGAAAGCATTATTTTCTGGCTGCTGGGACGGGATTTAAAACGGTTTGATTTGCTTAACCCCAAAGAACTTGATATTGCTAAACAAGCAATGGAGTATCGCTGGAAAATTTTACGTCAACGCTACTTGGGTATTGGGCGAGAACGTGCTTATCGTAACCTGATTAATCGCCTAGGGAGTATAGTCTCACTACGAAGTAAGATTCAGACTTGGATTTCTCTAAGTCGCGATCGCCAGCGTAGTGTAATGGATGTACTACAAGAAGTGTTGCAAGAACTACTACAGAATGATACTTACATGCAGCAGCAAATGGCTTGTATTGCTGAACTAACAACCGATAAGCGACTACGAGATACTCTACTGTTTGCAAGCATAGAAGAATATGCTTTGCGACCAGTACGTAATCAACCACTGTTGGCGTATCGTTTTGTCAACTACTTACGTCGGACTCAGCGTGGTGGTTTAACTCAAGTACCAGGTAGTGATTTAGTCAGACTAGTTTCTGAAGAAATTCTCACAGATGATGAGAATCGGGTGAACTTGGTAGATAATCAGGCGATCGCAGAATATCAAGAAGCACAACAATTAGAAGAACAACAGATACTGCGACAGATAGTACAAAAGGAATTTGCTAATTACTTAGAAGAAAATCTGGGTACAGAAGCAGTAGAGTGGCTGCGTCTGTATCTTCAAGGCAAATCCCAAGATGAAATCGCCAAGAAACTAAATAAGCCAATTAAAGAAATCTACCGACTGCGTGAAAAAATTAGCTACCATGCAGTACGGGTATTCGCTCTCAAAGGAAAACCGGAACTCGTGGATAACTGGTTGTCAATTTCCTTACAAGAGAATAATTTGGGGTTAACACAACGGCAATGGCAGAAACTTTATGAAAAATTGACACCCGTTGGACGGCAGATCTTAGATTTACGCAAAGCAGGCAAATCTATAGAAGCGGCAGCTCAACAGCTACAACTCAAAACCCATCAAGCTATGGGAGAATGGACTAAAGTCTATCTTGCAGCTCAATCATTGAGAGTTCAAGAATAAGGAAATTGACCCCTAAGCCTAGGGATAATGGCGATCGCACACTCAAATACAGGTGAACGAAAAAAGGTGTGGGAGAGTAGTTACTGGTTCTGCCGAGCAGTTAATCATGCTTCCCACAAGGGGATGTAGTTTTTGAACTTATGGAATGGGGAATGAGGGAGGCAATGCGGTAAGGCAGCGCGGTCTTGGGGAGCCAGTCCGCCCTTGCGGTTTCCCCTCTTGTGCGACTGCCGCACCCCTTTTGGGTCTTGGGATTTCCCCCATGAGCAACTGCCGTCAAACGTTTTTCCAACTGTTTGAGGTCAGCATCCTTTCTTGCTTGGCTTTCAAACAAATATAATGGCGCACTCACGAACCCTAATCCGTTTAAAATCATTGCTTTTACAACTTGACCTGCACTGATAATTTCTTGAGCATCAGTTCCCAGCAGTCGGTTAAATTGTTCTACTAGATTCATTTCATCACAGATGCCTACGACTATGCCGCAGTGGTCAATATCCTGTACCCTGATATCTAATGGTGATGCTGTCATGCTTCTAAAAATACAGCATTTATGATCGCACCTGCGGAATCTGGGTTGTATTGATCTTAAAGTGATAGTATCAAAACTTTCTGATATGAAATTAAACATCCGTGATGGTTTTCATTTAACCAGTATTCGTCTTACAGATAAAGCTGCTTACTTGGAACATCTCAAAGACAGAAGTATTTCTGATTTAATTCCTGTGATCCCTTATCCATATACAGAAGCTGCCGCAGATTGGTGGATACAGCGTCGGCTAGAGTTTTTGAGAGAGTCAGGCAAAGAAATATCCTTTGCACTTCGCAACCTTGAAGGTTATTTGATTGGTTCAATTGGTGCGGACGATTTTAAAGTAGGGAAAGAGCATAAAGCGGAAATTGGTTATTGGCTATCTCAAGCATATCGTGGACAAGGATTAGCAACTGACGCACTTCGTGTTTTTGTTCAATATGCGTTTGATAATCTTGAATTGATTCGCCTCACTGCTCACACTCTTGATTTCAACACCGCTTCGGTGAGAGTTTTAGAGAAAAACAGATTTAAGCTAGAGGGGTGTTTAAGACAGCATACGATAACTCGAAACGGTATATTTAATACACTTGCCTATGGTTTGCTGAAAGCTGAATGACCAATCGGCCACCGCCATGTTAAGCTGTAAGTAAACTTCAGCCTTTTGCCACAAGCTATGCGGTCAATTAAGCAACTAACAGAAGAAATTTTATCTCTGCCTAGTGCATCGAGGGTGCTTTTGGCAGAAAAAATCATTGAAAGTCTGGAGTTTGATACAGATCCTACCATTCAAGCTGCTTGGACTACTGAAGCAAAAAGTCGGCGAGACGAGGTTAGAAGTGGTTCTGTACAAACCGTTCCAGGAGATGAGGCTTTAGCTCAAGTGAGACAATTGCTTGGGCAATGAAGTATGTATTTCACCCTGAAGCCCTGAATGAATATGCAGAGGCTGTCCGGTATTACGCAGAACAACGCACTGAAACAGCACAAGTATTTATTAATACTGTTGAAGATGTAATTTATCAGATTAGAGAGTCCCCTAATTGTTGGAGCATAGTTGATGAAGACATTCGGCGATGTCTGACACGTAAGTTTCCCTATGCAATTATTTACACAATTGAACAAGATTACATTCTGGTTTTGGCAGTCATGCACTGTAGCCGAAAGCCGGGATATTGGAAAAATCGAAGAGATTAGTTTGTGATGGCTCTTTACTAACAGGTGTGATCGCTTTTAGGCAACACTATCAAATTATACAAATAGCTGGTTGTAGTGGATGAGCGATCGCACTACCAAAGTTTCCAGAGTGACATTACAATTATTGGGGAGAAGCAAGCACTTCCAATAAATCAAGAAGGCGGATGGCGACCCAGAAATTCTTCTTCTGCTCTAATTGTCAGTATAATTGCACGATTCATGTTGAGTGCGTTAATGGTTGCTCGTCCTGTAGCTGTTAATCCAACAACTTGGACACCATTCCATCGAAAGTGTTCTATCCATACTTGTTGACGAGGGTTAAAAATTGGTACTTTTTCGCCTGTTTCTGGATCTTCAACCAGTTGTCTAGCAGCCTTACGTAACGAACAAGATACACAAGCCAGTGCCAAATTATTTACTGTTGTTGTACCGCCTGCCACTACAGGGGTAATGTGATCTATATGAAAAGTCGCAGCTTGGCCTGCTTGGGACAAACAGCAATACTCACAGCGATCAGCTGCTCTTTGAATGACTAATCTACGTAAAGCGACAGGAATTGTTACCATTTATCCTTGCTGCATTACACGTTGTGAGCGTAAATGTAGCAAAGATAAAAATTCTGCCAACTCAACCAACCCGTCTGCTTCCCTTTGTTCTGCTTGGGTCAGCATTTCGCCTGTATCTTGACGATCAAGCAGAAATTGAAGACGTTCTTCGACAGCTTCGGGAAGTTTGAAATGAGTTAGCTCAACTGGTATTTCGATAATTTCAGGCATACAAAGTATGTCTAGTAAAATTGCAACCACTTCTAGAGTTAGTGTAACTTAATGTTCTTCGGAGAATCGCCTGTGGTAGTTGTTTTGTGCGATCATCAATCGATGGTGCGATCGCTTCTAGCAAGCACTTGTTTTATGTTGTACTTATGATGTTAGCGCAGTTTAAGTCCAGGGAATTCTAAAAGAAGCAGACCCCAAACTTCTGCTTGCACACTAAGTATTCGGAAGGATGAAATATGGCTAATAAAACTTATCGCGACAAAAATCGTGATTTGGATAGTTTATTAAGAGATATTGAAGCTTGGTTTAGTGGACAGGGTTATCAGACACAAACAAATAAGGCAGATGGAACTTGGCTTTTACAAGCAGCAAAAACAGAGATGTGGCGTAAGGCAGTTGGTGCCTCCAGAGCATTCAACGTGATGATTCAAGGACAACCAAATGATTTTTCAGTAGATCTCAGTACTGGAGAATGGGCATCCAACTTGGCTGCTGGAGGGGTGGCAGCAGTGTTAACTGGCGGTGCTAGTTTGCTCATTAGTGGTGTTGCGGCAGGTTGGTCAAAGAAGATCGAAGGCGATTTATGGAATTTTATTGACCAAAAAGTTATGTTTGGAGAAAAACCTAAATCTCCTCAACAGTTGGCTGTCATGCAATCTCACAGTAGTTTAGAGGAAAAACTCAAACAGCTCAAAGATGCGTATGATCAAGGCTTTATCGACGAAATTGCATATAACGCAAAAAAGCTTGAAATTGAAGGTCAAATGCGCGCTTCTAAGCAAGGTGCAGAAATAGAAGAAAAGCTCATGAAACTTAAGAGCCTGCTTGATGCTGGAATTTTAAGTAAGGGTGAATTTGAGATGAAGAAGGCTGAATTAATGCGTGAGTCTTCAAATTCAGAATTAGAAACCCAAATATCTAAGCTAAATGCTGCTCTTGCGGCAGGAATTCTCAGCCAGGAAGAGTATGAAAGCAAGAAGGCAACAATTGAAAAACAATCTGACCTTGTGACAAAGATTAAACAACTTGAGAATGCAAGAGATGCAGGAATTATTACCTATGAGGAGTTTGAGAACAAGAAGCTAGCTCTACTGGTCTAGAGGCAATCTTTAAGGTAAATGAGGGTTGATGTTACCTTTTCAAATTAATATGGGTAATTGCGGCACCCACCTTATAGGATTGTTACTATAAACTGATTCGAGTCAGTAGCTTGTAATGAATATACCTAACTCTTTCAAAGTGTTAAGTAATGAGCTAATAGCTAACCAGATGATAATTAGCTATTAGCATCTTTTAAGCGGTACGAAAACGCGCCAGTTCTTCGCCTGTCTTAGCATCATGGGCGTGAACAGTACACACCAAACAAGAATCAAACGATCGCGCCACATGACCAACTTCTACAGGGTCGGCAGAATCATAAATGGGTGTGCCAATTAATGCTTCTTCAATCGGGCCGCGAATACCTTCACCGTCACGGGGGCCGATATTCCAAGTACCAGGGGCAATCACTTGGTAATTCTTAATCTTACCGCCTTCTACTTCTACCCAATGACACAGTGAACCCCGCGCAGCTTCCGTTGCACCCCAGCCTTTGCCGTCTTTTTCTTGGGGTTTGATATACCAGGGGTCATTTAATTTAAACTCGCGTAAGCAGTGTTCGGCTTGGCGATATAACTTGACAAGTTCGTGAACTCGCGCTAATTGACGGACATGAATATTAGCGCCTTTCATTTCTCTGAATACATCCAGAATAAACCCGTCGTAGTGTTGCCAAGATTCGCCGTGTTTGCCACCTGCTACCAACTGACGCGCTAAGGGGCCAGCTTCTAAACGGCCGAAGTCTTTGTGCAGGACAGCACTTGCCCAAGAATAAGCGTTGTCAAAGTCTTTAGTGTTATTTGCGGTCGGTTTGGTGGTGCGATCGCTGGGGTGAATATCTGCTGTCCCTTCATCGTACCAGGAGCGAGTTGTATTCTCGCGGGTGAAGGACTGATCCATCAAAGTGTGAGTATCGCTGAAGCTGTCATACACGCCACTTTTCATAATCATGGCAGCATTGCGCCCTTCAATGGTGGGTTTTTGGTATTTATCCTCATGGGCTAAATATCCCCAGGTGACATATTTACCTACACCAGCGCCATATCTATCTAAACCAATATCTAAACCCATGCGCCAATAAAAACCCAAGTCTGATTCACGATGATTGCGGTCTTCATCTAACCAGTCCATGAAGTCGTCATAAGTCTGGATTTCTTCGTAGCGTTCTAAAGAACAACCCAACCATACAGGTTCTAGCCAGTTGGTACGGAAGTATTCTAAAATTGCCCAGGCGCGGGTGATGTCGGTAAGTGTGGGGGCGCACATCACACCACCAGGAACCATATAACTGCTGTGAGGCCATTGACCACCTAATAGGGCATAAATTTCTACTGGTTTAGCGGAAATTGTCACGCCCAGTTCGTAAGATTTACCTGTGAAGGCGGCAAAGCGTCTAACGGCTTCTTCGTAATAGCGACTATTACGGTATTTTTTATTAGTCAAATCAATGGCAAACAATCCATAAAAATAGCGGGGAATGCTTTGAATAGTTTCGACAATTTGACCTAAGTTTCTAGCTAAGATAGCGTTGCGGGGAACTTCTGTTCCCCAAGCTGTATCTAATGCCCAAGATGCACAAGTCAGGTGAGAACCGCCACAAATACCGCAAATGCGAGGCGTGACAATTAACCCGGCTTGGGGGTCTTTGCCGCGTAGGATAACTTCAAATCCGCGGAAGAGTTCGGCATGTGTCCAGGCATTAACTACTCGTCCATTTTCAATGTCTACTCGAACATCTAAATCGCCTTCGACTCTACCAACTGGCGATATATCTAATGATTGAATTGTCATAGTTTTTAGTTGTTAGTTGTCAGTTGCTATTGAGTAAACTGTAAAAAAATCTTCTTCAGCACATTAGTTAGCGTAAGTTAGGTTGACGTAAGGAAACCCAACACCTTCATTCATGTTGGGTTGTGCTGCGCTTAATCCAACCTACATTTTTATTTTTTTGCATCATTTTGGTCGTGTCAGTCCACTAATATTTACTAGCTTTAATTGGTAAGAAGATGAGAGATGAAGAGGAATAAATCAATACCCCATGCCCCATGCCCAATGCCCTAAACTGTAAAAAAGTCTTCTTCTGCCCAAAGTGGTGCTGCATCTTTAGCAACCATTGTGAGTAAGGCGTAGTCTTTTTTGTTGACTCCTGGTGGTAGTTCTTTGGGAACCCCCATGACTGTTTGAGTTTTAAATACGGTTCCTGGTTTGAGGTCGAAGAAGGGAAACTCTGGTTCTGTACAACCTAAACAAGGCATCCCAGCGCGGGTTTTGGAAGAAACGCGGTTCCAGAGGATGCGATTGCAGGATGAGTGAGTCATGGGGCCGCGACAGCCCAAGTCGTAGAATAAGCAGCCTTTACGCTGACCAAATTCGGCAGTTGAGGCTTTATAAGCAAAGTGGACGTTACGGGTACAGCCTGTTTGGGTGTAAGTGTTGAAGAAAGTTTGGGGACGATTTAGTTCGTCTAGGGCAATGTCTGCTATGCGTCCAGTAGCGATCGCTACTAATATCTGCGTTATCCAATCAGGATGGGCGGGACATCCTGGAATATTGATTACAGGTAATCCGGCTTGAGAAAGGAAGTCTTTCCCTAAAAAACCGCCTTCTTGACGCTTGAGAAATTGCAAGCCCTCCGATTCGCTGGGGTTGGGTGACATAGCGGGGATTCCTCCCCAGGTGGCGCAGTCTCCCACGGCGACGATAAATTTCGCAACTTGGGCAAGGTCTATTAGCCAATCTTTCATCGGGCGATCGGCAAAACGGTTCCATTCGCCTGTACCGTTAGGGGCATTAATAACGCTGCCTTCAAATACCAAGATATCTAAGGGAATTTTGCCTGAGATGCAATCTCGTAGCAGAGTTTGCAAGTTATCGCCTAATTCCAATCCTAGGGAAGGATGCCAAAGCACTTTAATACCAAAGTCGGCAATCAAATCACAAACTGTCGGTTCTTCGGCGTTAAGAAATGACATGGTGTTGCCCGAACAAGCCCCACCTTGCAGCCATAGTACGTTAGTCATTAGCTACACGTTTTTCTATTGTTTACCATGCATGATGTAGGTGATAATGCTTGTTGAGTCTCACCTGTTTATCAATATTTACTTACTAGCATAAGATATTTTTTTCTTTAATTATATTTCAATAAATAAAAATTAATTATTAACAATAACTCAAATCATCTTAAGACTAGTTTAAAGGGTTATGTCTGTTATATGTGTAACACATTTAAAAAATCAAAAAGTAGTAAAAATAAAATTATCTTCTGTTCTTAACTCTTAATTTTGGACAAGGTTTACCTGTTTAATTCATTTCTCTTAAAACTCTGAAGTTATTAATAATAATTTGCAAATCAGTAAATATTAAGTATAATTTTATATTTATATATAAGAAAGGCGATCACCCCTCGGACAGGAGTCTGCGATCGCCTTCTCTAACCCCCACTTTAGGAGTCAAATATAGGGGTGCAGAGTCTTGCGCCCTTTCAAATAAATATCAATTATTTTCGGATTTCGGTTGTGCAGCTTGTCTAACAATTTGTTCGTCTAAGCCTAACGCTTGAGCTATCTGCTCAATACTTAAACCCAAAGCTAATAACTGGGGTATCGTTGTCAAAACTTTGAATTGCCAATACAAGAAGACTTGGTTGAAGAATTAAGCGTCGATGGTGAGTCCAGCCACACGTGCGGCTATGCCGCCAAGTGGACTGGCGAACCCCGAAGGGGTGGAAACATTCGTGTTCGCACTACTGAAGGTGAAATATCCGCTTGGCTTGGCTATAAAGCAATTAGCTTACATCACAATGGAATGGTTGGAACGTCCTTTCAAGACAATCAGGTTGTAATTGATTGGGTTAATAACCAACCGCTGGCTAACACAGTTACTTGTGTTGGTGATGGACATGATGGAATTTGGAATATTGTTGACCAACTAGCCCCTGATGTACAGTGTCGAGAAGTACTTGATTGGTTCCATTTGATAGAAAACTTACATCAAGTTGGGGGTTCGCTAAAACGCTTGAAACAAGCACAAGCTCTACTATGGAAAGGCCAAGTTAACGCTACTATTGCCCTATTTACCAATTGTAAAGGTAAACAAGCTCAAAACTTTTGCCATTATCTGGATAAACATCGCAATCGCATTATTAACTACGAATATTATCAAGCTGAAGAAATTTGTTCGATTGGTTCTGGTTCAGTTGAATCTGCCGTTAAACAGGTTGACCGCCGAACGAAAATTTACCGGGCACAATGGAAACGAGAAAATGTGCCTCAAGTCCTCGCCCATCGCTGTGCCTACCTCAGATGATAATTTTCCCTCAAATGGCAGTTTAAAACTTTCTGGCGGAATTGGAGTTGATTCTGATTGTCGGTACATGGTAACTTCGGATACAGTGTCTTCAAACTGACCACTGTGATGCAAGGATTTTGGGCTATTTTACCTTCTTTCCTTGCACCTGAATCTACTTCTACAGTCTTTTCTTCTACAGACTACCAACTTTTTTTTCTTTTTCAGCAAGCCCTAGGTAGGGAACAGGAAACAGGAAACAGGGAACAGTTAAGAAGGGATAGATATGTACTGAATCGTGTTCAAAAATCAAATAGGAGTCCTATAGTGCATTTACTAGTATGACCAATAAACGCTTCTATCACATTGGTTTTGGGCTAGGTGATTTGGGTTCATCGCCTCCCAAAATGGCGCTGTTATCGGGAGATCCTCAACGGGCGCGTTCAATTGCTCAAACCCATTTACAAGATGTGCGTTTATTGTCGGAAAATCGCGGACTCAATAGCTACATGGGATATTTACCCAATGATCGCCCCATTTTATCTATTACTAGTGGTATGGGTGCGTCTTCTTTAAGTATTGTCGTCAACGAGTTGGTACAAGTAGGAATCCAGCAAATTATTCGCATCGGGACTTGCGGATCAATTCAACCTTATGTGCCAGTCGGAAGTATTGTGATTAGTAGTGCAGCATTGTGTCGCCAAGGTGCAGCCAATGATATTGCGCCTGTAGAGTATCCTGCTTGTGCTGATCCTTTTTTGACAGTCGCCTTAGTTAAAGCAGCACGAGAATTAGAATTTGAACACTACATAGGAATTACGGCATCAGTTGATACTTTTTATGAAGGACAAGAACGTACTGATTCAGCCAATCCCAATTTAATGCGATCGCTACAAGGTATTACAGAAGAATATCGACAGTTGAATGTTTTGAACTATGAAATGGAATGTGGCACATTATTTAAAATGGGTGGTGTGTATAAATTTGCGGCCGCTGCTGTTTGCGGTGTAGTTGCTCAGCGCACTGTTGCTGAAAATATTATGTTAGCGCAAAAAGATATTGCGATTAAAAACGCGATTATTACTGCTATACATGTAGCAGCAAACTTTAAGTAAATTACTTCTACCTTAAGAGCGCCAATTATTAAGTCTTAAATTGCTAAAGTGAATAAGTAGACAAATAATAGTTAAGCTCAATGTTTAAAATATCATCCACCATTTTAAGTGCTTTGGCACTAGTCACAATTCTTTCTTATCCATCAAGAACGCTATCACAAACACCAACTGAAGGACGAAACACAACTTCTCAGTCAGGTTGCTTATCTGGCTATCCTGACAATACATATCGAGGTTCGCAACCAGTTACACGCTATGAATTTGCGGCTGGTTTAAATGCGTGCCTCAATCAGTTAAATCGACTAATTCCCGCTAACCGCAAGGATTTAGCAACAAAGGAAGATTTGGAAATTTTGCTACAACGGCAGAGGAAATTAAACGAACAAGTTCGAGAACTTAATCAGCAAGTTGATACTTTACCTGTCACAAAATAAGTAGCCATTATGAACTGGGATTAGTCGATGCAATGTTGACGACGGAATACGCCTACACGCAATATCAAAAGATGGAATAGTTAGTCATCCTCAAGCATTAAGACGAATTACTTCTATTGGTTGTAGACGGATTGATGACTAAACTGATTATGTTAATATTAGTAACTATGTCAGGCAAAAAAACATGAATCAGACAATATTAACAATTTTGGTCTTTGGGTTATTACTATTATTTATTGTTTCTCCCTTCGCTGCTCTTGCAGGTTTGATGATCATGTTGTTAATTGCAGCATTTTTCTTTTTCTTTGCAAATGTGTTTCAAGCAATTATTGGTGGTGATATTAATTCTAAAGAGCCATAAAGACAACAAAAAATTGATACCATCATTCAATTAAGTTGTGATGCAGCGTGAATTACTTTCAACAACTAACAACATGATTAAACTCGACCAGTTTTTAAAGTTAGTGGGTATAGCCTCAACTGGAGGGCAAGCCAAACTGATGATTCTTGATGGTGGTGTCAAAGTTAATGATACAGTTGAAACTCGGCGAGGACGGAAATTAGTATCAGGCGATCAAGTAACAGTAGAAGGGAAAACTTTCGAGGTTGGAGAGTTGATACAGTAGTGGTCTGTCAACCCAAAAATAACAGGTGGAGGCAGGCAGGGGAAGCAGGGGAAGCAGAGGAAGCAGGGGAAGCAGGGGAAGTAGGGGGAGAAAAGAACTGGACTTTTTCACATTAACCCAGCAAAATTATCTTGACAGAGTAGTAGAGCGATCGCAGAGTATTAAAAGAGTTAACATAATTCGTAACTAATAATGGGCTACGCACCGCTACATCTCAGCGCAGCTATGCCGCAGGCTTTACGTAATTCATAGTGCTTCTAGGTGGGGACTATGACACCAAGTAATTACTAATTCGTAATTATTTGATCATACCCTATATCTTAGTAAGTTGGCGTAACGCACTCCCAAATCTGGTTTTTCAGTTTTGGGAATACAACTATTTATTAAGCTTTTGGTTGTAGCTTAAGTAGTTTCATCATGTCTTTACCTAATCTTCAATTTATCTATTAGTAATTACAGGTAGGATGTATTTAGTAAGGTGTGATTTCATCTTATAAAAATATATGAAAAAATAAAAAAATCTTTATATATATCCTGAATAATACCAAAGCCAAAAAATCTACATAATATTTATTATCCTCTAGTTATTTAACCAGGGGTTAATTAATATTACGTTTTCATATTATTTGTGATTACTAATGACTAGCAAAAATAGAAAATATTGGAGAGCAAGATAAAATGAAGAGTGCTTGTAAACGTTGGATTAAAATTAGTAATCTAGCTGTGATAGCGGCAATACCAACGTTGATATCTTTAGCATTTCTCCATCGTGCTATGGCCGAAGATCCAGGAGCGTGTTTTATGATTAACTCTGCTGGGAGAACTGTGAGACTAGCAAAACTTTGTAGTACTACAAAAGCACCTTCAGATTCAGCACCTTTAGACAACAGAGTTTTTCGAGTTCCCATTAAACGCCGCCTTGGTGGAACTCCCATAATTGATGTCACTTTTAATGACAAGCAAACTTTTGAGATGATTGTAGATACAGGCGCTAGTGGTACTTTGATTACTCTTGGTATGGCGAGTACACTCAAACTCGAACCCACAGGTTTGATGAAAGCCCAAATAGCAGATGGTAGCCAAGTACAATTTTCTACTAGTAAAGTCAACTCTATTGCTGTAGGTGGAGTTATAGCCAATAATCTTGAAGTAGCGATCGCTCCAAAAGCAGGTATTGGGTTACTAGGTCATGATTTCTTTGGTAACTACAATTTGACAATTTTAGAACGGGAAGTGGAATTTCATCCTCGCTAGTGATCTGTCAATTCAAAAATATCGTAGTCCATTTAACTTTTTGGTTAATGTGATGGTAGGGCTGACTGCTTACACTTATTTGCCCAAAAGACTTACATGCACTGCCTCCTGCCATTTTTTAGTTCCATCGAACTTATGTTTTTTTTTAATTGGTATCAAGATTAGAAATTAAAAATGCGTAGAGTAATACTTTGTTGGGTTTCGCTGTCGCTTAACCCAACCTACTAGCGCGTCTAGTATAAGTTGTTGGGTTGAGTAATCAATCATGATTGAATGTTGGTTTTTCAATCTGATGAATTAAACATTTTAAACTTGTCGCGCTACTACTATATTTCAAGTAAAATTTTCACAATGATAAAAACTGCAAATGCTCTCCTGGTTGCGAGAGGAAATTCTCTGGAGTGCCTTGCATTTGTATTTGACCTTTATCTAATAGTACAATCCAATCTGCCCTATTGATAACGCTGGGTCGATGGGTGATTAAAATTGTAGTTCTGCCTTTGCGGGATTGTAAGAGCTGATCTAGTACTTGAGATTCGCTAACTGGGTCTAATCCCGCAGTTGCTTCATCTAAAATCAGTATAGGTGGATCTGTGAGGATTCCTCTGGCGATCGCTAATCTTTGTCTTTGTCCGCCAGAAAGATTTGCGCCAAATTCTCCTAAGACAGTTTGATAGTTATTCGGAAGTTGACTGATAAAGCCGTCTGCATCAGCAATTTGGCAAGCTTTGACAACTTCTTCAAAAGATATATAAGGCGTTCCTAAGCGGAAATTTTCTAAAATTGAGCGACTCCAGAAATGCGGTTCTTGGGGTACATAAACGATTTGTTGTCGCAGACAATCTAGAGAAATATCTTGAATGTTATAAAAACCAATCCGAATATTGCCAGAATCTGGTTGATATAAGCCTCCTATTAGTTTTGCTAAAGTACTTTTACCACAGCCAGATTTTCCAATCAAAGCAATGACTTGGCCTCCAGGCAGTTTGATGGAAAAATCTTCTAATAAGTCAACTCTGCCAGGATGGTGAAATGTGAGATGAGAACAACGAATATCTGCGTCACCGGGGATTTGGGCAATTGGCTTTTGACTACCTCCCACTACTTCTGGTGTAGCATCAATCACTTCTAAGAGGCGGGAGATGGCTGTTTGAGAGCGAAAATATTCATCAGTTAAGCCAACTAAAGTGTCAATTAAATTCAAAACGTTAATCTGTAGGGCGTTAAAAGCTAGCAGCTGACCGATGCTTAATTCTCCTTGAATCACTAGGATGCTTCCTATACCCAGTAAAATAATACCGCCAATGGTGGAAAGAAAATTCGCAACAGTATTATTGATAATACCAATTTGGGTAGTGCCGAAAGTGAGATTAGCAAGGCGACCAAAACGACTTTGAAATTCATCCCAAAATTGGGGAGCAGCATTGGTAGTTTTGAGTACCTGTGCGCCTTTGAATGTTTCTACTAAAACACCTTGATTCTCAGAACTCAAAACCAAAAGACTACGAGTTTTTTGTTGGAGAATAGGTAAAAAAGGTAGGGTGGATAAGGCGATTAAAGTACCAATAAAGATAACTGCTAGGGTCAACTTCCAGCTATAAAACAACATGAAGCTGAAAGAAATCACAGCAACAAAAAACTGACTGGGCAATAGAACCACAATCTGCGATACTAACTGATTAATATCATTGATATCTCGCAGTCGGCTACTAATTTCGCCACTACGGCGGGCTTCGTAGTAATTTAAGGGCAATTGCAGAATTTTTCGCCCAAACTCTAAGACTAGCCCTAATTGCAGCCGCTGACCAAAATGAGCAATCATGGTGGCTTGCAGTAATCGTAAACTACTGCTGAACAAGGTCATAACCATAACAGCCAACACTACAACAGTTAGTAATTGGGTATCTCCGCGCACCAATACATCATCGGTGAGGATTTGGATCAAGATGGGAGTACCCAGCGCAAGTAGACCCAAAACAACGTTGATCATTAAAACGTGAGTTAACAATCCACGATAAGGCAGAATCCGCTTAAAAAAGCGTCCTAAACCACCTTTAGCTTCTTCTTTAGGTTGCTCATAAAAGCGGTCTGGATCTGGCTCTAGTAAGAGCATCACCCCATTCCAAGCTGTTTTTAACTCTTCTTTACTGACGTAACGGATGCCCACAGCAGGATCAGCTATGACATAGTTTTTGCCTTGTTGGTCATATAAAATAACCCAGTGGTAGCCTTGCCAATGGATAATCGCTGGCAGCTGAATTTCTTTGATTTTGTCGATGATGGCTGGCGAAGCTTTAACAGCTCTAGCGTTAAACCCTAGAGTTTCACATCCTCGTTTTAGTCCCAACATAGTAGTTCCTAGTTGCCCAGTTCCTACTACTTCTCGGCTACGATTGATGCTTAAAAACCGACCGTGGTGTTTACAAATCGCCGCTAGACAAGCTGCTCCGCAGTCTTCTTCGCTCAGCTGTAAAACAGTCTGATAGTTTTTTTTGAATAGATTCAACATATGAATTTGTCTCACGCAAAGGCGCAAAGGCGCAAAGGTTAAGAGTTTTTGATTTTGAGTTTTTCAAGTTCATGCTTCGATTCAGCAACGCCGGAATTAAAAATCGGTGATTAATTTGGCTTTGCGGAGTATGAATTGAAGCACTGTTTCTTCACGGGAAATAATATCGGCTCGACCTTCCATGCCTGGCTTGAGATCGCAGTGGCGATCGCCTCTACCTACATTTAAGGTTTGCGGTTCAATCATGACTTCGTAGGTAGCCGCTTGTGATGTGTTGGGTGCTGCACTATTTTGGGCAGTTGGTAAGGCATCTGGTGCAATTGTTTTGACGGTTCCTTTGAGAGTGCCGTAGTCTGGATAGGGGCAAGCAGAAACCCGCATCTGGACTTTTTGACCTGCTTTTACTTTGTCAATATTTTGAGCTGTTACTTCTGCTTTAATCACTACTGGGGCATTTAGAGGAGCAATTTGAGCAATAGCTTCACTGGGTTGGACTACCTGATCAGGGTTGCGAAGTTTTAATTGCAGTACAGTCCCAGCGATCGGAGCGCGAATTACAGTCTTGTTCAGGTCATTTTCTACTTGTTGTAGGTCTTTAACAGTACTAGTGAATTGCTTTTGAAATTCTAGGCGTTGTTGGAGTAAAGTTTCTCTTTCTTTTTTCAAAGCGGCTAGGGTAGCTTCACCCTTGGCTCGTTCTTGCTTAATTTGTTCAGATACTACTGTAACCGCTGCATTACTGGGATTAATCGCGGTTTGAGCTTTTTCTAGATTAGTTTGGGCGATGGTTAGGGCTTGGTCTTTTTCTTCTAAAAGATTTTTAGCATTAGCTTTGGCTTGTTCTAGCTTGGCTTCGGCAGAGATCACCGCCTGATCTTTTTCTTCTAAAAGATTTTTAGCATTAGCTTTAGCTTGTTCTAACTTGGCTTTAGCAGATACTACTGCTTGTTCTTTGTCCTCCAAAAGATTTTTAGCATTAACTTTGGCTTCTTCTAACTTAGCCTCAGCAGAGATCACTGCTTGTTCTTTTTCTTCATAAAAATTACGAGAAATTGCACCCAATGCTACTATCGGCTGCAATCGATCTCGTTGCACCTTAGCTAAGGTCAAAGCTGCTTCTGCTTCTTGTACAGTTGCCGTTAATACTTTTTCTCGCTGCAATCGATCTCGTTGTAACTTAGCAAAGTTTAAGGCTGTTTCTGCTTCTTGCACAGTTGCTGTTAAGAGTTTTTCTCGCTGTAATCTATCTCGCTGCATCTTAGCTAAAGCCAAGGCAACTTCTGTTTCTTGCACAGTTGCTGTTAAGAGTTTTTCTCGCTGTAATCGGTCTTGTTGTACCTTGGCTAAAGTCAATGCGGCTTTTGCTTGGTTCATATCAGCTAAAGCTTTGATTTGCTGGTCTTCATAGTTGCGTTGAGTACCTCCTAACTCAGCTTGAGCGGCGATAATTGTGCGGTTAATCAGGTCTGTTTGGGCTGCTATTTGAGTATCGATTTCACTGAGTTGAGCATCAATTTGACTTAGTTGTAATTTACTCTGCTGAATACTGTTTTGTAGCTGGCTTTTTTGAGTTTGCAGACGAGAATCATCGACGTAAGCAATAACTTCCCCTTGGGTGACAACTTGATTGTTTTTAACTCCAATTTTTTCAACTATTCCAGTAATGGCAGATTCCACAACCCGCAGTTCTCCTATGGGTCGGATAGTTGCAGGGGCTTTGACTGTAATTTTGTATTTGAGAATAGATGTAAGACTCAAAGCTGCTACAAATATACACAGTAGAAACCCTCCACCGACATTGATCCACTTACCGATGTGCGGAAGAAATTCATTAGCTTCAACTGTAGGGAGCTGCTCTGGCATCGGTTCATTTAAACTATGCCAAAAATTATTTTCTTCGCTACCTATAAAGTTCACGGTACTTTACCTTAATTATGGTTATCTAAATGTTCTGTTGATTTTTGAATAACACTACAGGTAGATTTAT